>CADBQY010000163.1 GCA_902796885.1 uncultured Planctomycetota bacterium
TATCTGGCGGCGGTCTATTACTGCACGATCACCAACAACGTCAGCCAGATGGTCTACTACTCTGACGGAGCCGATGTTCTGACGCCCGCTGTCCTCAAATCGTACGGCGCCGGTTTCTATAATACGGGATCGGAAGCGGCCCCGACCTTCATCGGATGTATCTTGGTCGACAATATCGGCCGCTGCAGCACCGACACATCGATTACCTCGAAGTCCGACCTTTATAAACAAGCGGACACCGAGACGGCTTTCAACGTCGACCGCTGTCTTTACGATATGGGCGGAGTCAGCGGTTCCGGAATTACCTATACGAACAGCACTCGCCGCAAAGTCAACAGTCCTTTGTTTGAAGAGGGAGGATATACGCTCGCTTCCAACTCGCAGGCGGTCGATACGTTTACGGCGGCCGATACCGAAACTTTCTATAACTGGGATCTCCGCAACGATCCTTACGTCCGCGTTTACAACGATTTCCAGGATTACGGCTGCTACGAATATCAGCCGGAACCGGAACCGACCCCGACATTCGAATGCACGATCGACAGTTACGCGGGAGCCTACGATGCCGCCGCGCACAGTGTTACGATCAACGGCACTCAGGACGGTGACGTCATTTATTACAGCGCCGACGGCGTGAACTACTCGGAAAACGTCATTTCCTATTCCGCGACCGGAACCCGCACGATCTATGTCAAAGTGACCCGCACCGGTTATCAGGATTGGCTCGGGTCGGGAACCGTGACGATTTCGCAGGCCCAGCTTACGGTCAGCGGAACCTCCGTCGCCGACAAACTCTACGACGGCACGACCGCCGCCGATGTGACCCTGGGGACCGTTTCGGGTATTCTTGCCGGGGACGATGTGACCGTGACCGCTAACGCCGAATTCCCATCGGCGGAAGTCGGTGATTATAGCGTGACGGTTCGCTACACTCTTTCCGGCGCGCAGGCCTCGAACTACATCGCGCCGACGAGCGAAACGGTGACCGCTTCGATTACGGATGATTCGGTTAAGAAGATCACCGTGGCGCTTGTGCTGAGCGATTCCGCCGCGTCGGCGACGGAACTGTCGGTTCTTCCGTCCTCGATTTCGACGGCCAAGGTCGGTGATACCGTTTACGCGCAGGTTTGGATTCTGAACGCCGACGGGAGCGATGTGGGATGTACCGGCGGTTACATCGATTTGAGCTATACCGACGCGGTGCTGGCCAAAGGCTCGTATACGGTCAGCAGTATTTACGCCAGTCAGGCGACGATGGTCGACGACTCGACGGCGGGTTTGGTCGCCTGTTTCGGCGGTTGCTCGCAGACGGGCGTGAACGACCTGGCGGTCGACCAGTGGGCTCTGCTGGGGACGTACACCTTTACCGCCTCCGTCGAGGGGACGGCCGAAGTCGCCACGGCGCTTCCGACACGAGGCGGTTCGCATATCAAGGGAATGAACCTGGCTCGCGCCGGCGCGGGGAATTTCGAAGACAGCGAGATTGACTTCACCAGTGCCACGATTACCGTCGAAGCGGGCGGAACCGAGCAGCTCGCCGCGCCGGCGATCACGACCGGCAGCCGCGGGATTTACGTCTCCTACGGCGCGAACCGGCACCAGATTCAGTGGGGCGCGGTGGCGAACGCTTCGAGTTACGAGGTCCAGTACACGACCGACGGGAGTACTTGGACGAGCGTTTCGGCTTCGGATGTCAGCGCGGTGATTCACGGTCTGACTTACGGTGCCGACGTGACCTATCGCGTCCGCGCGCTCGGGACCGGATCCTATACCGATTCGGAATGGAGCGCCGCGAAGACGTTCAACGTCTGCCCGATGGACATCAACAACGACGGCGATATCTCGGGGAGCGACCGGAACCTTCTTGCCAGTTCATGGCTTGCCGAAGAAGGCGACGATGAATACCAGTATTATGCCGACATTAACGGCGACGGCGATATTTCCGGCGCGGACCGTAACTTTGTGAGCAACAACTGGCTTGGCGAGGCGGGTGACGACGACCTGACGTATCCGCGCGCGCTTCCCGCCGCCGACGCGGTCTTCGCCGCTTACGAGGCGGGCGATCTGGACGTTGACTTCGACGTATTCTGACCATTGATCTTTCGTTTTTCAGCGAAATGAAGAATCGGCGCTTTCTTCCGGTAAAGGGGGATAGCGCCGGTTCTTTCTCATTTCCGGCAGCCGTGTCGGGGGAATGTTAAACAGACTTTGCTTTTCTCGATGGAATCGATATTTTGACCTGTTCGACGGATAGAATCGATTTTTTTACTCCGAGATGATGAAACAATGGCGATTTTAAGAAAAAAAGAGAATTTTTGGATTTTTTTGCCTTCTGCCCCCTTTCTTTTTCGGGGGATTTCGATTAGAATGAGGCTATGTCGGTTACAACCGTTTTGTATTTTTCACTTTGATCTAGAAAGAAAGTCAAAGAAAACATGAAAAAAGAGATTTATGCTGATGGTATTGGCCAGATTCATTTCGCGGGGAACATGGTTCGCTTCGATTTCATGACCCTTCAGCCGGGTGCCGAGGGCGCCGCTCCGACCCCCGAATACAACGAACGGATCATCATGCCTCCGTACGGTTTCCTTGCCGCTTACAACAGCATGCAGCAGCTCATTGACAAGCTCGTCGCGGCCGGCGTTCTCACCAAGAACCCGCAGGCCCAGAAGTGATGAGTCTGGTCTGAGCATCCGAGAGGATTCAAAAAGAGCCGAAGGTTTTTCCGGAGGCTCTTTTTTTGTGCCCGATCGGTGAAGACTGTTTTACGCTTTCGGGAAGACCGCGTTTCGTCGAGCGGAATAAATTCGCCGACCCCGTTGCGCCGGGCGCGGCCGTTTGATAGAATCATAACAGTGTCCGTTTCGGACAGGATCAACTTTTAAAGGAGGGAAATCGATGAGAGTGAAATCCCAAATTTGCGGCGCTGTCGTTCTTCTTTTTGTGCTCGCGGCGACGCTGCGCGCCGATGTGTTTCAGGGGACGGTGGTCGGCGTGATCGACGGCGACACGCTGACGATTTACGATTCCCTGACGGTGTCGTCGTACGTCGTCTGCCTTGCCGACGCCGAAGCGCCGGAGCTTGGACAGATTAACGGCGCGGAAGCGCGGGACTATCTGTCGAATATCGCGTTCGGCCGTCATGTGGTCGTGGCATATCATGAAACCGACTCCTATGGACGGATTGTCGGGCGCGTCTATACCGATGACGGGCGGGAACTCGGTCTTCGGATGATTCGGGCCGGTTACGCGTGGCACAACAACGTTTTTTATAACGATACGGCATATGCTCAAGCGCAAATCGTCGCCCGCGCCGCGAAGATCGGGCTGTGGCTGACTCTCAATCCGGTCGCCCCGTGGGATTACCGGGCGCGAAAGCCGGGACCTCCTCCCGCGCCGCGCCGTCCCGCCCCGCCGAACCGTCGGCCGCCGGAACCGCCGGTTCCGCCGGCAAAGAACGCTCCGCCGCACCGACCGCACGCGGCCCCGCCGAAACCGGCTCCGCACTCTCCGGCTCCCGCGCCTCGTTCCCACACGAAACCGGCACCTTCGTCCCATAAGGCGCCTCCGCCTCCGTCTCCCCGTCCCAACGCCTATAACGGAGCGCGTCCGGCGCCGGCGCCAAAACCGGCTCCCGGACACATCGGTAATCCGGCGCCGAAACCGGGAGCGCGTCCCGCGCCGAAACATCAACACCGTCCGTAGAGGCGTTTTTGGGGCGCCGTGCTTGTCGTGGACTCGCTCGGCGCCGTTTCGTCAATCAAGAGGGGGCTCGTTTCCCGCGGTGGAGCGAGTTGCCCCCTTTGAAATTTTTCATTTTATAACATCCTGTCGATTGATAAAGGAGTCATGATGGCTGACGTTAACGCGGCACCCGAAGTCGATACCCGTCCCTGGTATCGTCAGTTGAGCGGAAAACACTGGTTTATTCTGATTGTCTGCACCCTGGGCTGGGCTCTAGATACCCTGAACCAACAGCTCTTTGCCCTGGCGAAAAGCCCGGCGATTTCGGGGTTGACCGGAATGGGGGAATGGACGAGTACCGTCTCGTCGTACGCGGCCTGGGCGACGGCGCTCATGTTGATCGGCTGGGCGACCGGCGGGATCATATTCGGCGTCTGCGGCGATAAATACGGCCGTGTTCGGACAATGTTCTGGATGATTCTCCTCTATTCGGTCGCTTCGGGCGTGACCTGTTTTGTGAAAGACGTCAATCAGTTCCTGGCGCTGCGGTTCATTTCGGGACTTGGTTTCGGGGGTGCGTTTGCGGTTTGCGCGACGGTCGTCGCCGAAAGTATGCCGTCGACCGCCCGGCCGTATGCCTTGGCATTTCTGCAGGCGATGAGTTCGCTCGGGAACATCACCGCCGCGCTGATTGCGTTTGTTCTGGGCCAGGTGATTCCTCACGGCAGCGGTTGGGGAGTCTGGAACTGGACTTTCTTCTTCGGGTTCTTTCCGATTATCCTTCTCTTCTTCATCCGCACGATGGACGAGCCGGATGCGTGGAAAAAGGCTCACGAGGAGGAGAAACAGGCCGGTCGAAAGAGAAGTCCGCTGGTCGAGCTTTTCGGCAACGCGTTTACCCGCAACCGTGTCATCCTTGGGATGATCTTCGCCTCGATCGGGATTATCGGCTTTTGGGGGATCATGCTTTTCGCGATCGACCTGAACCGCTCGGTTTTCAGAAGCAATTGTGAAAGTGAAAATATCGCTGATTTCGCGGCCAATGAACAGATCTTTTTCGCGAAGCTGGTTTCCGACAAAGAATTTGCTAAGGCGGTGAAAGAGAAGGAGATTAAAGAGGGGTTCTTTATGAACCGGATCGCCGAACCGGGACTCGCCCTTTCCGGCGGAAAGATTTTTGGCGCGCTCAAAGGGATTGCCGACGGCCAGAATGATCTGGCCGATAAGGAAATCAAAGAAATTTTGGCACCTGTGACCGATAATCATAATTCCCCCATCGGTGACGAAGAAGCCGCTAAGATCGCCGAATGGATCAACGCGGTCAAAACGGATGCCGAACAGCTGGACGCCGATGTGGTGATCGGCTCCATCCAAGCGAATAAGAGCAGGATCGATAAAACGGTCAGCAATTGGGGAGCGATTACCTCGGCGCTGATTAATCTGGGGGCGTTCTTCGGAATGTATGCTTTCGCGCTGATCACGCGCCGTCTCGGCCGCCGTCCGACCTTTATCTTTTTCCTCCTGGCGGCGATGTTCGCCTCGCTGGCGGTCTTCGGCTTTGCGCGTACCCGTCTTTCGGTTCTGATCTTGAATCCCCTGATGGGATTCTCGGTCGCCTCGCTTTTGAGCGGGTACACGATCTATTTCCCGGAACTCTTTCCGACCCGCGTCCGAAGCACTTCGGTTTCGCTCTGCTATAACGCCGGCCGGTATATTTCGGCCATCGGACCGTTTTTTATCGGATTCCTCACTTCGAGTGTCTACGCCCATAAAGCCGAACCGATGGCGTGGGCGGGCGCGACCCTCTGCCCGATCTTCCTCTTGGGAATCATTCTGATCTTCTTCCTGCCGGAGACGAAAGACCAGCCCCTCCCCGAATGACGGACATTCTTAAACGAAAGGCGTATCGATGAAACGTTTTGCTGTTTTTACCGTTTTGATCGCGTTCCTTTTTGGGGGGACGGCTGTGACGACGTTGCGGGGAGAAGAAAGCGCCAATCCCGATCCTGCGCTTCTTCATTCCGAAGATTGGACCATGGTCGTTATTCCCGACCCGCAGGCTTATTCGCGTTACTCGCGGAACCAGGGGATTTTTGAGCTGGTGACCGCGTGGATCGCCGAAAATTGTGAAAAACTCAATATCCGGCAAGTGATTTGCGTCGGCGATCTGGTCGAGTCGAACGGGCTGCAAGAGGCGGACGGCAAGTTCGCCAACCAAACGGGAATTCAGATGTGGAAGTCAACTTCGCGCGCTTTCGAGCGGCTTGACGGTCTTTACCCCTATATTCTCTGTACCGGCAACCACGATTACGGTCCGGATATCTATCCCGAGGGGGTTCATTACGGCGTACGATCTTCCGAGACTCGCGACTCGCATTTCAACGAGTTTTTCCCGATCGACCGGAACCCGGCGCTGAAAGGAGTCCTCGTTGAGACCGCGCCGAACGCGTTTGGCGTTCAGACCCTGGAGAACGCCGCGTACGAATGGACGACTCCGGGCGGGAAAAAGATTCTGGCTGTCGCGCTCGAGTTCTATCCGCGCGAGGCAGCGGTGGAGTGGGCGAAGGAAATATTTGCCCGGCCCGAATACCGCGATCATTTCGGAATCGTCGTCACCCATTCTTTTATCCGCGGCTATAATAAAGAGTCCGCGCACATCGAAAAAGAGAGTTACGGCTTTTGTAAGGAAGGGAATTCGGGGCGGCAACTCTGGGAAAAACTCGTCAAGCCCTCCGCGAATATCCGGATGGTTATTTGCGGACACGTCGCGGCGGCCGACGATATGGACGGAAGTACCGGATTCCGCGTCGATCCGAACGATTCGGGGAAACCGGTCTACCAGATCCTTTTCGATACCCAGGCGATGGGGGGCGGCTGGGAAGGGAACGGGGGGGACGGCTGGATTCAGCTTCTCGAATTTAACCGCGATTTGACCCACGTTTATGTTCGGACTTTCTCGCCCCTCATGGCGATTTCTCCCGCTTCGCGCGATAAACAGTGGTATCGCGACGATAAACGCGAGTTTGAATTTGATATCGAAGAGTAATGTCGTCCGACGCGCGTTTTTTCCGGCGGCGAAACCTTTTCGCCGCCGGAAATTTTTTTTCGTGAAATCTTTTTCGCGTGAAACTTTTCCTCTTGATCCGCAGAGGCGAAAAGATTATCCTGCCGCCGTGAAGCCGAACTGTTCGGCGCAATGGTCACGGAGAAAAAGCGAAATGATGCGAAAACAGAGCGTTACCGGTGCGGCGCTGATCTTGGCCGCCCTGATGGGGTTGGGAATGACCGGGTGTCAATCCGACTCGTGGAAAGTCCGTAATCCGTTTGAACGGGAACCGAAGCCCGAAATCAAGTCTCCCGCCGAAATGGACGACGTCCAGCTCAAAGCGCCCCCCGAACGCTACACGAAAGACGACTATCTGCGCGGTGTCGAAAAAGACGCCAACTCCGAGTCGTCTCTCGCTCAACGGGGCGATTATTCCGGCGGCGAAAAGAACGCCGAATCCGCGGAATCGCGTCCTTCCGAGAAGACCGCGATGCGCGACGAAGTTCCGGAAACGACTCAGGCCGCGCCCGGTTTCGACGAGTATCCGAGCGACGCGGTTCCGTTCGCGCCGGGGAGTATCGGCGACGTTGATCATCGTTAGTCGACGCTTGGGAATGATATCTTGATCTCGGTACGCCAAAAGGCGCGTCTTTCAAGACGCGCCTTTTGGCGTACCGAGACGAAGATTTTTCCGCCGACGGAAAACGCCGTGTCTGCGGCGGGTTTGGAGCTATTCGAGCGAACCGATAAACTTGTAGAAATTTTTCAGGAGCGTCTTCCGGTCGCTTCCGAAAACGGCTTCGAAATCGGCAACCCGGTCTTCCGGAGACCAGACCGAGTAGGGAGGTCTCGACGCGGCCGCTTTAAGGTAGCGGGCGAGTTTTTCCGGCTCTTTGGTTTGGAAATAATAATAAAGTCCCCATGAGAGGGAGTAGGAACGGAGCGGCTCTTGATGAAAATTCTCTTCCCGAAGAATTTCGTCTATCGGATCGGCGGAATCGGTTGCCAGGATGCGCCGTAAATCGCTCAGACGGGGAACATTGACCTTACCGCGCGAGCCGCGGAAGCTCCAACCGAGCGAAGAGCGCGGATCGGGAACCTCGAAGAACATCGAAAGACCTTCGACCGCCCAGAGGGGATAGGGACCGCTCCGAAGGAAGAGCCCGCGGTTGAACGCGATTTGGTGTGTCGCCTCGTGAATGATCGTCGTGACGTTGGCCGCCGCGCCCGGTCGGGAGAGAAACTCCTCGATATCCGCCGCGGCGCGTTTTTTCTTCTTTTGGAGGGTACTTCGAACCGTCTCGACTTCCGAAAAGTCGTAGAGAACGATTCGGTTCGAGTTTCGGTTGAAATAGGCGGCGATCCCCTCGGCTGTCGGCATGTCGCGCTTGGCATAGTCGAGGAACGCCTGACGGTTCGGCAGAAGAACCGCCATCAGGGGGAATTCCGGTTCTTCCAGTTCGAAACCGCGTCGATTCTGATAGAAGGCGAACGCACTATAGAGCGATTCGAAGAGTTTTCCGCACCAGAGCGCGTAACTTGCCGACGTATTGTGCGCGATAACGAAATGCTTGGTTTGATGAAGGTGGTATCCTTCCCCCAGATCATCTAGGAGCGACCGGCCTGCTTCGTCTAGTGTCATGGGGCGGAACGCCTCGCCGGTCGAGCGCATTTCGGCGATCTGTTCGGAATGGATCACCTCGATCGCGCCGTCTCGCATTTCCAGGGCGGTCAGCCCCGCGCCGTTTTCCTGTCGGTAATCGGCCAGAAGACGGCCGGAATACGACTTGCCGTCTTTCAGAGAAATCGTTACGGTCGGTTCGGCGGTTTCGGCTATTTCGCTCGGCGGCGAAATGCTCTCGTCGGCCGAGAGAGCACCGGAAAGAAGGATTACGAACGTTACGATCAGCGAAAGGAACATGGAAGGCTCCGGCGGCGGTTAATCAAACTTCGGGCGCAACCATCATACCTTTTTTGGGACGAATCGGCAAGAAGATTTCCTTTTGAACGGAAGTTTTCGCGCGAGAAGGGAAGGGGAATTGATCTTGTTTTCCGCCGGAGGAATCGTTATAGTCGCCCGTCGAAATGTGGAAGGGGACATATTCGTTTGGCATGAGAATCAGTATGCGCGAGTTCTACCGTACGTTAGGGTTGTTTTCAACGCTCCTGTTTTTGGCGGCGGGGTGTACGACCTCGTTTTGGGCGACCGATAACGAGCTCTTTTTGCGCCTTCCCGGCACCGAACGGCGAAGCGATCAGGTGGAAGGGGTTCTTCGTCCGTGGGAGAGAATCGAACGAATCGTTGAAAAGGGAGATGAAGGGGCGAAAGCGCAGCCGGAAGAGAAAAATATTCTCGCCTTTCAACTGATCAAAGAATATAATCGTTCGCAGGATCCGCTGGTGCGCCGCGCCGCGATTCGCTCGCTTGGAAAGATTACCGAGACGGCCCATATCGAACCGGCGCTGGAAACCCTCTTGACGGCCCTTGGCGAAGAGAACCTGGGGAACCGGATCACGGCGGCCGAAGCGCTCGGTTCGTACGGTGCGCGCGCCAAATCGGAAAACCTGACGGAGGTGCGGCAGTCGATCTTAACCGCCTTTATCGAGGCGTACCGTTCGCAGCCGTTCCTTTCCGAGGCGGGGAGCGACAAGGAAAACAACGAAAGAAAAGATTTCCGCCTGGCGCTTTTACACAGCGCCCCGCAGCTGGGAGACACGGCCCAAATGGTCGATTTTCTGGCCGAGGCGATGCAAGACGAACCTCTCGACGACGGGGCGCTTCGTCTGGCCGCGATGGTCGCGCTTTCGAAGGTGACGCATAAGAACTACGGAACCGACGAGCTCCTCTGGCGGGATTACGTCGCGTATCGTCAGGGAAAACGCTCCGATCCGCCGAAAGAGATTTCCGGTCTTCGTGCCGCGCTGAATCTGAACGATTCGGCTCTCCTGAAATAGACCGAGTGCCAGTCCGTTTCGCTATACGAAAAACGCCCGCTTTCCTTTTGGGAAAACGGGCGTCCGCCATTTTTAAGGGGCAACTCGAGATTACTTCGACGCGTAGGTCAGACCTTCCCGTCGGAAGTCGTCGGCACGGAACGCGACGAGGGTGTTTTCCCCGGCGCGCAGTTCCGTCTCTTTGACGCCTGAATAGACATCTCCGTCCTTTTCGACCAGTACCTTGATCTCGAACGAATAGACTTCGCCCGGAACAAGATTTTTGGCCAGGAAAGTACGGTCGGTTCCGGAGAGCTTCGTGCGGTAGCCGTTGATGATCACGACCGCGTTTTCGGGAACGGCCATTCGGATACTGCCGACCGTTTCACCTTCGTTCGATTCGTAGCGGGTCGAGACGGGGTCGAACATTCCGCGGAAGTCGTTCTCGTCTTCTGTGTCGGGGGTCGGAACGCTCGGCTGCGAGGGATCGGCATCGGGTGTCGGGTCGGCCGGTTGTTCGGCGCGGGGGATCAGGTTTGATTCTTCGTCGGACGAAGGTTCCTTGCCGGCGTTTTGCGGCTCGGTGTTTTCGTCTTCGGTGGCGACGGTTTCGCCGTTGTTTGCGTCAGTCTCGGCGCTTTCGTCGGTTACGGCTTCTTCGGCGGACTGCACGTAACCTTCGCCGACGCAGCCGCAGGCGTTGCCGTCAACGAAAACGCCCCCTTCGGCGTACGAATCGACGTAGATGCCGCCGCAGCAATCGTTTACCGCGCCGACAGTGTACGGCGCGGCGTACGGATCGACGAACGGTTTGCCGCAGCCGCCGCGACGATAGGCGGGGCAGTTGAACCCGCCGTAGCCGCCATGCCCGCTATAAGCCGCGCAGCAGTAGCCGCCTCGGCCGCCGCAGACACGGCAACAAGGAGCGCCGAAAAGGAAGCGCGCCAGGCAGGCGACCGGACGAAGCAGGCAGCAGGGGGGATCGTCGTCGCAGAAACTTTCAAAGTTATAGATGAACCGGCCGCGATAGGCATCGTCGACCGGACTGACGGTGTAGGAGGTCTGGACAATATGCTGATCGGCCGCGGGTGTCGGCGCCGATTCGGTCGTGGGAACCGCCGGGGTTTCCGTCGGAGCGGGTTCCGCCGCTTTTTCGTTGGTCAGCGAAAGGGGACGGGCCGAGGAATCGCCGTAACTCGCTTCGGCACCGAGAGCGCCGGCACTGCCGCCGTCGTCGGCACGATACGCGATCTGGTCGGTGATGTACCAGTTTTTATCCCACCGTTTGCCGTAGTAGGGGGAATAGTTGTACTGGTCGTTGTAGTAGTCGTAGTGGAACGGAGTCTTGCTGACGACGGGACTGACAAACGCCACGTCGGTATCGTATTCGTCGAACCCGGCGTAGATGTTCGGCGAACCGTAAAGGTATTCCGGATAGGTGTTCGCAAAATAGACCGGCGCGGGAATCGCGCGGCGGCCGAAATTGCTGTTGGCCAGTCCACCGCCCGGAAGGACAAAACCGGGACCGGGAAGACCGAGTCCGTAACCCGCGGCGGCGCCGTCGCAAGCGTCGCAGTCGCCCGAATTGCCGACAAGAACGCCATGCCCGGGCCAAAACGCAACGGCCGAGGTGGAAAGAGCCAACGCCGAAAGTGCGACGATGGTTACGCCGATCAACCAAAGATAACTCTTTTTCATCACATTTCCCTTTTTCTGAAAGCTGTTTATGCCAGGTATCTTACGTATTTTATTCTTTTTCGCTTACTTATCAAGCGTCCGGGCGGAGTCTCATCCCAATGTAAGTTTAAAACATCAAACGAAATCGCGCGGGGGATATTTTGGCAATTTGCGTGTTTCCCAAAAATCGGCGTCGAATTTGCCGATCATGACGGGCGGGGAAAATAGAAGATTTTGTTTTTCGACGGAGAGGAAGTACAGCGGGAACGGGCGCGAGAGACGGAGGAGAAGTACTTTTCTTTTGGGAAAAATCAAATAGAATAAAATGGGGCGGAGGTATGACGTTATATATAAGCTGGGAGTATCCGTATTTTAATGGGCGCCGGGAGTGAACCTTACTACTTTGATCCGGAATTGAGACGGAAGATCGAATCGATCCTTCTGCCGGACGTCCAGCTACCCGGTCAGTACATTGGGGGAGAGCTCGGACGGATTGTAAAAAAGTCGCGTGACCTTCGGGGGCGGTTCTGTTTCGCGTTCCCCGACGCCTACGCGATTGGAATGAGCAATTACGCTCTTCAAGTTCTCTACGCGATCGTCAACGCCGAGCCCGACCTCTGCTGCGAGCGGGCGTTTGCCCCGTTCCCCGATATGGAGGCGAAACTCCGCGAAAATCGTTTGCCGCTCTATTCTCTCGAGACGTTTTCCCCCTTGTGGTCCTTCGATATCCTTGGGTTTACGCTCCAGCACGAACTGAGTACGACGAATATTTTGACGATGCTCGATCTGGGGAATATCCCGATTCATCGCGAAGAACGCCGCGCCGAAGACCCCCTGGTGATGGCGGGCGGCCCGGCCGCGTTCAATCCGGAACCTTTTTCCCCTTTCATCGATTTCTTTCTGGTCGGGGACGGAGAAGCCGCGCAGAACGAAATGATCGACTATTGGCTCGAGTTGCGCGCCCGGGCGGGACTTCCCCGTGTCTACGAGTCGCGCCTGGGAGAGAAGCCGGACGGTTGGTACGCGATTCCGGAAGCGGAATCGAAAAAGATCCGACGCGATATGCTCCTGGCGATGGCGCGCCGCTTTTCGTGGGGGTACGTGCCGGAATTCTATTCGGTCGAAATCGCGCCGAGCGGACGGGCACGCCGACCTCGGCCGACCGAGCCGGGGGTGCCGGAATATATCTACCCGGCGATCATCAAAAGTCTGAACGATTATCAGCCCCCGTCCTCTCCCGTTGTACCTCTGGTCGAAAGCGTTCAGGATCGTATCGCCATCGAGATTATGCGCGGATGTCCCCAGAAATGCCGTTTTTGCCAGAGTTCGACGATCAAGCGGCCTCTGCGTTTCCGAAACATCGAACCGATCGTCGAATCGGCGATCGCCGCCTGCGGGCGTACCGGTACCAGCGACGTAACGCTTCTTTCGCTCTCGTCGAGCGAGTATCCGAAGTTCGACGAGCTGATGCGCGCGTTTGCCGAACGGGCCACGCCGAAGGGAATCGCCGTCTCGGTTCCGAGTTTGCGGGTGAACCACCAGCTTTCGGAAGTCGTCGGAAACCTTTCCACCGAACGTTCGAGCGCGCTGACGATCGCGCCGGAAGCGGCGCTCGACTCGATGCGCAAACGTATTGCCAAAAAGGTGACCGACGAAGATCTGATGAGCGGGTGCCGGAGCGCGTTCGAACACGGGTTCTATCGGATCAAGATGTATTTCATGGTCGGGTTTCCCGGCGAGACCGACGAGGACGTCGACGGGATCATCGACCTTTGCGAGAGGGTTTCGCGTCTGGGAAAAGAAGTGCGCGGGAAATGGCCGGTGATCGTCGCGAACGTCTCGAACTTCATCCCGAAACCGCAGACCCCTCTCCAGTGGGCGCCGATGGCGACCGAAGAGGTCTTTCGGCAAACTCACGAACGGCTCCGAACCCGTCCGCGCGGACGGTCGGTCGATCTGAAATATCATTACCTCAAAGCGAGTCTCCTCGAAGGTCTTCTGGCGCGCGGCGATCGGCGCGTGGCGAAGGTGGTCGAGCTGGCCTGGCGAAAAGGAGCGCGGTTTGAGGCGTGGAAAGACATGTTCGACTGGCGCGTCTGGGATGAAGCCGAAAAGGAATCGGGAATCGACCGCGTCGCGATCGCCCACACCCCGTATCGGCTCGACGAAGAATTGCCGTGGGATCATATCACCATCTGGGCGGGAAAGGAAAAGCTCAAAAAGGAGGCGCGCGAAAGCGGGATGATCGGGCCCGAACCCTAACCCGCCCGTACGAGGATGGCGTTTAGTTCTACGGTTATCGGTGAAAGAAGGGAAGGAAAAAACAGTGAGTGAAAAGAAAGAGATTACGTTTCGCGACTTTCAGGCGTTGATCCGAAAGATGTATTACGAGAAGGATGCCGAACGCGGAATCGAGGCGACCTTTATGTGGCTGATTGAAGAGATCGGAGAACTGGCGACCTCGTTGCGCAGCGAGACGAAAGAGCAGCTTCGCGGCGAGTTCGCCGACGTGATCGCCTGGCTGACGACGATTGCCAACGTCGCCGAAATTGACCTGACCGAGGCTCTGGCCGAGAAGTACGGGTCGGGGTGTCCCGGGTGCGGACAGTATGTCTGCGTTTGTCCGAACGAGGAGAAACCGTGAAATTCCTTTTCCGTCTATTTCTCGGATTCCTGGCTTTATTCGGCGCGTTTTCTCCGGAAACCGTTTCGGCGGATAAGACGAATGTTACGATAACAGGAGCGTCGGTCGGTTTTCGCGGCTGTTATAAGGACGGTTATCTGACCCCGGCAACAGTTCGCTTTACCGCCGAGGGGGGGAAAGGCGAAACGGTTCGAGTGGTACTCGAGTCGATCGATCCGGACGGTACGCCAACGTATTGGGAAACGGTCGTTCCTCTTTCTGACGCGGAAGGGGAACGTTGTGTCGAGACGTTCTTCATGTCGGGACGCGAAAACGCGCCGCTGACGATTCGTCTCATTTCGTCCGGAACCGGCGAGATCCTCGCCGAGTCGGTGTTGAAACCGGAAGGGCTTCCTCTCCCCCTGCGGCGCGACGAGTCGGATTCGGACGATGGCGCCTTCCTCTTTCCGAAACCGATTGACGCGCGGCAACCGATTTGGCTGGTCGTCGGCGGGAAGACCGACGCCATGGCCGCGATGTTGAATTCGCTTCAACTCTCGGCGGAACGTACTCCGATTTTAGTTGCGCTTGGAGCGCTTGACGAGCTCCCCGGTCGGCGGGACGGACTTGAATCCGTCGATTTGGTCATTCTGAACGCGTCGGATCGAACGGCGTTCACCGGCGCGGGGAAAGGCGATTCCGTTTTGAAAGAGTGGCTCGCCTTGGGGGGAAAGACGGTTCTTTTCGGAAGCGCGGAGTCGCTCGACCTGTTGGCTCCGGGGGGCGTTCTGGCAGATTTCGTGCCGGGTGAGGTCGATTCCGAACATCCCTCACAGCTCCGCGCAGCTCCTTCGCTGGTTCGCTTCGTGCCGAA
>CADBQY010000164.1 GCA_902796885.1 uncultured Planctomycetota bacterium
CCCGTCCGCCTTCAAAACGCCGCCGGTAACGACCTGCCCGTCGTAGCGGAAATCGATCTCCGTTTCGGTAAACGAAGGAACCTCGGCGCCCGCCGGCTCGGTCCCGATCCGCGGTTCGGAAAAGACGTCGGAGGCGAGGAAAAAGCAAAGTAAAACGGCAGAAACACGGAACAAATCTTTCATGGGGATTCCTTTTTTCGGGAGAAAGAGGACGCGGGTAATCTTCATCGTTTCAGAAATTTTGAGACGGTCCGGTTCAACCGAAATGAAGCCTCTTTTGAAATTCCCGCTTGGGATTTTTGAAATCTTTCGATTCAAGGATTTCCCGGCAAATGTCGCCGCAATCCTCTTCGGAAAGGGACGCGATAACGTAAACATCCTGTCGCGCCCGCGAAACGCCGACATAGAACAGACGCCCGTGCTGTCTGAAAAAGGTCTCCCGATCGACGTCCAAAAGGATAACCGTGTCGGCCTCGCATCCCTTGAATTTCCTGCACGTCGTAAACCTTATTCCCCGATAACGGTACCGTTTGTAATATCCCACTTGAATTTCTTCACAATATCCGCGCAAAGCGCTGTTATCTTCCTTCTTACACGTGAGCAAAACGATATCCTTATGTTTCCTGTCTTCGATACCGTCTAGGATGCGATCCAGCGCGCTTTTCACCGACGGCGAATCGCTCTCGGAATAGCAGATAAGAGCAGGGCCTCCTTCCGGAGCGTTCGTTCTGAACAAGGGCTCATCCGCGCCAAGAACGGCATGGGCGGTGCGGCCTATATTTTTTGTATTTCTGCAGTTCTTGTGAAGTGTCAATCGCGTATCGCATTTCTCGATGAACCCCGGAATGGATCGGGCTTGCACCATTTGCATTTTATCGTAAAAAACGATGAACGAAAATCTGTTTCCGTGAGTGATCTCGCCCCATGATTTGATCTCTTCGATAAATTTCTCTTTTGAATCATCGCGGCCGTCGACTTGGTTGCTGTCTTTTTCGCCGGTATTCTCCGCGACCGTACCGAAGTTCAGACCAAAATCCTGACACTCGTCTATGACAAGACATGTGAAAGGAAACGCGGTTTCAAAGCTGTCCGAGATCATTTCCACGGCTTTTTCATACCTCGTCCCCCAAGCGGGGCTATTGAATTCAATCCCCGTTATCCTGAGGACATAATCGTCGATCGTCCTGATCTCGATACGGGAAGAGTCCCCTTTGTTTTCTTCGTTCAATTTCGAACAAAGCAGTGTGTTGAAGCAGAGAAGAAGGACTTTTTCGCCCGCGTTGGCTTTCCGGCGCGCGAACTCCAGCGCCAGAAACGTTTTGCCCGTACCGGCGGCGCCCGCAATGGCGACGGAATGTTCACCCTCGATAAAGTCTAAAATCTTCGACTGCTCCTCCAGCAGACGGTTCCACCGGATGATTTTTAAATCCGCCGACGTCGTCTTCGCGGCAAGTCTGAACTCCGGACAGATAATGGTGTCCAGTATCAGCCGGGCATCGCTTTCCGACAAACGGTTGTCGGGAAGCGTCTGCCCGTTGACCGATTTAATCTGAAAAATCCTTTCCAGGTCGTTCCGAAGAGTTGCCGTATCGGCCAGATCTTCGAATGACAGAGTCAGCTCTTTGTCCGAGTCGGAACTTTTCAGGTTGTTCAGTTCCGATTTCTTGACGGAGTGAAACCAGACGGCCGAAAGGAACTTGCACCGGCGGGCGACCTGTCCCAAGCGTTTTTCCGCGTTATTGAGAAGATCGTGTTTCGCATAATCGGCCTGTTTGTACGGACTGCCAAATTTCATCGGTATCATGTCCTTGGCATAGTGATATTTGCCGTTTTGGTATGCCACTTCGCCTCGACGCACAAAAGCCCTTTCTCTCTGTGAAAGATCACAAAATCTATCTCTCGGTCTTTCATTTCGTTCTTTTCGACCGACGTCAGCCGCAAAGAATGAACGACCCAATAGTCGTCGGGAAGATTTTTAAGTGCCTCGAACAGTCTCCCCTCGCCGCTGGCAGGTTCAAAATCACAGGGTTCTTCCGGAATCATGATGGCCATTTGATCACAGTCCTTCTCTTAATCGTCGGCTGCCTCGCCGCGGCGGAACTCACCTTACCGTTCCGTCCGGGACGGGAGGCTTCGCCGTCTCACATACCGACCCTGATACGGGTAACGGCTTCGAGGATATCCACCGGCGCGCCGGTTTCGGATTGGATGTTCCCAAAAAACTCGACGTCGGTCGACGAGTCGACGGCAATCGGCGCGGCGGTAGGATTCTCTTCTCCGCCGATTTTCGGATCGCTAAACCTGTTCCGGCTGACCCGCCCGCCGTTAACATGAGAGATCCAAATCGCGGTTTCGTTTCGCCGGTCTTCGATGACATTCCCCTCGACCGCCAGATTCCGATGAAGCTGGGCGTCGGCATCGGCGGTCGCGCCGCAATCGCCGCAGACGGCGATCGGGGCAAAAAGACGGGCTTTCGGGTTGGCGTAACCGGTGCCGGTCATTAGATTATTCCGTATCGTCAGATTCGAAGTAAACCCGAATTCGGGCCACCCCATCGATTCCGGTTCCACCAGAATCCCCGCCATACGAGTCTCCGCGATCGTGCAATGCTCGATCAGGCCGTCCCCCGCCTTAATCAAAAGACCGCGGCTGCGGATCCGCCGGACAACGCAATTGCGAACCGTAAAACCAGAAGACTGAGCGCTCATATTTTGCAAAACGACATCCGTCGTCGGGAGCTCAAGTTGATCGGCGACAACGAGCTTTCCCTCCTCGACGGGCCCTTCTGCGGTCGTCTCGGCGAGAAGATGAAAATCGCGCGTCAGAACGCGGATTTTGTCCCCCTTTTCGATATTGGCCGTTTGGGAGGAGTATGTGCCGGTCGAGACTTCGTACCGGTCAAGAACGGTGAACGTGCGGGACTGGGGATCGAAACCGTTCGCCACGGCGTAATGGCCGTTGATATTGGTCCCGTCGTCGGTCATATCGGTAAAGACGCAGTCTTCCATGACCGGCCCGTTGCGCATATTCGAGAAGTGCGAGGCATCGCACGCCGAATGTATCCGCTCCTGAACAGCGCCTTCCGGTTTCGGACCGGGAACAACCTGACATCGGATCAGTAAAACGCGTCCCGCTCCCTGCCAGGCGTGGAACGCGAATGCGCTCCCGTTCCAGACGGTCACATCTCGAAACAGAACATTGCCGGAATCGCGGACCGCGCAAACATGGGCGCCGAGGCCGCGGAACGTGACCCGGTCGCCGGCCGAAAGGCCTTTCACCTTATTGACCGTAAAAGTGCCGTCTTCGTTCTTCGTGTACTCCAAACCGTAACAGTCGGCGTACGGAAGCTTTTCCCCCGCGCGAAACGCCAGACCGACTCCGAGCGTACTGAAGAGGGAAGTGTCGGACAGATCGAAGCCATACCCGGCGTCCGCCTCCCAAATAATGCTGTTTTCACCGACCGAAAGAACGGTTCCCTGTGCATTCGCGGCCTTCATGTGATCGATCGAAAGCCCCTCGACCGCAATCCGATCGCATCGGCCGATCTGAACCGCCGAGACTGTATAACTCTTAAAACGGGCAAAAACGCCGTACGCGGCAAGGGTCAGATTCTTCCGGTCCGTAAAAACGAACGGGGAAAGACCGGAATAGACCCCGGCGGGAATAATAAGTTCTTCGTCGGAAGAAGCCGCCGCCGAAGCCGCACACTCGTTCAGAGAAACGAAAGTACCGCCGAAATAGACTTTTTCCCGAACGGTA
>CADBQY010000165.1 GCA_902796885.1 uncultured Planctomycetota bacterium
CACACTCACCGACCCGCACCTGGCGACCGACACGGTCGTCTACACATACGGCGGAGAAACTTTCGACACGCCCCCCGCGTTTACCGATGTCGGCACTTACGCCGTCTCGGTCACCGTCTCGCGCGAGGGATATAACGACTGGACGGGAAGCGCGACGGTCACCGTTCAGCCGGTATCGACCGATTTGGTCGTCACCACCAGTCTTGACGTCGTCGACGATTCCGACGGTCTCCTCTCCCTGCGAGAGGCGATTGCGCAAGTCGAGACCGGCTCGGCCGACACCCCGCGTATCACGTTCAGCGAAAGCGTCTTCACCGGCGGCGACGCCAACATCGTCACGCTCACTCTGGGGGCGCTGTCGATCACAAAATCAATGACGATCGACGCGTCGTCCCTCGGCGAAAACGTTACGATCGACGGAGACGGAAAAAGCCGCGTCCTGAAAATTGAAGGCGGAGACGAGGGCGCGGTCTCGCTGTTGAATCTGAATATCACCGGCGGTTCGGTCACCGAAGAGACCGGCGGCGGAATCTATATCGTTTCGGGAGACGTTTCGCTCAGCCACACTAAAGTGACGCGAAACATCGCGGCGACCGGTTCCGGCGGCGGCGTCTATATCGCCGGCGGTTCTCTGACCGCTCGCGACTGCGAATTCTCGGCAAACACCGCCGCGATCGGCGCGGGGGTCTACGCGGCAGGCGGGGCCTTTACCGCCGTCAATTGCACCGTCGCCGCCAATGCGGCGACCAACTACGGCGGAGGAATCGCCAACTGGGGAACGACTTCGCTCACCAACACCATCGTCTCGAACAACTATGGCCGCCAGAATAACGCCAACTGGTTCGGTCTGGTGCCCGAAACATCTCGGAACAACATCATCGGCTTTGACGCCAAATTCGTCGCCGCCGCGCAATTCGACGACGAGGGGAATATCGCCAACCTTGACGAAATTGACCTTTCCCTTTCCTCCTCGAGTTGGGCGATCGACCGCGGACTCGACAGCGCGGTCAGCGAATCGTCCGATCTTGCCGGCAACACTCGTGTGGCGAAAAGCTGGGCCGAAAAGCCGACCGTCGATATCGGGGCGTACGAATATCAGGCGACCTTTGCGCGTGAGATCGAGACCGCCGCCACGACCGTCACCACTCTCCTCGACCTGGTCGACGACACCGACGGTTTGATTTCTTTGCGCGAAGCGGTTCTCTACGCCGCCGAAGGGGGAACGGTCGATTTCGCAACGACCCTTTCCGGGGAAACGATTTCTCTTTCCGACTCGGCGCTCGTGCTCGACAAACAACTGACCGTCGACGCCTCGGCCCTCTCGCAGCGGATCGCGATCGACGGGAACTCGAAAACGACGGTTCTGGTGATCGGCGGCGGTACCGAAACCGCGCCGACCGTCCTAAAAGGAATCACGATCACCGGCGGGAATTCCTACGACGGCGGGGGGATTCTCTCGACCGGACATTTGCGGGTCGTCGACTCGACCCTGACCTCGAACTCCGGCACCTACGGTTCGGGCCTCTTTAATTTCCGCGGCAACGTCTCGCTTAGCAATACTACAGTCTCCAAGAACACATCGGGAGGGGCGGTCTATTCCTACAACGGCACGCTGACGGTCGGCGAAGGCGCGTTTACCGAAAACAGCGGCGCGCGCGGCGGCGCCATCTACCTGTCGGGGGGAACCGCCGACGTCGCCGACACCGTCTTTACGAAAAACTCCGCCAACTACGGCGGCGCGATTCATAACGTCGGCGCCACGCTCACGATCACCGGTTCGACCATTTCCGAAAGCGGTTCGTATTACGGCGGGGCGATCTGCAATTACGGGATCACCACCGTCAGCGATTCGATCATCAACGGAAACAACGCCTACTATAACGGCGGAGGGATTTACAACTATCACAGCACCCTGAATATTACCAACACTCTCCTTCATTCCAATACGGGGGGGTACGGCGGCGCCATTTGCAACGACGGGGCGGTCATGACCGCGGTCAACTGCACCGTCACCGCCAACGACTCTAACTTCGGCGGCGGCATCTTCGCCAACGGCGTCGCTTCCGAAGACGACTCGCAAACATACATTATCACGCTCTGCAACACAATCGTTGCCGCAAACACCGTCTCCCAAAGCGGAGCCGGAACCGACATTCACCTCTACAACGAAAACGGAACGATCTCCGGAGCGTTTTCGCTCTCATCCTTTACCGGTTGGACAAACACGGCGCTCAATTACGAATATGACAGCGCCAAACGCCTTTTCCGCGACCCGGCCAACCACGACTACCAGCTCGCATCCGGCGGACAGGCGATCGACGTCGGCGGAAACGCCTTTGTCGCGGATGTGCACAACGACCTCGCGGGAAACACGCGGATCGTCAACAGGGTCGTTGACCTTGGGGCGTACGAGTTCCAGCGAACCCTCGAAACGCCGTCGTCGGTCGTGACCACCGAACAAGACGTGGTCGACGCCTACGACGGACTGATCTCTCTGCGCGAGGCGATCCTTTACGCCGAAAACGGCGATGTCGACTCGAACAGCATCACATTCGACGCCTACCTTACGGGAAAAACAATCACTTTAAACGAAGCGCAGGGAGCCCTGGCGATTAACGATGCGCTCACCGTCGACGGTTCGGCGTTGCGCGGCGGCGTGAAGATCGACGGCGGAGGCAAGACCGGCGTCTTTTCGGTCAACGGCGGATCGACCTCTGTCCCCGTGGTTCTCCGCAGTCTGACGATCACGGGAGGCGCCGCGGCCAACGGCGCGGGGATCACCAATATCGGCGTCCTAACGGTCGAGAACTCGCTTGTAGCCGGCAATACGTCGCAGGTTCACGGCGGGGGTATTCTGAACAAAGGGGAACTGACGCTCGTCAACACCACGGTCACCGCCAACAGCGCGGCGGCGGGCGCGGGAATCTGGTCCGAATCGTCCAGTTCCGCCTCTTCATACAAAACGGATCTTCGGAACGCCGTTCTGGCAGCCAACACGCTCGCCGACGGCGGAAGCGGCAACGCCGACGTCGGCTACGCCGACCGTTCTGGTTCTCTGAACGCTTTTAACACGCTCTCGTCCTTCACGGAGTGGTCGAACATCTCCGACCAGGACGTCACCAACTACCTCTACGACGAGGCTCTTCCCCTCTTTGCCGACGCCGCCGAGTCGAACTACTCCCTCGCCGCCGACTCGCAGGCCATCGACCGCGGTCGGAACGAGTTCGCGCCGTCCGGCGCCGACCTGGCGGGGAACGACCGTGTGGTCAACGCCGTCGTCGATTTGGGCGCGTACGAATATCTCTACAACGCCGATCCCGGCGACACTCTCGACCTGGCGCGGACGATCTCTTTCACCGACGGCACTTTCCTCGTCCGAGAAATGATCGGAAACGGTCTGTACGGCGACAAAGACGTCGACTTCTACGCCATCGACATTACCGACGAAAACCTTTCGCAGATATTCTCCTTTGCCGTCGTTCCCTCCGAAACAGGCGAGTCGCTCGAAACGCTGATCCGCGTCTTCGATTCGGAAGGCAACCAGCTGGGGGCCAGTGCGGCGACGCCGGTTCTCTCCTGGACTCCTTCCGAAACCGGCCGCTTCTATTTCGCGGTCTCGGCTTTGGCCAACAACGCGTACGATCCCGCCTCGATCGACGGGCGCCCCTCCGGAGAAACCGGCACGTATAACTTCGCTGTCGTCTATGCCGAGCGGACGCCGATCACATCGATCGCCCTTTCCGACACTTCCCCGTCGGTCGCTCAGAACATTGCCGTCACCGTCGAACCGCAGGACGCGCTGGTCACCTATCAGTGGGTCCGCGGAACCACTCCAGACACCCTCGAAAACATCGAGGGGGCCACCGCCTACTATTACGAGGTCACCTCCGCCGACGTCGGTTATTACATCGGCGTGGTGGCGACCGGTTACGGCACGTCGATCGGAAAGCTCACCACCCTGTCCGAGAGCGCCGTTCCCGAATATGAAAAATCGCTCGTCGTCACCACCCTCGCCGACGTCACCGACGCCTCCGACGGCGTCGTCTCGCTGCGCGAAGCGATCGCCTATGCCGAAGCGGGAGACACGGTCACCTTCGCCCCGTCGCTCGACGGAGGAGTCATCACCCTGGGGGACTACGCGCTGACCATCACGAAATTGATCAACGTCGACGCCTCGTCGCTGACCGACGGGATTTCAATCAGCGCAGGCGGCAACCACCGTGTTTTAATGGTGACCGCCGGGCAGCTCGGTTCGCCGGTCAAGCTGACCCATCTCACCATTCGTGACGGAAACGCGGTCTACGGCGGCGGGATCTTCAACTCCGGGTACCTGGAATTGGTCGACTCGGTCGTGACGGACTGCACCGGTTATTACGGTGCGGGAATTTACAACCGACGCGAAAGCGACGCGAGCATTTACAATAGCGGCTATACGGGTCTGACCAATTCCGCGGTGACCTCCTGCTCGGCGACGACAGGCGGCGGCGGGGTCTGGAACGAAATGGGTATCGTCGCCGCCCAATACTCCGTGATCTCCTCGAACACCGCGCCGATCGGCGCCGGCATCTACAATTATCTCGGATCCTGCTCGGCCGAAAACGTGTTGATCGACTCGAACTCCGCCACCCGTTACGGCGGCGGGGTCTGCGTCGACCAAGGAACTTTCTACTTCACCAACACCACCGTCACCGCCAACTCGGCGGCGTACGGCGGCGGGATCTACAATTACAGTTCCTCGGAATCCCATCCCTACTCGACAGAATACTATAACTCACTCGTCGTTGAGAACACCGCGACCCGTTCGGGGAACGACTTCTATTCGGAAGGGACGGGCTCTGTCGCGGCTTACAACGCCATGTCGAGTTTTACCGACTGGACGAACGAAACCCCCGTTTCCTTCGTCTACGACTCGTCGCGTCCCCTCTTTGCCGACGCCGGCGCGGGAGACTTCTCGCTCGCCGTCGATTCCCAAGCCGTCGATATCGGAGTCAACTCTTACACCACTCACGGTGTCGACCTCGCGGGGAATCCCCGAATTTCGCACGGCATCATCGATCTGGGCGCCTACGAATATCAATTCAGCGAAACGAAGCCGCTTGAAAGCGTCGTTCTGTCGTTCGACTCGCCGCCGACGGTCGGAACGGTGATCACCGCCTCGGTGCTTCCCGAAGAAGCTGAAACTTCCGAAAGCGTCGTCTGGGCGTGGTACCGCGGTCAGACGCCTCAGGAGATGACGCTCATCGAAGGGGCGACCGCTTCTTCCTACACGGTCACGGCCGACGACCAGTCGTGTTACATTATGGTGACGGCGACCGGCACGGGAAGTTATACCGGCTCGGTCAGCGCGACGACTGACGTTGCGGTTCCTCCGATTATCGATCCGCTCGTGGTCACCACGCTCGACGACATCGTCGACGCCGAGGACGAACACGTTTCGCTTCGCGAGGCGATCGCCGCCGCCGAGGACGGCGACGTCATCACCTTCGCCGAAGGCCTCGTCGACGGAACGATCACCTTGAACGCCGAACTCGGCGAACTGGCGATCTCCCGTTCTATCACCATCGACGCGTCGGCACTCTGCGATACGGCGACGCTCGCGCCCCGTCTGACGGTCGACGCCCACGCCACCGCGGGCGAGTCGCGCCGCGTCTTTACGGTCACCGGCGGACCCGACGCGCAAATCTCGGTTTCGATCAAAGGTCTGAAGATCACCGGCGGACGCGCCGAGTCGGATGCCGAAGAAGGAGATTCCTCCGAAGCCGACGGCGGCGGCATCTACGCGTCCAACGTCAGCTTAACGCTTGACCGTTGTCTGGTAACGGGAAATGTTGTCCGTTCCACGGCGGTTTCGGGAAGCGCGTTTGCGACCGGCGGCGGCGTCTGCCTGACCGGAGGTTCTCTGGAAATGATCAACTCCACCGTCACGGCCAACAGTCTGTACGCCTACTCCGAAACCGGCACCGCCGAAACGCTCGGCGGCGGGATTCACGCCGTCGGCGCGGTCACGATCACCAAGTCGACGATCTCGCGCCATTACGCGTCGGCCGGCGGCGGGATCTACCTGGAATCCGGTTCGCTGATCCTCGCCGAGTCCGATGTGACCAACAACACTTGCCGGATCATCTCCGACGCTGACGATAATGTGGCCGCCTACGGCGGCGGAATCTACGCCGCGGCGGGCGCGGTCACCGTCCGCCGCTCGACGCTGAACGACAACGCCGTCGACACGGTTTCGGTGTCGGGCACCGCCAACGCCCACGGCGGCGGAGTTTATATCGACGCGGACGCCACGCTTCTGATGGAAGACGTCGTCCTCGTCGACAACACGGTCGACGCCTCGACGACCTCGTCGTCGGCGATCGCGCTCGGCGGCGGAATCTATGCGGCCGGCGCGGTCACCCTGGTCGACGTTCTGGTCGCGGCGAACACCGTCTACGCCGGCGGAGCATCTGCCGAATCGGCCGGCGGCGGAATCGCACTCTACGGCGGCTCCCTGGAAGCGACCGGGGCGACGATCGCTTCCAACGACGCCTCGGCCTACGCCGACGGAACGGCGGTCGGCGCTGGAGGCGGGGTCTATGTGTCGGCCGGTTCGGTCACGTTGCGCAACACGATTCTGGCGGCCAACACCGGTCTGGACGGAAACGATCTCTTCCGCCGGAACGCCTCGACCGCCGAAGGATATTACACTCTCTCAAGCTATACCGACTGGACGAACGAAGGCGCGCAGAATTTTGTCTACGACAGTACCCTTCCCCTCTTCGCCAATATATACGAAAGCGACTACACGCTGGCGGCCGATTCTCAGGCGATCGATATCGGCCAGAACAGTTACGCCTACTATGCGGACGGAGCGCCTATTCAGACCGACCTGGCCGGTTCCAGGCGAATCGTCAGCGGCATCGTTGACCTGGGCGCCTACGAATTCCAGACGGGCGAACTGATCACGCTTGACGTGCCGGCAAATCTCACGGCTGCCGCGGCGGCGGTCGACGCGATCACCGTCTCATGGAGCGGCGTCGACAACGCTTCCGGCTACGAACTGGCGTGGAAACTTACCAACAGCGATGAATGGCAGTCCCGAGAGACCTCCGCGCTGACCCTAACCCTCGACGGTTTTTCGACCGGCGATGTCGTTCAGTTCATGGTTCGCGCCCTGGGCGACGGAATCCTCTACGGCGATTCCGAGTTCTCGGACGTGACGGAATACACCCTTTCGGCGCAGACACTCTCGGTTCCCCCCGATTTTGACGTGCTGGGGATCGCCGGAACCTCGGTCGCTCTTCTTTGGGGCGCCTCGTCCCACGCTTCCGGCTACGAAGTGGCTTGGAAAGCCGATTCGTGGAACGAGTGGCAGACCGAAGTGAAAACGACGCGCGGACTGACCGTCACGTCGCTTCCGACCGGCGAGACGATCCTCTTCAAGGTCCGCGCGCTGGGAGACGGCGTTCTTTATCTCGATTCCGAATACAGCGACACGATTGACGTCTTCCTGGAATCTCCACAGACCAAGCTCGACGCGCCGACGATCCTGACCGGCACGCTCGGTCACTACGTCTCGTACGGGGCGAACCGTCATCAGATTCAGTGGACCGATGTTGAAAACGCCTCCGGCTATACGCTCGAATACAGCGCCGACGGCGGCGCGACCTGGATCGCGCTCAACGCCGACGAGACAAGCCGGGTCGTCACCGGCCTGACCTACGGCGCCGATATTCGGTACCGCGTTCGCGCGCTTGGTACCGGCGACTATTCCGACTCGGATTGGAGCGCCGTCTCGACGTTCAACGTCTGCCCGATGGACATCAACGGAGACGGCGACATTTCCGGGATCGACCGGTCGATCCTCGCCACAGCCTGGCTGACCGAAATTGGCGACGAAGGCTACCGTTATTACGCCGACATCAACGGGGACGGCGACATCACCCCCGCGGACTACGCTTTCCTCACGGCAAACTGGGTGAAAGAGGCCGGCGACGACGATCTGGTCTATCCCGCCGAAAAGAGCGCTCTCGACAAGATATTCGCCGAGGAGTTCGGCGACCGGCTCGACGTTGACCTTTCAGACATCTGGGGTTAGTCCGTTACGATTATAGCGTCTGGGCGGAGTTTACCGCGCCCCATTAAAAAAATAGGTAAAACGGCGTCCGTTTGGCGATAACCGTAAGGACGTTTGTTTTACCTATTTTTCCTTTATATACAGAAAGGACGTAAACATGGGCGCTGTCAAACAAGAAGTGTATGCCGACGGGCTCGGTCAGATTCACTTTGCGGGAAATATGGTTCGATTCGACTTTATGACCCTTCAGCCGGGGGCCGAAGGATCCGCCCCGACTCCGGAATACACCCAGCGGATCATCATGCCGCCGCAGGGATTCCTGGCCGCGTTCGACAGTATGCAGCAGCTGATCAACAAACTGGTCGACGCGGGCGTTCTCCGGAAGAACCCGAACGCCGAGCGGCGTTTTGGCGAGGGTTCCGCTTCGGAAGGAATCGAAGAATAGGTTCCGATTCACGAAAGAGAACGCGGGCGAACCGTTTTTCCGAAACGGTTCGCCCGCGTTCTCTTTCGAAAAGGTTACTTTCGGATAAACGCCTCTTCCGAAGCCGGCGTCCCGGCGCCGACGTATCTCTCCACGGTCATGTGAAGGTCGTATTTTTCCCGAAGCCGGGCGATGGTCTTCATCATTTCCGAGGCGTGATGCGCGTCGATCGCCCCCTGATCCGTCCAGCTGTCAACCAGCAGGATCGTATCCGGATCGTCGAGGGACTGATAGTATTCGTAGCGAAGATTACCCTTTTCGGCGCGGATGGCCCCGACCGTCCCGCTCCGGATCATCTCTTCGGCGAACCGTCTGGCCGCCCCGTCTTTTCCCGTATACCGAATGTTCACGGTGATCGCTCCGTCCGCGGAAGCGGAATCGGCTTTCGATACATCGCGATTCGAAAAGAACGCACCGGCGAATACGGCGGCACTGATCAGCAGAATAAATAATGTTTTCATCTCAAAGTCTCTCCTGTTAATCGTCCTGTCATCTCATGCGCTGTTTTCCCGGGCGTACCGCGCGGGCCGAAACGCTTCCGACTCAACCGCGGTAGAAGCGGATCGCCTCGTCCCATCTCCCTTGAGCCTTCAGAATCGCTTCGATCAACTGGCGAACCGCTCCCTTTCCCCCCGGAATGTCGGAAACCCAGACCGCGGCATCGCGGATTTCGTCGGCGGCGTCGGCGACGCAAGCGGGAAATCCGACGATTTTCAAAGCGGGCAGATCGGGATAGTCGTCCCCGATAAAGGCGGTTTCTTCGAGCGGAACGTCCAAACGGGTTGTGATCCGGCGAACGGTCTCGGCCTTATCGACGATCCCCTGCTCCAGAATTTCAACCCCCAGTTCATCGGCGCGGATCTTAACGACCTCGCTCTCCCGTCCGGTGACGATTCCGAAGAGACCGCCGTTTTTCATCCAGAGGCGAATTCCGAATCCGTCCCTGGCCGAAAACTCCTTGATTTCATTCCCTTGGCTGTCATAAATGATCTTCCCGTCGGTCATCACGCCGTCGATGTCCGAAAGGATCAGTCTGATTTTTTCTGCCTTTTTCATACTCTTGCGCATTTCATTGACGCGAAAATTTCCGCGTTGGTTTCGGAGTCGAAAAAAAACAGGAGCCATGGCTCCTGTCTTTTTTCGGGTCGATTCGGACTCTGTCACTTCAGTTTGAACGCGTCGCTGCTTTCGCCGCTGTTGAAGTCGTCCGGGGTCAGACCGGTCAGGTAGCGTTCTTCCTCTTCCTGAATCACGATGCGCGGGGTCACCATCATCATCAGGCTGGTCGTCTCGCGGCCGATACTCGTGTTCGAGAAGAGCCGTTTGATATAGGGGATCTTGCTCAGAATCGGAACGCCCGCTTCGCTGCGTCCTTCGCTCAGACGCTTGATACCCCCCATCAGGACCGTTCCGCCGTCCGGAACCTGCACCGTGGTGCTGACCGAGAAACTCGAGACGACCGGCTGCTGAATCGTCGTGCCCGTGCTGATCAGCTCGGACGCCGTGCTGCTGTCCCGTTCATCGGTGACACTCGTCACGTCTTCGCTCCCCTTCGACGAAGAGGTGCTGCTCGAGACGGTCGATTCGGTGCCGTCGAATTTGAACGTGCGGTCGCGATCAACAATCGTGCTGAAGAAGGGAACCAGCGTCATTCGGACGTGGCGGCGGTCGCTCAGGACCGAGGCCTGAACCGTCATGAACTGACCTTCGTTGATCACGGTCGTCACCGGCTGGCGCGCCACCGCGAAATCTCCGACGACCGGGATCACCGTGTAGACATACGGCACCTGAGTCTGGTCGGTGACCTGCGCGGTCTGGCCGTTGAACATCATCACCTTCGGCGCCTGCATCACGTTGGTGCGGCGGTCCGCCTCGGAGGCGCTCATGAAGAAGTAGGTGTCGATATCGCTGAGGATCGCGAAGCCAAGCTGCGCGCCGACCGAGGGGTCGTAGTTCCCGAACTGAGGAACCGCCATCCCGTAGCTATTCTGCGAGAAATCGATATTGAGCGATTCGGTGAACGGTTTACCGGTACCGGTCGCGGCGGTCGTGATCCCGTAGATACCCTTCCCGTCGGGCACCAGGCCGTCGCCGTCGTCGCGCGACGGGGCGTTTGTCTTGAACGTGGCGCCGAAGTTCACGCCGATCTGTTCGTAGTACTCGTCGCTGATCGAGATGTAGCGGACCTCAATGGCGATCTGCATATCCATCATCGAGCGGAGTTTTTCGAGCAGGTCTTTGATATCCTTGTGGTTCTCTTCGTTCTGGCGAACGATCAGGCTGCTGTTGAGCGAGAAATACTGCGGTTCGCCGACAACGTCCCACGAATCCGGATCGACCACGGCCGTGATCAGGCTGACCAGTTCGTCCGGGTCGTTCCCGCCGCCGGCGGCGCCGGTGAACGGGACGTTTCCGCCCGAAGCCTGGATCTGCGCCAAAATATTCGGCGAGACCATTGTCGAACCGGCGAAGGCGTTCGACTGCGGCATTCCGGGAATCGTATCGACGACCGACTTCGATCCGGACATCCGGCGTGCGTTGTTATAGGCGCGGTCGAACGACGACTGCATATCCATCGGATTGTTCACCTGGTTGAAGTTCGGAATGTTCATCGTCAGGTCGCCGACGTAGTAGACGCGTGTGTAAATTTCGCCGCCGCGCTGCGACTTGTCGGTGATTTTCAGGACCTCGTCCCCGACCACATAGGTCAGGTCATACGGAGCGAGGATATGCTTCAAGTAATTCTTCAGCGTGATATTCGGCAATTTCGTCTCGACCGGCGTGTCCGAGGTGATATCGGCCTGCGAGAGAGCCGCTTCGTCGATGATGATATTGATCTGCATCGTGTCGCGAACGTAGTCGAGAACGCTGGCCAGCGGCATCGGCTGATCGAACGGAAGAGTGATCCGCGTGTCGAGTTTCGAGAGAATCTCCAGATCGGCTTCCGAGCGGTCGCTCACCGTTTCGAATCCTTTCCGATTCTTCGCCACGTCCCATCGTTTGCCAAAGGAGAGCGGATTCTCGTCGGTCACCGTAATCACCGAAGCGTCTTCGACGTCGTTGAACGCGTTGAGGATCCCATCGGCACGGTTCCGTTTGAGGTTGTCGTTGAACGCCGCCTGTCTCTTGAGCCGGGTCCACTCGACCAACTGAATCGCGGCGGTACTGTCGTGCGAATAATCTTTGCACTTCTTGGCCAGGATCATCGCCTCGTCGTATTTGCCGTCTTCCACGAGGCGGTTCACCTTCTCGATGTCTTCGGCGAGACGGTTTTCGATCTGAATCCGTTCTTCGCGTTCCTGCCGAAGCTTCTCGTCGACTTCGCGGTTCTGGTTGTCCAGAGCGATCATCGGACCGTGGACATCGGCGAACTTCTTCGTATCGGCGGTCGCCATCCCGACCGAGTAGAGGAAGTTGTTTTTGATCGCGTCGTTAATGTTCGCCCCTTCGATCTCCGATTTCAGCTGTTCGAGCATGGCGATCGCCTCATCGGGATCTGTGTTGCGAACCTGATAGGTCTTGACGATATACGCGGCAATTTCGGCCTGGATGTTCTGCGGCGGCTGATTGAAGTTGACGCCGGTTTGCGAGACCGCCGTCTCTTCGGCCTGGCCGAGCGGGTTGGTCAGATCGGCAATGGCGTCGGTGATCTCCTTGACCGTGGCGGTGTCGAGTTCGCTTTCGTAGCGGAGCGCGTCACGGTAATTCGTCAGCGCGGCTTCGCGGTTTCCGGCGCGCAGGGCGTTTGCGGCTTCCTGCGCGTAGAGATAGCCGTGGCTTTGATTCGGAACGGCGGGATTCAGTTCGAATCCCTCGACCTGCCGAATTCCGCTCGTCGCGGTCGCGCTCCCCTCAAACGAGGTCGAAGCGATCGCCCCGGCGTCGTCGCGGGAGGCGGCGATGTCGGCGAGGAGTCGATTCGGGGAATCGGCAGTAAACGCGTTTTCGGGAATCTCCATCGCGATCAGGTTCCGGGCGATTTCCTCAGCCTCGTCGGCCTTTCCGCGATTGAACAGGGCGCGCGCCTCCTCCGTTGCCTTTTCGATCTGTTCGACTCGGCGCTGCGCGACCGCCGACATTCCGGTCATCGCCTGTTCCTGAGGAGCGGAAGCTTTCCGAATCGACTCGGCCGTCACGCGGTCTTTCGCGATCCGTTCGCGGATTGAATCGGGATCCATCCGCTTTTCGATCGCTTCGGTGTCGGTCGCGACCCCCAAATTCACCGCGGCGGTCACAAGTGCTTCGGCCTCGGTAAACGAACGGCATCGCCGCAAGGCGTCGGCCTGGTTCAGGTAACTGCGCGCCATGTCCTGCCGAACCGACTCGGTCATCCCTTCCGATTTCGCCCGGCTGTCGGCGTGTTTAAATTCGTCGATCAGCGCCCGGACGTAATCGGGCCGGTCGCACCCGCGGCCGTAGACGCACCCCAGCGCTTCGGCGTCCTTGACATAACGCTCGGCCGAGGGAACGTCTTTTCCCATCAACGCCAAACGCGCTTTTAAGAGGAGCGCCTGATTCTGCCTAAGAGAATCGGACGGCTGCGTCTGCGCGACGGCCGCGACCGGTTCCTGCGCCGAAAGAATGGAAATCCTTTCCGTCTGCGGTACGAGCGCGACGATAAGTCCGAGCGCGAGGGCCGCCATTCCTAATTCGGTTTTTCTAGTCGGTTTCAAAACGACACTCCTTTTTCCTATAAACTTCCATGTTTTAACCTGAATTCACCGGCTCGCGACGGCCGTGAATTCTGCCGGACCATTCGCCGCGCCCGCCAGCCGTTCTTGACCGTCCCGTTTCGGTACGGACGAACGACCGCGCAAAGCCTAAGACAGCTTTGTCCGTCATATCTTAAAATCGTTCCTTCCCAATAAGAACATTAGAAAAAAACTGATACAACCGATAAAAAGGTTTTTTTTCTTAAAATCGGATTAATCAGAAGAATCGGAACGACCGACAAACTTAACTTATTTCTCTCATATTATCAACAGAGATAATCTCCCCGTTATCCGGACCGGCTTATCTTCCTCAGACAGAGAATATGCGCAAAATGCGCAGTTTAAGCGGAGTCGCGCTTGTCCCTTGAAAATTATGAGGAGAAACGATAGAATTGACTCGTTCGGCGCCGGTGCCGAACGTTTGTCTCCTGCTGTCATCGAGCGGGACGCGCCAGACGCCCGCAGAAAACCGAAAGACCCTCCTGACTATGAGCGAAATTACCGAATCGGTCACGAAGATGATGAAAGAGCTTGAAAAGCTCCCCGGTATTGGGAAGAAATCGTCGGAACGGCTCACCTATCACATATTAAAGATGTCAAAAGAGGACGCGTTGGAACTTTGCGACTCGATCCGCACGGTCAAAGAGCGCGTCCGTTATTGCGAGGAATGCTATAATCTCTCCGAAGAACCGCTCTGCGACGTCTGTCGCGATCACGGACGGGACCGCAGCGTGATCTGCGTTGTCGAGCAGCCGCGCGACCTGATCTCAATCGAACAGACCGGTTGTTATCGCGGTCTCTACCATGTTCTCTTAGGCCGAATCTCCCCGTTGGACGGGGTCACCGCCGACCAGTTGACCATCGACACTCTCGTTGCGCGAGTGCAGAAAGGAAACGTCAAAGAGCTGATCATGGCGACCAACCCGACGGTCGAGGGGGACGGAACCGCCCTCTATATCAGCGGACGTCTCCAGGGGCTTCCGGTCAAAATCACGCGCCTGGCACGCGGAATCACCACCGGGAGCACCCTCGAATTCGCGAATAAGGAAATGCTCTCCGACGCCATCAAGGGGCGTCAAAACTTTTAAGAGGCGCTCCCGACGATGAATATGCGGATTTCTCTGGGACAAACGCAAAGTCAGCAGCAAAAGCAGATTCTGACCCAGCGGATGATTCAATCGATGGAGCTTCTCCAGCTTCCGGTTCAGCAGCTGGAACAACGGATCAAAGCCGAGGCCGACACGAATCTCGTCCTGGAAATCAACGACGACACCGCCGAGTTCGACTCCGAATCGTTTGATGAGGGAAATTCGCCGCCGTCCGAATCGGATCTGCTTTCACGAAACGAGAAAAACGCGGGAGAAGAGGACTTCCAGCTTGTCAACGACTTTGCCGAGACCTACGCCGACACCATCGACGAGGCGCCCGTCCGTTCGCAAAACTGGCTTGAAGAAGCCGCTCAGCGCCACCAAGATCTGATCAGCAACATCGCGTCGCGGGGCGAGACGCTCGAAGAACACCTTCTTGACCAACTCCCGTGGTTCGATCTGACCGACCGTCAGAAAGAGGCGTGCGAAATGATCATCGGAAATCTCGACCGCAACGGTCTGCTGAAAGCGCCGCTCGAAGAGCTTTGGGGGCAGAACGCCGACGACTCCGAAAAAGAGGTTTGGAAGAAAGCTTTACAGACCGTTCAAGCAATGGACCCCGCGGGAGTCGGCGCGCGCTCGGCCGCCGAGGCGCTCCTTCTTCAGGTGACCGACGAAACCCCTCACCGCGAGATTGTCCGTCTGATTTTGGAACGTCACTTTGACGATTGGATTCACAATCATATCCCGCTCATCAGCAAAAAGACCGGCTACACCACCGAAGAGATCGAAGAGGGGATCCGCGAAATTCTCAAGCTCAACCCCTATCCGGGGAGCGATTTTGACGAAGTGACCGAGCCGACCGTTACTCCCGACCTCTTTGTCCGAAGGGGGGAGGACGGCCGATGGGACGTCGACATCAACGAAGGGAATCAGATCCGGCTCGGAATCAATTCCGAATACAAGGCGATGCTCAAAGAAAGAGAAGTCGACCGCGACACCAAAGACCGTCTTCGGAAAGATATCGGCCGAGCGCAGTGGTTCATCGAGGCCCTCCGTCAACGGAAAATGACCCTCCTTCGGGTCGGTCAGGCGATCGTGCGGCATCAAAACGACTTCTTCGAAAGGGGGCCAAAACACCTTCGTCCTCTCAAGATGCAGCAGATCGCCGACGAACTCGGCATCCATATCGCCACCGTCTCGCGGGCTTGCAATGACAAATGGCTCGAGGCGCCGACGGGGCTTTATCCCTTAAAGTCTTTCTTTTCGGGGGCGGTCAAGTCCGAATCGGACGAACTCTCGTCCCGTTCGGTCAAAAACAGAATCAAAGAGATGATCGACGGCGAAGACAAAAAGGCGCCCCTTTCCGACGAAGAGATCGCGTCCCGGCTCAAATCCCAGGGGGCCGAAGTTTCGCGCCGAACCGTCGCGAAGTACCGCGACGAACTGAAAATACCGAGTAGCCGCCAGCGGAAAGACTGGTTCTAACCGATCCTCACGAACGAGCCGGTTTCCCCCGCGGTGTTTGTAACGCGTACCGCCGGAACCGCCTCCCCGCCGCTTTCATACACGTGAGACGCCGAAAGCGTGTTCGAGAGACACGTAAACTCTTCGACCGTTCCGTCCCCCCAGTCGATTTCCCAGAACGCGCCGGCTTCCCCGGCGGCGTCGGTGTAACAAACATCGGCCAGAACCACGCGCCCGCCGGCGAACGACGAAAGGGCGCCTGTAACCGAAGGCGCGACGGGAAGGCGCGTCACGCGAACGTCGGCCGGAAGACTCAAATTCCCCGCCGCGTCACCGACCACAAGCGAGACGACCGCACTGTTTTTCGTATAGCGCAACTTATTGGAAGAAAACCAGAGCTCTTCGCCGCGGGCGTCGGCCTCGCCCCCCGACGTATACCCCCAAAGCCACGAACTGATCGCGCGGCTGCCGGTTGCGTACGACCCGGCGCCGGAAAGGAAAAACTTGCATCCGTCCTGAACCGTCACCTCGTTCGGCGCGGCGAGCGCCACCAGGTTCGAAACGGTCTTCGGTTCGACGGCGGCGGCGTAGCCGGACGGCTCGACCGTCCAGTCTTCGCCGCAATCGGCGGCGAAATCGACTTGGATCGTCGCCGGCCTGACCAATTCGGGATTGACGTTCAGCCGGAGCGCGGCCAGGTCGATTCCCTTCCCGACGGTGTCGGCGCCGCCGGTCCAGTCTCCGGAAAGGGAAAGGTCAAACCAGACCGCCTTCAGGTACCACGCGCCGGCCACGGGCGCCTCTTCGCCGCCGGCATAGAGATAGAACGCCCAGGAGCCGTTCGAAATCAGATTCGTCGTAAAAAGAGGAACGACGGTCATATCGGGAACCGTGTCAAGCGAGGCGTCGCCGATCTGAAACCCCGCCTTCGCGGGATCGAACCGGGAGACCGAGAGGGTCGCAAGTCCCGTCTCCTGGATCCCGATGTAAAGCGAAAGAGTTCCAAAATCGGAAGCAACCGCCCGCGAAGTGGAAAGATGAACCGATAAATCGGCGTACCCCGCCCCCGAAACCGGCTTCTCTCCGACCCCGGTCAGCGAAACGGCCCCCTCGTCGGCCGTCGGCAAAGGAGCCGCAAACGCGATCGGCTCGGAATGAGCCGACGCGTCAAGCGCCGCGCCGGCGGCGACCGCCAGAAGTTCACGCGGTTCGAGGATCTCAACCGTAAAACGCGCTCTTTTCATCGTCATCTCCGAATAGGTCAGCGGGAAATTGTAAAATGGAACGGGAGATTCTAAAGGACGTCGTCCCCCTCGCGGAAAAGAAACGCCGGTATTTCAGATCTCCGCCGGGAACGTGTGTTCCATCTTGTCCCGTTTGGTTTCAATGTAACAGCGGTTATACTCATTGACCGGGCAGATGATCGGAACCTGCTCGACCACGGTCAATCCGAACCCTTCGTAAATGAAGGCGTCGGTCTTTTTGGGATTATTCGTCATGAGGCGGATATTATGCAACCCCAGGTCTTGCAGAATCTGAATCCCAACGCCGTAGTCGCGCAGATCGACCCCGTGCCCGAGCGCCAGATTGGCGTCGACCGTATCGAGTCCGCCGTCTTGGAGGGCGTACGCCTTAATCTTTTCGGTCAGTCCGATCCCGCGTCCCTCTTGGGGAAGGTAGACCAACACGCCGACGCCCTCTTTTCCGATCATGGCCAGCGACTTGTGAAGCTGGTCGCCGCAGTCGCACCTGAGCGACGCAATCAAATCCCCCGTAAAACAGGAAGAATGGAGGCGAACAAGCGGCGCTTTCTCCTTTGAAGGATCGCCGTAGACAACGGCGACCGGATCGCCTTCCTCGTACTTGATTTTATACGCATAGATCCGCGCCGGACCGTATTTGGTCGGTAGGTTCGCCTCGGCCACTCGTTCGACGATCCGCTCGCGCTGGCGGCGGTATTTAATCAGATCTTCGATCGTGATGATCTGAAGGTTATGCTTTTCGGCCAGCGCCATCAGCTGTTCGGTGTTGGCGCGATTTCCGGTCTCGTTGAGAATTTCGCACAGAACCCCGCAGGGGCGAAGCCCAGCCAGGCGGGTCAGGTCGATCACAGCCTCGGTATGCCCGGCGCGGCGGAGAACCCCGCCCTCTTTCGCTTTGAGGGGGAAGAGATGGCCGGGACGGACAAAGTCGCTCGGCTTACTGTTCGGATCGGCCAGCGCAAGGATCGTCGCGGTTTTTTCCTGGGCGGTGATTCCGGTACGGCACGAAACATGGTCGACCGGCACGGTAAACGCCGTCTGAAGGGGAGCCGTGTTGTCCTGAACCATCTGGCTCAGGTCAAGGCGACGGCATGTCTCGGGGAGGAGGGGCATACAGACCTGGCCCCGTCCGTTTTTCAGCATGAAGTTGATCCCCTCGACCGTGGCCAGCTCGGCGGCGCAGACAAAGTCGCCTTCGTTTTCGCGGTTCTCGTCATCCATCACAATGACCAATTCGCCGGCTCTAATGGCCTTCACCGCTTCTTCAATCGTCGAAAGACGCTTTGTCATGAATCTCCTCTCAATCGTCTAATCTAAATTCTCAAACATCGCGTCGACGAATTCGTCGGGGTTGAACGCGACAATATCGTCGGCCGACTCCCCCATTCCGACGTATCGGACGGGAAGCCCGACCTCTTTACGGATCGCCGCGACGGCGCCGCCGCGCGCGGTTCCGTCCAGTTTGGTCAGAAAAATTCCGCTGCACGCCGCCGACTCGGTAAACGCGCGGGCCTGACTCAGTCCGTTCTGTCCCATCGTGGCGTCGAGAACCAAAATCGACTCGTGCGGCGCGTCGGGAACCATCTTCTGAACGACCCGTTTGATCTTTTCGAGTTCGTTCATCAGATTCCGATTCGTCTGGAGACGCCCGGCGGTATCGATAATACACAGCTCGGCGCCCGTCTCGAGGGCGCGGGCGACCGCCTTGTGGGCGACGCTGGCCGGATCGCTTCGGGGGGGGCCGACGACCAGATCGAGTCCCAGACGGTCGGCCCAGATTTTGAGCTGATCGACCGCCGCGGCACGAAAGGTGTCGGCGGCTCCCAGGACGACCTTTTTCCCCTGCGACGAAAAAAGTTTTCCGAGCTTGGCGATGCTCGTCGTCTTGCCGCATCCGTTCACGCCGCAGACGAGCCAAATCGTCGGTCCGCTTTGAGCAAACCGCAGGGGAGCGTTATCCTGAGCCATCAGCGTCTTGAGTTTCCCCTTGACCGCCTCGATGATCGCGTCCCGTTCGACCACGCGGCCGCGAAACTCTTTTCTCACCTGGTCGGCGGCCTCCTGCGCCGTCGGAACCCCCATATCGGTCTTCACCAACACTTCGAAGAGTTCGTCGCAGAATGCGTCGTCGACCAGACGCCCCTCGGTTTTAAAAAGGTCGCGGACGTCGGTGTTCAGGATCGAAACGGTTTTGGCCAGGCCTTGTTTCAGCCCCGATTTGATTTTACTGAAAAACCCCATTTTTTGAGCATCCCTCTCTACCGCGGCGGGAGCGCCCCCTCATCCGTCGCCCGGCTTTGTTCCTGCACAACCCGCCCCAAAATTCCGTTGATGAATTTCGGAGATTCGGCGTCGCGTCCAAACTTTTTCCCCAGTTCAATCGCCTCGTTAATCGCCACCGCGGCGGGGGTTCCCAGCTCGATCTCGGCGACCGCCATCCGCAGGATATTTCGATCGGTCAACGACATTCGGTCAAGACGCCAATTATCGGAAGCCGCGGCGAGACGCCGGTCGACGGCGTCCCGGCCGGAAAGGGTGGCGCGGATCAGCGTCCGCGTGAAGTCGCTCCACTGAGCGACGTCTTCGGGCGAAATCTTTCCGCGGGGACGTTCTTCCGCCGCCAGGAGCGCGTCGTCTTCGTCGGAAACTTCCGAACGGGAAAGCTCCGAAAATTTCGCGCGGATGTAGTCGTCGTCCAGCGCGGTCAACTCGCCGGGATTGACGTCGTGCTCGCAGATGATCTGAAAGGCGATCGTCCGCGCGAAACTCCGTCCGCGAAATCCGGGTTTTCTGATCTCGTTTGTCATGCTCGGGGGTTACTTTCCCTTTTTGAAAGACTTCGACTTCCCTTTTTTGCCATGCTCGCCGTGCGGTTTTCCCTCTTTGCGAACTTTCTTGCCGTGGACGAATTTTCCTTCTTTCTTCCGATCACCCCCCTTTCCGTGACGGGAAACGTGGTCGCGGTCGAAACGGGACGGACGGCGGCGGTCGTACTCGTCATCGTCATCGTATTCGTCGAAGGCGTCTTCTTCATCGTCGAACTCGCCGTCCTGATAACGGCGGGCGTTCGCGGCCAGGGAAGCGAGAAACGATTCGTCGGCGTCTTCGTAGGCCATTTCCGCCGGTTCGGGAAGCTGCGAAACGATATCGAGCATTTCGAGAACCGCATCGGCGGCCTCCACCCCCTTGTTGCCGAGCTGTTCCCCGGCGGTTTTGTCGCTTCCGGGAGCCTGCATCGTCGAACGGGCGGCGGCCTGTTCGATCGTATTGCACGTCAAAACGCCGAATCCGATCGGAATAGCGGCGTCGACGGCGATACGCGCCAGCTGAAGGCTGACCGCGCGATTGATATGTTCGTCATGGGTCGTTTCCCCCTTAATGACGCACCCCAGGCAGACCACAGCCTGATATTCCGGATCGAAGGCGAACCGCTGCGTCATCATCGGAATCTCGAAGGCGCCTGGAACCCAGACGACGTCGATGTCGGCGTCGCGGATTCCCCCCTCTTTCAGACGGCTCAAAGCCCCTTCGAGAAGACGTTCGGTAATCGTTTTGTTGTACTTCGAGACGACCACCGCGATCTTCCCGGTTCCCATGGGGGGGAATTTCCCTTCATAGACGGTCATGATACACACTCCTTCTTGTCAAACGGCGCCTGCGTGCCGAATCAATACGATCCGAGATTCAGACTCATGAGGAACTCGGCGTTGTTCTGCGTCTTGGCGAGTTTCTGAGTCAGGAACTCCATCGCGTCGGGCGGGTTCATCTCGTTGAGAATCCGGCGGAGAACCGTCATCCGTTTATGCTCGTCGGGGTCGAGAATCATCTCTTCGCGGCGCGTACCGCTGCGCGAGATGTCGATGGCGGGCCAGATTCGTTTGTCGACCAGCGAACGGTCGAGCCAGATTTCCAGATTTCCCGTACCTTTGAACTCTTCGAAAATGACCTCGTCCATCCGGCTGCCGGTGTCGACCAGAGCCGTGGCAAGGATCGTCAGCGACCCGCCCTCTTCGACCTTACGGGCCGAGCCGAAGAATTTCTTCGGCGGCTGAAGCGCGCCGGCGTCGACGCCGCCGGAGAGGGTTTTCCCGCTCGTCGGGAATTCGTTGTTCCAGGCGCGGGCCAGACGCGTGATCGAGTCGAGGAAGATCACGACGTCTTTGCCGTATTCGACCATCCGTTTGGCTTTGTCGAGAACCATTTCCGAAACCTGAATATGGCGGGCGGCCGGTTCGTCGAAGGTGGAGCTGATCACCTCGCAGTGCGGACCTTTTACCTGCCGTTCCATATCGGTCACCTCTTCGGGCCGTTCGTCGACCAGGAGCATAAAGACATACGCGTTCGGATAGTTGGTCAAAACCGAACGGGCCATCTTCTGCATAAGGACCGTCTTTCCGGCGCGCGGGGGGCTGACGATCAAACCGCGCTGACCGAATCCGACCGGAACGATCAGATCGACCACGCGGGTGTTCATGTCCTCGTCTGGCGTTTCGAGAATGATCCGCTGATTCGGATGCATCGCGGTCAGCTCGTCGTAAAGCGGCTTGTTCAGGAGGATGTTCGGGTCATCGTCGTTGATCGACTCAATCCGCAGGAGGGCGAAGTAACGTTCCTTTTCCTTCGGAGGACGAATCTGACCGAAGACGGTCGAACCGTTCCGCAAACCGAAACGGCGGATCTGGCTCGGCGAGATGTAGATATCGTCGGGGCAGGAGAGATAATGGAATTCCGGATTTCGAAGGAAACCGAATTCTTCGGGAAGGATTTCAAGCGTTCCCTCCCCGTACATCATTCCGCTCACCTTGATCTTCTCTTTGAGAACGCGGAAACACGCTTCGCGCTTTTTTTTCTCGGTTTCGTCTTCGGCGCTGTACTTGCGGGCTTCCTTGACCAATTGCTGAGCATCCATCTCTTGGAGCGAAGCGACAAAATCGGCGCCGGTCATTTCCGAATCGTCAAGTTCGGCGATCTCTTCGGGCGTGAAGATTTCGACGGGCGTTTCTTCGGCGTCTTTATTGTGATACCGTTCCGACGCCAGCTCTTCGGCGAGCGAAAGGGGCTCGCCGTATTTACCGCGCGGGGCGTGTTCCGGTTCCATCTGGTCGAGCATTTCGTTCGGATACCCGGGGTTCGTATATCGACGGTTGTAATTGTTGTAATACGGGCGATAAGGACGTTCCGGCTGGAGATTTTCGGGCGCGACGGCGTTTTCGCCGTTGTTTGTGTTGATCGGTTCGGTTCCGCCGCGGATATCGCTGTCGCGGAGCACGCGCACGTCGGTGTCACGGAAGTGACGGCGATAGTAGCGTTCCTGGCGAAAACGGTTGTTCTGATACCCCCCTTGCTGATATCCGTCCTGCTGGTAGTTCTGACGATACCCACCCTGCTGGTAACCGTCCTGCTGGTAGTTCTGGCGGTACCCCTGGCGATACCCGCCCTGGCGATACCCGCCCTGGCGGTAACCGTCCTGACGATAATTGTCCTGACGATAATTGTCCTGACGGTAATTGTCCTGGCGGTAGGAGCGGCGTCCGTCCTGGAAATCGTCGTCCTGACCGTCGCGGTTTTGGTTGTAACCGCCGCGATAATCGCGGCCGTCCCGATCGTCGCGGGAGTAGCGGCTTCGATAGTCGCCGCCGCGGCGTTCGTAGTAGGAGTTGCGGCTCCAGCCGCGCGACGGGCCCGCGTAACTTTCCGATCCCTCTTCGTCCGAGTTCTCCGCGTCGGAATCGTCCCGTTCGCCGGCGTTGTCCGAATTTTCCCAGCGCGCGTCGTCGCCGTACGAGCGGCGCGGCCGGTATCGGTACGAACGGTACGAGGACGGCTCGTCGGCGGACTCCGAATCGTCGTACGCCGAGTCGGAGTCTTCCTGCCGGGACGGCTCGACCGATTCGCTCCGGTAACGGCGCATCCGAGCCGACGAGTTCCAGATTTCCTCGATCTCGTTGGCGTCGCTCGAATAAGAGTTTTGATCGGCGTCCGACGGTGTCGCGTTCTCGTCGACGCGGTCAAGCTTATCGTTGTCTTGAGGTTTGTCTTCAGAGGGGTTCTTTTTGCTACGCGCCATAAAAATCATCTCCTTGTCCAGACCAAAAGTCTGAAACGATTAAAAAAGTGGAATGTTGGTGGGAAGTTAGAAGTGAGTTCTCTCCGTGAATGGTGACACCGATAACCATTGAAATTTCGACACGGGCATCGCGCGGGAAGGGGGGAAACTCCAAAAGTTATCGCGGGGGTTAATTTTGCTTTCCGACGGGGAAAACAAACAGCTCGTCTTTTGGGGACGAACCTGGGAAGTAAACAAGCGGCGCTCAGCGCCGGGCCACTATATAATATTTTAGATACCGTGAAAGAAAAAAACAAGGGGGGGGAACGCAGGTCCCCCTGCGGAAGAGTCCTTTCTTCCGCAGGGGGATTCACAGGATACTGTTACCGTTCTCTCCGGCCGATCAATTCCAGAAGTCTTTCGGATTGATATTAACGCGGATCGTGCTGAAGACGATGTTGAAGAGGGTCTCGAAGTTGGTGTACTCGACCAAAATCACATCGTTCGGCTCGACGTAGATTCGGCTCGACGGGTCGCGCAGCGCGTCGTTCTTTTTCAGCGAGATCGCCACCTGGCGGCCGTTATGATTCCGGATGATCAGGATCCGGCTCGGCGCCAGAAGGAAGTTGCTCCGCCCGCCGGTCGACGTATCGGTTCCGCCCACTCCGGCGCCGACGCCGCCGCCGGCCGCCGCGATCGCCGAAAGGACATCGAGGTCATAGTCGCGCGGGATGGCGTGGACGCCGCCTTTGAGCATACCGCCGGTATAGTAAACCTCGGCTTCGCGGGACTGGATATAGATCACGTCTCCGTCGCGCAGGGTCACGTCGTCGCTCGTCAGCCGCGGAGGTTCTTCACACGGAAGGACCCGCAGCGGGATACGGATGATCCCCATATCCGAACCGAACGAGTCGAGCGAACCGGTTTCGTTGTAGCGGTCGCTGACGCTGCGTGCGAACGCTTCGCCGTCTTTCGGAAGGTAATCCCCTTCGCTGAGGCTGTTTCCGTCGTTGTTCGTCTTGCGCAGAATGATCAGTTCGTTCTTCGCGTTCAGACCGGGCATACCGCCGGAACGGGAAAGGGCTTCGAGAATGTCGTTTTTGTAGATCGGCAGAGAAAGGGAAACCGCGCTGCCGCGTCCGACGTTCCCGAAATAGGTCTCGCCGGTCCCCTTCGCCGCGGTGATCTGGGTCGTGCTCGAAGAACCGCGGGTCGGATCGATCGCCAGGCTCAGGTCTTCGCGGATCACGCAGACGTTGATCGTCCGCTTCTTGATCAGCGTGACGCTAATCTTCGCTTCGCTCCCCAAGAGACGTTTCTTGATCGTGTAGGCGGTGCGGATCGCGTTTTCCGCCTCGATCAGCGACATTCCCTCGACGTAGATCGGCTCGGCCAAAAGCGGAAGCGAAAGGGTTCCGTCGCTCCGAACCGGATAGGGATACCCCGACGCGGGGTCTTCTTCCGACTTCCCGTCGACGTTGTAAACCGGCGGCGGAACGTCCTCGCTGCCGGTCACCGTCGAAATATAAATCCCCAGAACATCTCCGGGACCGAGAAGCTCGACCGGGGGCCGATCCATTCGGAGCTTGACCATATTGATCTGCTCCATACTCGACCGAGGCCCCTCGTTCCTCATGCTGGCATAGCCAGCGACCGAGACCGTCTCGCGCTGAGGAATTGAGGTGCAGCCGGCCAGTAGGCCGAGGCCGACCGCAACGATCAGCGCAAGAAACTCCTTGTTAAAATTACTTTTCATAACAACATCCTGCTGTTTTGCCCTCGGATTCCGTTCCAAAGGCCGTTAAAAGGTCCGTACAACGAGACCTTATTTCTGTGCCTTCAGATATTTCGGCTATTTATTTTCCCCACTTTCGTAAAAATCGTTAAAATTGAAAGATCGATCAAAAAACATATTTCGCCTCCGACCGGAAGCCGCGATGGGGTATGATCCTCTCCGAAAAACAGGTATAATCAATCAAGATAGGCGAGTCGGATCGAAAGACAACCATCCTAGACCCGATCCGTTTCAACGCCCGATTCACGTTACGATTTCGGTCAGATAAATCATTAAGAGGGATATGAGCAGTACAGAAAAAAAACCGTTGCCCGGCGCGCAGGAACGGGCAATGATCGCGGCGCAGATCATCGCCGAAAACAAAGGGACGGAGATCAAGATTCTCGATCTGCGCGAGATCACCCGCGTCTTCGACTTTTTCGTGATCGCCTCGGGAACAAGCCGTCGGCAGCTCCACGCCATCAGCGACGAAATCGACGACCGTTTTGAAAAAGAGATGGGGGACCGCCGCCGCGGAATCGAAGGCTATCAGGAGAGCCGCTGGATCGTCCTCGATTACGGCGACGTCGTCGTCCACCTCTTTGAGCCGGAAAAGCGCGAATTCTACGCTCTCGACGAGTTATGGGGAAGCGCCCGCGAGATCCCGTTCCCCCCCGCGGCCGCAGAATGAAAGTCATCGGGATCATTGGCGGAATCGCCTCGGGTAAAAGCCGCGTCTCGGCGGAGATTCTGCGCCGCGGCGCCCGCCTCGTCGATGCCGACCGGATCGGGCACGACCTCCTCGAAACCGAACCTGTCAAAGAGAAACTCCGCGCGAGGTGGGGGAACGCCGTCTTTCGAGAGGGGAAAGTCGACCGTTCCCTTCTGGCAAAGGCGGTCTTCGGTCCCTCCGGGACGGAAGAGCTCGAAGCGCTCAACAAAATTCTCCACCCCAAGATCGTCGAACGGGTCGAAAAAGAACTTGCCGTCTGTCGGGCGCGGGGGGACCGGCTCGTTCTTCTCGACGCCCCTCTGCTCTGCGAAACCGGTCTCGACCGTCTCTGCGACGGGATCGTCTTCGTCGACGCCGACCTGAGCCGTCGTCGGGAACGCGCCGCCTCGCGCGGCTGGTCCGCCGACGAACTCCGCCGGCGCGAGTCGCGACAGATTCCGCTGGCCGAAAAACGCGCGCGGGCCGACCTGATCATCGAAAATAACGGCCCGATCGAAAGGATTCCTCCGCAAATCGATCTCTTTTTTGACCGGTACAATTCCTAAAACCGAAACGATCCCCCTGATCGTCGGAAGAAGCTTCCGAAATCCCTCTTTTTTGAACGACTCCGCAAGAAATCGTTTCGATAGTTAAGATAGGGGAGTAGAATATCGAAGGATATTCTCGAGATTTCCCTATTTTTTTGCCGGGACACCTGGCAATTCTTGGGAAGATAAGTATAATAGGGATGCTGAGGGATTTCGGTTGCGAGTTCCTTCCGGTATTCCGATTATTAAACCAACAAAGCTTACGAAACGGGTAGGGCGATGTCAAATTACAGAAAGGTCTTCTTATTCTTTGCGGCAGTACTTCTGGGCGTTTGTCTCCGGAATGTTGCCGTTTCGGCTGACGACGCCGTTGGCGCCGACCAGTTGAATCTGGTTTCCACCGAAGCGCCTGAAACGCCGGACATCGCGGTTCCTCAAGACCAGGCGGTTCCCGAGGGGAGCAAAATCATTCGCGGCCGCGTCTTTACGGTTCCCGTCGGCGAAGACCGCTACATCCCCTACGGTTCCGTTCACGGAACGTTCACCAAAGACGGGCAGATCATCGCCGAGTTCACCACCGACGAACAGGGTGAGTTCACCGTCGTCGATCTTCCCGAAGGCGACTGGGACGTGATGGCCGAGCAGGAACGCGACGAAGTCTTCGGTTCGGCCGAGATCGCCGTTTCCTACGATCTCCTTCAAGAAGAGACCCTCGTCCTCTTCCTGAACAAGTGCGGTTTGGCTCGGTTCCCGAACGAGTTTGACCCGTTCCTCCCCCTTGCCGAAAACAAAGTGAAGTATTGGCAGTACGTCAATTGCCTCGGCACGGGCGCCAAGACCCCGTCGCAAGTTTACGAAGGTTCCGCTTCCGACGCCTACGCCACCGCGTGCAATACATGCGGTCAGAGTGCCTACGACGCCTGCGGCGCCTGCGGCAACGTTTGCTGCGCCCCCTGTGGAAACGGACTCGGCGCCTTGGGGCTCCTGGGGCTTTTGGGTCTGATCGGTCTTTCCCACCCGATCTCCCGCTTCTGATTTGAAGCGTTTTGAAGATTCCGAAAACGCGGCGCATCGTTCGCCGCGTTTTTTATTCGTTCGTCTTTTCCGTTGCGCCGTTCTCCATTCCGCAAAACGGTCGGTCTAACCGCTCCGTCGACTTAGGACGCGTCGGCGACCGTCCGACGGACGGCGAAAAAATTTGTTCCGATTCGGCCCGCGAGGAAAATTCCCCTTAACATCCCGTCTTTTTTTCTCTATACTCCGAAAGAATACGCCGCGCGCCTTTTCGAAACCGACTCAAGGCGCCGGAACAAAATCACCCCGGCAGGAATCACGACATACCGCTCGATAAAAGAGAGACGTTCCATGAGCAACGAAAACAGAAAACACCCTTCCTCTGTCAACAAAGGAATGAAGGCCGTCCCCCCGCGAGGCCGACAGGTCGTCCGGAAAGACGTCGACGTCTTCGGCATCCTGATCATGATGCGCCGGCAGTTTCTGGTGATCCTTCTTTTCATCTTTGCGGGAATCGGCGCGGCATGCTATAAGTATTCGATTACCCCGAGCCGTTACGCCTCGAACGCCTCGCTCTTTATCACCACCCGCGACTCAAACGCGATCATCGCCGGAGGACGGGAAGGACTCACCGACGACAACCGTGTGAACGCTTTCCTTCCCTCGCTGGTCGCGATTCTCACCGGCGACGAAGTCCTGACCGCCGCCTGGAACGCGGTCAAAGACGATCCGGCCAAACGAAAACATATTCAGATGTTCGACTTCGACGACGGCGTGATCGTCGGACGCGGGGCGCTGCGCGAAGCCCTTTCGGTGCATGTGGGGGGGGATCCCGGCGGCGACGCGAAAAAGGCGAACGTCATCTCGGTCACCTGCGTCGCTCCTTCGCCGATCGAAGCGCGCGTTATTCTGCAGGAAGTCGTCGACCAGTACAAGCTCTACATGACCAATCGGCACACCGAACAGGCCAACAGCGTCACGCAGGCGATTGAACGGGGCCGGGTCGATATGGAAAAGGGGCTCGAAGCCGCGACCGAAGAGATGAAACGCTACATCCAGACATCGCCGCACACCTTTATCGGAGACGAGACGAACAACCCGCTCCTGACGCGCCTTCAGGATATGGAAACGAAACTCGTCGAGATCGACTATCAACTCTTGAAGTATCAGAACCGGCTCGATATTGTCGAAAACGCGATTGCCGGACGCGACCTGGAGACGATCCCCGACGAACAGATCATCGGGCTTCTCGGCAGCAGCGGCGAAGACGACCAGCTGGTCAACACCATTTCGTTCCTGGCGCAGGGGGGGCGTCAGGAAGACGTCAAGACGAACGCGATGATTACCTCCGCGGTCAACATCGAGATGCAGGAAGCCGTCAGCGTGGAAATGGAGATCTCGAGATTGAAAAATATGGGAATCGGCGACGACAATCCCCAGATGAGAGATCTTCTCAACCGCCGCCGGCTCCTGGAACAGACCAAGCGCGAAAAGACCGGCGAGGACGGCGAGATCGCCACGCTCCACAAGGTCGGAATCTTCACCTATCCGCAGCTTCTGGCCACCTACGTCGACGTGCTGAAAGGGCGGATCAAAGAGGTTCAACAGCGCCGCGAGACGATGCAGAAGTTTATCGCCGACCAGGACGAGCGGGTACGCGACATCACCGAGTACCGCCAGACGATCGACTCGATGAAATTCACGATCGCCTCGCAGAAAGACACCTTCTTCCAACTCGGCAAACGCCTGGACGAAGTCGCTCTGATCGGTAACTACGGCGGGTACCAGGTCGAGATTCTCGATCCTCCCACGACGCCGCGCCGTCCCTTCTCTCCGAACCTCTACCTCTTTTTGCTCTTCGGCGGTCTCTGCGGCATCACGGTCGGCGTCGGTCTGGCCTTTATGTTGGACATCAACGACAAGACGTTCCGCGAACCGGGCGAAGTTGAAGCGGCGCTCGACCTTCCGATCTTGGCTCAGTTCCCCGCTTTGGACCGGCCGATCAAGAGGACCGGGGGAAAAACCAAGCCGAAGAAGGGAGCCACGATCCACGGAGTTCCGGTAGAAAAACTGATCACCTACCACTCACCGAACTCGACGCAATGCGAAATCTTCAGCGGTCTGCGGACAAAACTCTTTCTCAATCCGAACGAAAACAACATTCAGGTCCTCCAAGGAACAAGTCCTCATCCGGGAGACGGGAAGACGATGTTCATCTGCAACATGGCGATCAAAACGGCCGATGCCGATAAGAAAGTTCTACTGATCGACGGAGATATCCGAAAACCGGACATCCACAAATGGTTCAACCTCGAAAACAACGCGGGTCTTTCCGACCTGTTGGCCGGCGCCAAAACGTACGAGGAGATCATTCAGCCGACGGCGGTCAAAAATCTGACCGTTATCTCCGCCGGGATCAAACGGAAGAATCCCACCGAACTCCTTTCCGGCCCGACTTTGGGAGAATTCATCACTCGGATGCGGGAACTCTACGACGTCATCCTGATCGACTCTTCGCCGGTTCTCTACGTCGACGACCCGTGTATTATAGCTTCCAAAGTCGACGCAATCATCTATAATATGCGTATACGCCGGCACGGACGGCCCGACGCGATCCAAGGGCTTCGGAGCCTTTTGGGAGTCGGCGCCAACGTCATCGGCTGTACGGTCAACTGCTACGCGAAGCACCGTTTCTATAACGAATTCGCGGTCTCCGATCGAAATTACGGCTACGGCGGCGGTTACGGTCGCGGCTACGGCTACGGCGGCGGCTACGGTTACGGCGGCGGCTACGGCGGCGGCTACGGCTACGGCGGCGGCTACGGTTACGGCGGCGGTTACGGTTACGGCGGCGGTTACGGTTACGGCGGCGGCTACGGTTACGGCGGCGGCTACGGCTACGGCGGCGGCTACGGCTACGGTTCGCACGGCAAAAAGTACGGCAGCCGCGGATACGGGTCGCGCCAGCCCTCCGCCGCCGACGACGAGACGGCCCCCGGGATCGAAGATTCGTCACGCCCCGACCAGGAAGGCCGGCGCTCCGCGTAAAACCGCCCGGTTTCTCTCGGGCGGACGTCCTCCCTCGCCGGGAAGGACGTCCGCCGAACAGAACAAACGTTTCACCTTAAAAAAGCGGCAAACAGAATGTCAGCATCAACAGAGACGTGGGGAGCGCCTCCGGCCGAATGGACGCGTTCCCATCTTTTGGGTCTGGAAACACTTTCCAAAGAAGAAATCACTCTCCTTCTCGACACCGCCGAACGGTTCCGAACCGAGATTCTCGAAGATCCCCGCGGTACGGGACGGAAAATCCCCCTTCTGGCCGGCCGGACCATCGTCAACCTTTTCTTTGAAAACTCGACCCGTACCAAAACGAGTTTCGGTCTGGCCGGGCGCCGGCTCGGCGCCGATGTCGTCGAGTTCGCGGCGGCGACGAGCAGCCTTTCGAAAGGCGAAACGATCATCGACACCGCTCAGAACATTCTGGCGATGGGGGTCGACGGCGTGGTCATTCGGCACAGTTGCCCCGGAACGCCGCACATCCTTTCGAAGCGGCTCGAACACTGTTCCGTCTTAAACGCCGGGGATGGCACCCACGAGCATCCGACGCAGGCGCTTCTCGACATCCTGACGATCCGTCGGCGATTCGGTCGGATCGAGGGACTGACCGTCGCGCTGGTCGGCGACATCGCCCACAGCCGAACCGCCCGTTCCGACATTTACGGTCTGAAAAAACTCGGCGCCAAAGTGATCGTCTGCGGTCCGTCGACCCTTGTTTCGCAGGGATGGCGGGAACTCGGAGTCGAATACTCCTACTCGCTCGACGCGATCCTCCCGCGGGTCGACGTCTTCAATCTCCTTCGGATTCAGTTCGAGCGGCAGGTGGTGCGCCCCTTCCCCTCGATTCGGGAATACGCGCTCTTATACGCAATGAACGCCCAGCGGCTGGCCGCCTGCAAAAAAGACGTCTTGATCATCGCTCCCGGTCCGATCAACCGCGGCGTCGAAATCACCCCCGAAGTGGCCGACGGCCCGCAATCGGCGATTCTCGATCAGGTCACCAACGGCGTGGCCGTCCGAATGGCCGCCCTCTGGCTGACCCTCACCGCCGGTCAAAAGAATTCAAAGTAACACAAGTAAGACGGACATATCGCAACAATGAGCACACTCTTTCTTGAAAACGCCCGCGTGGTCGATCCGTCGACCGGGATGGACCGGAAAGCGAACCTGTTGATTCGCGAAGGGAAGATCGCCGCCGTCGATCCGGACAACCCGCCCGCCGACGCCGAACGGCACGACCTCTCCGGTAAAATCGCCGTGCCGGGTCTGATCGACCTGCACGTTCACCTTCGCGAACCGGGCGGGGAAGAAGACGAGTCGATCGAAAGCGGCACGCTCGCCGCGGTTGCGGGCGGATTCACTTCGATCGCCTGCTGTCCCAACACCCAGCCTCCGCTTGACACGCAGGCTTCGGTCGAACTGGTTCGTCAGCTGGCGCTTCGCGCCCGGCATTGCCGCGTCTATCCGCTCTGCTGCATCAGCAAGAACCGCGAGGGGAACGAACTGGCCGAACTCGGCGTTCTCTTTGCCGCCGGCGCCGCCGGCTGTACCGACGACGGCGCTCCGGTGACCGACGCCGAACTGATGCGCCGCGCCATGGAATACACGCTGATGTTCGACAAACCGATCCTCAGCCATGCCGAATCGCTCCCGCTCGACAAGGGCGGGGTGATGCACGAGGGGCTCGTTTCGCTCGAACTGGGGCTGCGCGGAATGCCCGCAGCCGCCGAAGACATCATGGTCTCGCGCGACATTCATCTGGCCGAGATCACCGGCGCGCGTCTGCACGTGATGCACGTCTCGACCGCCGGCGCGGTGGCCGCGATCCGCCGTGCCAAAGAGCGGGGGGTTCGGCTGACCGCCGAAGTGACTCCGCACCACCTGACCTTAACCGACGAGTCGCTCCGGAGTTTCGACTCGAACTTCAAGATGAACCCGCCCCTGCGCAGCGCGCGTCACGTTCAGGCGTGTGTCGAAGGCCTGCTCGACGGCACGCTCGACGCCGTTTCCACCGACCACGCTCCCCACGCGCGCGAGAAAAAAATCCGCGAGATCAACGTCGCTCCGTTCGGAATCATCGGTCTTGAAACCGCGCTTCCTCTGATGATCGAGAAGTTCATCGCCCCGGGTCTGTTGACGTGGACGCAGTTGATCGAAAAGATGTCGCTCAATCCGTCCCGGATCTTGGGAATCGACAAGGGAACGCTTGCCGTCGGCGCCGACGCCGACGTGACGGTCATCGACCCCGAATCGGAATGGACCCTCACCGAAGAGTCGATCCACTCGAAGAGCTGCAACACGCCATGGATCGGAAAAACGTTCAAAGGGCGCGCCGTCATGACAATCGTCGAAGGGGAAGTCCGTTATAAAGTTTCGTAATACCGAGTTTTTCTTTTTTAATCGTCCAGACGTTTCCGGGAGAATTTTTGAGAAAATCAAAGATTCTCCCCTTTTTCTTCTCTCCCCCCACTTGTAGAAAAGCCCCCCCGAAGCATAATCGCTATTACCATACGGAATAAAGAGTCAGTCTGTATAAGCGTTTTTAATATCAACATTTTAAAAATTTATACCGTCTTACCGACGGTATAAGCAAACAAAAGGAGAGCAGGACAATGGCGAAAGAGTACAATCCGTTCGAAGTGGCTCAAGAACATGTCGACAAAGCGACGAAGGCCCTGGGACTCGACGAGGCGACCTCGGAACTTCTGCGTAATCCTCAGCGCGAGATGTGGGTCACCCTCCCTGTCCGAATGGATGACGGCAAGGTCAAAATCTTCAAAGGGTTCCGCGTTCAGTACAACACCGCCCGCGGCCCGGCGAAGGGCGGGATCCGCTGGTATCCGACCGAAACGATCGACACTGTCCGCGCTCTGGCCTGCTGGATGACGTGGAAAACGTCCGTCGTCGACATTCCGCTCGGCGGCGGCAAAGGCGGGATCATCTGCAACCCGAAAGAGCTCTCCGACGGCGAAAAAGAACGTCTGGCCCGCGCCTATATCCGCGCGATCGCCCCGATCCTTGGGATCACCAAAGACGTTCCGGCTCCCGACGTCTACACCAACGGTCAGATCATGGCCTGGATGATGGACGAGTTCGAAGCGATCATGCAGGAAAAGCACCCGGGCGTCATCACCGGCAAGCCGCTGGCGATCGGCGGTTCGGAAGGGCGCGGCGACGCCACCGCCCGCGGCGGGATCTATGTCCTGCGCGAAGCCGCGAAGGCCTACAACATTGAACTGAAAGATCAGCCGTTCGCCGTTCAGGGGTTCGGCAACGCCGGTCAGTTCGCCGCCACGCTCGGCGAGAGCATTCTGGGAATGAAACTGGTCGCCGCTTCCGACTCGAAAGGCGGCGTTTACAATCCCGAGGGGATTGACGCGCAAGCCCTTGTCGATTATAAATTGGCTAACGGCTCGCTCAAAGGGTTCCCGGGCGCCAAACAGATCACCAACGAAGAGCTTCTCGCTCTGCCGGTGACGGTTCTGATTCCCGCGGCGATGGAAAACACCCTCAACGAAAAAACCGCCGCGACGGTTCAGTGCAAAATCTCGGTCGAACTGGCGAACGGCCCGACCACGCCGGAAGGGGACAAAATCCTCGACAGCAAAGGCGTCATCGTCCTGCCCGACTACCTGGCCAACGCCGGCGGCGTGACGGTCTCCTACTTTGAGCAGTGCCAGAACGCCCAGAACTACTACTGGACTCTGGAAGAGGTTCAGCAGCGTCTCGATCAGAAGATGACCAAGGCGTTCAAAGCCGTCTACGAAATGTCTCAGGAAAAGAAAACCAATCTGCGCGACGCGGCCTATCTGGTCGCCGTCAAGCGGGTGGCCGACGCCGCCAAGCTCCGCGGTTGGTGCTGATTTTCCGTTAAACCGCGTTTGCGGCGCGCAGGCCTTTCTACCTTTCTTTCTGCGCGCCGCCCAAAGAGCCGGAAACTCCGATTTCCGGCTCTTTTTTTTATACACATACGGCGCGCGGATCGGAAGAAACGCGCGCCGTAGGGCTTTCCCGTCGAAGAGTTTCCGTCAGTCGACCCGGATTTCCATCGTATGGGTCACCGGCTGCGAAAGCGCCGAATGCCGGTCGAGAAAAACCGTCCTGAGCGTGTAGGTTCCCGCGGGGATCCGTTTCGGAAGCGTGACTGAAAGGTTCAGCACGATATCGTTGAGCGGACTGGCCGAATGTCCCTGGCAAAGTTTTTCTTTCGTCTCCACGACGTTTCGATTGAGCGAGTCGACCAGTTCGCGCCGGCAGAGGACCGCGATATCGCAGCCGTTCTTCTCCCCGGACGGCTCGCAGACGACGTTGTCGAGTTCGAAATAGGCGTTCACCACCTCGCCCGGCGCGAACGACGCGGGAACCTCCTCGTAATACCCGAAAACCGAAGGCTCTTTCACGAAAAGCGATTTGCGCACCGCCAGGGGCATTCCGGTCTTGAGCGCCCGCACCCCTTCCTGGAAATCGGGAAGGGTCTCCATCCACGCCGTCTTTTCGCCGCCGTTCCCTTCGGCAGCCTCCTGTGTTTCAATAAACCGGCCCAGCCCGCGGCATTCCCGTTCCCAGAAGAGCTGAAGGTTCGGATCCATTCCGGCGATCTTTTCCGCCGCACCGGGAATATTTCCCGTGGTCAGCAGGAGGAGACGCAGACGCGCCTCTTCGGCGGCGCAGATTTCCCCTTCCCGAACGCGGCGGTCAATCTCGCGCTGCAGAAGCTCGATCGCCTGATGCGTCGCGCCGCGCCAATCCTGCGCGTCTTCGGGAAGGGGCGCGGGCGCTTTACCCGCCGTCGTGTCGGGCAGGAACGTGATATCGGCGATACTTTGCGCCTTCGGATGTTCGATCGATTCGGCCAGTGCCGTCTTCATCGGATCGTGCGGACCTTCCCCTTGAACCGGGCCCCCGTACGCGTCGGGCGAATCGAGCGGCGCCGACTCGGTTTTCGTCTCATCGTTCGAGCCGATCTCGTACGCCGCCAGATCCCGCACCTGCGGCGAGGCGGCGGCCGGTTCGGACGGATTCGACTCGCCGATCTGCATCGGGGCGTCGCTCCACTGCACCGCGCCGCTGGTCGGCGGGAACGTCGTCTGGCTCGGTTCCATGTCCTCGAAATTCTTCTGCGTATAGCCGACCGGTTTGATGTGTCCAAGGGGGGCGTCGGAACGGTTTCGGGCGGATCCCTCCTCTTCCCGTGCGGCGGGCTCTTCCCATTCTCTCAAAGGGGCGGGGCGTTCCGACGAAAACGGACCGGCCCCGCCGCGTCCCGAATACGCCTGCGGAAACGGGTGGCAGCCAACCGCGGCGAGCGCCGCCAGCAACGCCGCCAGCGCTGCCGCAACTCTTGCGCGTTTCGGAAACTCCGCCTGACAGAAATACCGCAGCGTCATTTTTAAACTCCGTGAAAGTTGATATTTCGGTCCGAACGATACGATCCGGACCGCCGCGCGGCGCGGGGGGTTATTTGATTTTTTTGAGCAGCTCTTCGGCCGCCGCGCGTTTGGCGAACGGGGCGGTTCCCGAAAGAGAGGCCGTCAGGATTCGTTTGGCGTCTTCGGTTCTTCCCTTCGCGTAAAGAACTTCGCCCATGTAATACGCGGTCTGCGAGTTCACCTTGCCGTCGGCCGCGGTCTGCTGCAGGATTTCGAGCGCGCGGTCGGTCTCTCCCGATTTATAGAGCGCCCAGCCCAGCGTCGCCAGATACTCGCGGTTGTCGCTCTCTTTTTGCTGAATCGCCGCGGCGATCTGAACCGCCTGTCGAAGCTTTTCCGGATCGGACTGTTCCGAAAGCGCCAGAGCCAGACCGTTCTGGATTTCGGTATTCTCCGGCTGACGGCGGAGCCCTTCGCGGAAGAGCGCCTCGGCGCGCGCGTAGTCGCCCAGATAGAGCGCGGCGATCCCGCATGTCCGGATCGCGGCGGGGTCTTGCGGATCGGCGGCGCGGAGTCGTTCGGCGAGCGCTTTTACGCGCGCCGCGTCGTCGCCCCCCAGCGCGATGACCAGCGACAGGTAGAGCGCCGTCTGCGAATCGGGATTCGCTTTGAGCGCGGCGCCGAGCGCCTCCTGCGCGCGGGATCGGTCGCCGGCGGCCAGATAGAGACGCGCCATCATTTCGTCCGCCGAAAGTTCCGTTTCGGGCGAAATCTTATACCCCTGCGCGAACCACTGCCGCGCTTTCGCCGTGTCCCCCAGATGGAAGAAGGAGACTCCGATCAGCTTGCACGTCTCGGGACTCTTTTCGCCCAATTTCCAGAGGTCGGCCAGATACCGCTGCATCGCGGTCCAGTTCTCCCGCGCCTGACAGAGAACCACCTCGTTCTTCCGAAGCGAGACGGTCAGAGAATGACGGCGCTGCGGGTTTGGAACCGTCTCTTCCTCTTCGAGGAGAATTTCCGCCTGTCCCAGCAGGAGATCGGCGGCGGCCCACCCGCCCTGACGCAGCGCGTTCTCGGCAAGAAGGATATACGCTTCCGGATCGTCGGGGGTCTCTTCGACGGCTTTTTCGAGACAGAGCCTGACCGCGCTGGGATTCTTCGCCTGGGTGAACCATTGCGCCAGAACCAGCCGCGGGGGAATCATCATCGGATCGTCGGCCGCCAGACGGTTCAGATCATCGAGCGCGCCGGCGATATCGCTGCGCGAAAACTTCTCGAACGCCTCCTGATACCGCTTTTCGGTTCCGGCCCCCTTCGTCGCGTCGGCGGGCGCCTGGGCGCGGATCGAAAGGGAACCAAAAAGGATCAACGCGTAAAATATCCCGACCGAGACGCGGAATAATCGTTTCGGCAGGGTTTCGATTCGGAACATCATTTAACCTCGGACTCTCATCGGACTCGCCGCGCGTTCGATTCAAGGGACGCGCGGCCGAAACAATCCGGCAAAAGATAACCAAATCGGCCCGGAACGTCCAGAGCAATTTTTAAAAAGCTATAGATATTAGTGTAGAAAACCAAAAAAATTCCCTCATCTCCGCCGCGCGGAGATGAGGGAACGTTTCGTTTAAGCGGTCGGGCGAACGACTAGGCCAACGCCTTTTTCACCGTTTCGATCACTTGGGCGAAGGCGGCGGGATCGTAAACGGCCATTTCGGCGAGCGAACGGCGGTCGAGTTCGATGTTCGCCTTTTTCAGTCCGCTGATGAATTCGCTGTAGCGGAGTCCGTTCATCCGAACGGCGGCGTTGATACGAACGATCCAGAGGCTGCGCATATCGCGTTTGCGAACACGGCGGTCACGGGTGGCGAAAGCCTGAGCGCGCACCAGCGTTTCTTTCATGGTGCGCAGGAGCTTCGCGCGTCCGCCGCGATACCCTTTGGCCTGTTTGAACAGACGTCTTTTAGCTTGCCGGCGAGCGGCGCCTTTTCTTACTCTCATGATGTTTGTCTTTCTTCCTAGCGGCCGCGGGAAAGATCGTCGCGCGGCACTGACGGCGCAGGCCCCGGTCGGAGACGTTTGAAGGAGACCGCACGCCGCGGACTCGCATTGACCGGCGTTCTTATGCCCGCCCCGTTTTGCGGGTAGCGGTTTCGCTTGCGGCCCTTTCGCTTCACCCGATCGGGGCGAACAGGGGGAAACCGCCGCGGCTTTTTACGGTCGAACCGCCCGGAAAACCGCGTTCCGGAGTTTCATCTCCCGGAGGAGAATCAGCGACCACCCATCGCCAGCGCGCGGATGATTCTCTTTTCTTCGCAGGTCGCGGCGGGATCGGTCCCGCGGAGAGAACGAACGCGTTTGCTCGTCATACGCCAAGCCAGATGGCTCGTGCCGGAATGACGATGCTTGACCTTGCCGTTCTTCGTAACGCGGAAACGTTTCGCGGCCCCTTTGTGGGTCTTCAGTTTCGGCATCTTTTCACCATTCTTCAAAAAATATGGACTCTCCCCGACCGTGAGCCGGAGAGGGCCAGGACAATATGTTCTTTTCGGCTATAAAACCGCTTAAACAGTCATATTCTAACCTGACAAGCCTTTTCGACAAGGGGGAGCGCTCTGCCGCCCGGCGGGGCGAATCCCCTTCAATTCTCCGCTTCGTCTTCCGCCGGCGCCGGCGCGATCAGAAGGTCGCCGCCGCGCCTCTGGGCGGTCAATCCCCCCGGCAGAGAGCGCCGCCGCGGACCTTCGCCCCGAGTCATCCGGATCAGCGCTTCCCAGCGGGAAACGTCCATTTCTCCCATCGGCCACTCCATCCGCCGCCAGAGGCGTCGGAAGAAAACCGCGGCCAGGAGCGGGTCGAGCGCGGCGAGACGTTCCGCCGAAACGCGAACGCCCCCGCCCCGTTCGGGAAAAACCGCGTCGCCGTCGAGATCCGCCTCCCCGAGCCGCGACTCGAGGAACTCTTTCAGCCGCGCGGCGTGGGCGGCGAGTTTCAGGATCGAACCTTCCGCCTTCCCGGGAAAGAGGTCGCGCAGAAGAGGGAGCAGTTCGTGCCGAATCCGGTTCCGCAGAAAATCGGGAGAAAGATTCGACGAATCGACCCGCCACGACTCGCCAAGCCGGGTCAGGTAGCCGGTCAAATCGGCGCGGGTCAGCGCCAAGAACGGCCGGGCGAGAACGACCGCCTCGCTCAGCGGACGGAACCGGCTCATCCCGGCGAGCCCGTCGATCCCGCTGCCGCGAAAGAGACGGTAGAGAATCGTTTCGATCTGGTCGTCGGCATGGTGGGCGGTCAGAACATAGCGCGCGCCGAACGCTTCGGCGTTTTCGAGGAGCAGACGGTACCGAATCGCGCGGGCGCCCGCTTCGAGTCCCCCTTCCCGCGCCGCGGCGGCGCGCATTTCGGCCGGATCGATCGACGCGACTCGGATCGGCACGCGGTACTTTTCGGCCAGCCGGACGCAGAAATCGGCGTCTCCGTCCGACTCGTCGTCTCGGAGTTTGTGATTCACATGGAGCGCCAGGAGATTATCGCGCGGGACGAGTTTTGCGAAGAGAACCAGCAGCGCGACGCTGTCGGCCCCCCCCGAGACCGCCAGCAGAAGCCGATGCCGCCCCCACCCGCCGCGGGGCGCCGCGTCCTGCACACTGGTTTCAACATGGTCTTCTGTCATCGGCGGAACCTTCCGAGCATCGTCCTCCTCTCCCCCTTTATACACCATCCGAACTCTTTTTCAACACCCGCGCCGCCGAAAAGTTCCGTTCTCCCGGCGCGAACCGTTGACGCCGGACGTTCGGATTTTTATAATCGGAATGTGAGATGTATTTTCCCGGTTCACACCGTTCAAGAGACCGCGCATGTCCGAATCCGCCACACTGGTGCTTTTAAACAACGGGGTTCCCTCCTCCGTCTTTTTCCTCCGACCGGCCGAAACGACCACGCTCGGCCGGTCGCCCGAATGTACCATCGTCCTGAAAGACACCGGGTGCAGCCGTTTCCACGCGTCGATCAAACGGCGGAGCCGCGACTGGGAACTGACCGACCACGAGAGCCGGAACGGATCGGCGGTGAACGGCCAGGTCGTGAAGGAACCGATTCTCCTCAAAAACGGCGACCGGATTCAGCTGGCGCACACGCAGCTTCTTTTCTGTCTGGGCGACTCAGACGCCCTCGCCGCCGACGCGCTCCGTCCGGGAACCGATTCCATGGAATGGCGTCAGGCGATCCCCGCCACGATTGCCGCCTCGGCGCGGCAGGCCGAACGGGACGACCTGACCAGCCGTCTTACGCGCGAGCGGGACGAAAACCGATCGCTTCGCCGGCTTTTAGCCCAGGATTCGGAGATCGTCGGGGAATCCCCCAAGATTCTGGAACTTTTAAAACTCGTCGCCCGCGCCGCCGAAAGTAAGGCGACGGCGCTGATCCGAGGGGAAAGCGGGGTCGGTAAAGAACTCGTCGCCCGCGCCATTCATTTCGGCGGCGCACGGCGCGAAAAGCCGCTGGTCTGCCTCAACTGCGCCGCCCTTTCCGAATCCCTGCTGGAAAGCGAGCTTTTCGGTCACGAAAAGGGCGCGTTTACCGGCGCGGTCGATCGAAAAATCGGCAAGTTCGAGGCGGCGGACAAGGGAACGCTCTTCCTCGACGAGATCGCGGAAATGCAGCCGGGACTCCAGGCGAAATTCCTCCGCGTCCTCGAGGGGCAGCCGTTCGAGCGGGTCGGGGGGAACAAACCGATCGAGGTCGACGTGCGCGTCATCGCCGCGACGAACCGCGATCTGGAAAAAGAGGTCGAAGCGGGCCGATTCCGGCGCGACCTTTTTTTCCGGCTCCACGTCCTCGAAATTCCGGTCCCGCCGCTGCGCGAGCGGGGCGGCGACGTCCTCCTGCTGGCCGAACATTTCCTGAACCTTTTCGCGCTTCAGATGAAACAGCGGTTCACCGGGTTTTCGGACGAGGCCGTCGAGCTTTTACGCCGTTACCGCTGGCCCGGCAACGTCCGGGAACTGAAAAACGTGATCGAACGCGCGGTTTTGGTGGGGACTCCCCCGACGATTCTCCCCGACGACCTCCTCTTTTCGGCGATACCGACCCCGACCGACACGCACCGGATCGCCGAGCCCGACGCCTCCGCCGCGCCGCTCCCCCTTCAAACGATCGAAGAGGCCGAACGCGACCTGATCCGCCGCACGATCGAGTACTACGACTGGAACAAGTCAAAATCCGCCAAATCGCTCGGGATCGACCGAAGTACCCTGGACCGAAAACTGGCGAAGTACGGGATCGAACCGAAGACCGAATAAAAGCGAGCGGCTTCGCGCCGCGCGCGGAACCGCCCGTTTTCATTCGGAATCCGAGGCCGGCGTACTCCGTATGACCGCCGGCCGCCGGTACGCCTCTTACAACTCGATCTCTTCCTTCTTGTCGTAGTCGACCATATCGATCCACTCCGCCTTGGCGTCTTCGAGGGAGAAGATCGCGAGTTTCAAACCGGTCTGTTCGTTGTATATCCGGTCCAGGAACGGAAACGCTTTCCGGGCGGCTTCAAAGAGTGCGGGATCGTCGTCCACGACCGCTTTGCCGTAATATCTCACGATATCGGAACCTTTAAAGGCGCAGATTTCCACCTTCGGGTTCTTCAGCATCTGGGCGTAGACCCGCTTATGCTTTCCGGCTCCGAAATAGAGTTTTCCGTTATACAACATCTGAAAACCCATCGGTCGGGTCTTCGGCTGGTCGCCGTCGGCCGTCGCCAAGTAAAAGGTTCCCGCTTTCGCCAGAAACTTACTGATTCCCTCGATTCCTTTGATTTCCATTTTACCCTCTCTGTCGGCCGATTTAACACAGCTCTGAAGACTTGATCGCGCCTCCGAAATTTCCGATCCAAAGGAAAAGGATTCGGGGGCGGATCGTTTTCCCGCGCCGATGTCGCCGTTCGAAACGGCGCGGCTTACTCTTTTCGCAAAACGGCGACGTTGCCGCTGAGTTCGAAACCGACTCCCAGTTCGTCGGCGATCACCTTGACCGCCCGGCGTGCGTCGGCGGCGCGGAACGAGCAGGTGACGCGGGTCCGCATCGTAATGCCGGCTCCGTCGAGCGAAGGGTCGAGCCGCAGCTCGACGCCGAGTTCCTCGCTCAGACGGTCCGAAAGGGTCTGAAGCGTGACCTGCTTGACGTCGCCCGAAATGATGCGCTGTACGCCGGGCCGGTCGGACCGCTGAACCTCGGCGCGAGCCGCCCGATTCGCTTCGATCTCGCGGTTCTGCCGATTCTGCGCGACGACGTATTCCAGGTTCGCCATCGTCTTGAACGCGCCGGTCACGCGGACTTCGTCCCGGACGGGAGTCACCGCCAGATCGTCCGGAGCGTCGTACGCGTCGAAGTCGATTCCCCGGACGTCGATCGCGGGCCACTGGCGCGTGATTTGCGCCGTGCGATCGATCTTGATCGGCTTGAAGACCGGGCTTTCTTTCGTTCCTTCGACTTTGTAATCGACCCCGTAACCGATCAGGACCAGCGAAAAGAAGACGCGGTACGAAACGGGAGCGAGCGAATCGGCGCGCCAACAGTCGAACGGCATCCGATCGAGTCCGGTCCACGTCCCGCCGACCTGATCGGCGCTCTCTTTGAGCAGATCGGTCGGATAAACCACGCCTTCCGATTTCGGAGGAGAAAAGCGCGTTTCGAGAACCGAAAGTTCGCCCCGGTGTTTTGCGGCCAGCAGAAGGAGTTCACCCGCGCTCCCCGCGGGACCGACGTAGAGGATCGACGGCTCGATTCGTACCGCGTCGAGTCCCGCCGACCGCGCCAGTTCGGTCATCCCGTTCAAAAGAGGGGTCGATCCCGCCGAAAGGGTGACCGGCAGCTCGGTGTCGACCCGGCGGTCGAGGAAGAGGGCGAACCCTTCGGTTTGGGCGAAAAGAGCCAGCGCCTCGCGCAGCGGCATCTCCTGAAAGTCGAACGTGATCTCGTCCGCCCAGTCGACCGACGCGGACGGTTTCGGCGCGTGTTTCTTCTTCGACGGCGCGGAAGAGCCGGCGGCGGCGAGAAAAAGCAGACTGAATGTCAGGGCGTAAAGGAACAGGCGGCGCGGCATGTCATCTCCCGAGCGTCAAGTTCAGAATCCAAGGATGCGACCACGGGTTCCAAAGAGGATACGCGACCGACAGACACGAAACGAACAGCAAAACGAGCGCCAGAACGCGCCCGGCGCGCGTACGGCCGAGCCGGTCGAGCGCGGGAAGCATCGTCAGAATCCAGAAC
>CADBQY010000166.1 GCA_902796885.1 uncultured Planctomycetota bacterium
AAACGCTCTCCCCGCCGTTAATCGAGCCGAGCCCGCCCCAAACGCCGTAGGAGCTCTTCCCTTCGACCGCCTGGTTCGTATCGAGCAATCTCGATTTTTCCGGAACGGCGTCGCCGGTATCGATGTCGTCGCGTATAAAGCGAACCGAGCCGTCCATCATCGCGGCGTTCGCGCCGCCGGGATGAAAGCTGGATACGCCCCCGATGACCGGGCCGGAAGAAGAATAACCGAACGAACAAGCCACGCTGTTCGGCGGCAGATTCGCCGAAAAGCCGTTCGCCAGCGGTCGGCCGACAAACCAATAGGTTCCACGCTCGCCCCACGGCTCGACGCTGTCGAGCCGCAGCGGGTCAATACTGTTAATGTATTTAAGGCAGATCGAAGGCCAGACGCGCATATTCCCCGGATCGCGTCCTTCGGGAGCCGAAACGACGTCGCGGAGCCGATTGCTGATCTGAGAATAGGTTCCGTTATGGCACGCGACGTAATCGGTCGGAGCGCCGGTGATCGATTCCGCCAGACAGAGCGTATTGCTCAAACCGTCGGTGACGTGGGAGAACGACTTCCAGCTGTGCGGAGTGAACGCGCCCCGCTTCGTCGCCGGGGTGTCGATATCGCAGTTGTAAAGGGGCGCGTCCCCCATGCTGAACATGATGTTCGACCGGCTGAACTTCCAATCGGAATAGTCGAAAGGATACCCTTCCTTGATCATATGGTCGTATTCGCGCTGCGGCGATTCGACGACGCCCGATTCGCTATCCGACGGACACGCAAAAACGGGAACGACCGTTCCCGAAGCCCAGTGGCGCGGGTGCGCTCCCTCCACATAGAGATTCGGGTAACTCGGCGGGTAAGGCTCGTTGATTCTGAGACAGTCAACGGATTCCCCGACGGGTTTTGAAGACGCGAAGGCGTCGAACGCCTCGAAAACCTGCCCCTGTTCCAAATAGGGAAGGAGAAAAATCTGAGCGCCGCACGTACCGATCTGTTCACCGGTATCGGTCTCGTCGGTTCCGCCGTACCGCTTGTACGTCGTGCAGAGCGCGGGAAGCCCGTTATGAGTGTTATGATACATCTGAACCGCCAGGGCGACCTGTTTCATGTTGTTGGTACACTTCGAACGGCGCGCCGCCTCGCGGGCCGACTGGACCGCGACGACGAGAAGCCCGAGCATGATCGAGATGATACTGATGGTGACCAGCAGTTCGATCAGCGAAAAACCCGAAAAACGGGAGTTTCCTTTGAGTTTCATGGCGAATTCCTTTCTTGATTTTTGATTCGGCGGAATGTTTTGAACAAGGGGGGTGAAGACGAACGGAACGAACGACCGCGAGCGCCGCGGCAAACCGGAGACGCCGGAAAACCGGGCGGGCCGACGGCGGCGGCGGTGATCAAAGCGAGACTCCGTACTCGGGAACCGACAAACGAGACGTCCCGGAGAAAGCCCGCGCCGAATAAAATCTCCGGAAAGGAATTTAAAGCGTTTTCCGGCGGAGACCGGCGATTTCTCCTCGGTAACCGTTTTTTCGTTCACGGCGCGGCTCCTTTCGTGATGGCGTTCGCAACATTTTCCGTCCCGCCCGTTCCAAAGACGCCATGAGTCTATCAGAAAGTCCCGGGAAAAACAAGCCGGCGGGAAAAAATTACGCGGAATCTTAAAACCGCGGTTCGCGGCTTGAAATTTCGCCCATTTTCCCCAAGACCGGGTATAGAATATTTTCGAGCGGTACGTCCTTTTTTCGTTTGCGACACCTTGACATCTCTTTCGGCGGGTCTTAAGATGACGTTAAAAGGCGGGGTTGTCGGCGGTTTCGCGCGTTTTCGCCCCCGTTGACGGCTCCAAGGTCCCGCCGAAACGGGGGGACCGTCGAAAGCTTCGGCCCCCGCCGTCGGGCATTCGGCAGGATTCGAAACTGCGCCCGGCGGCGGATTCCATTTTGATTCTGAATAGTCTTTGGAAAAATGCCCGTGAAAATTCAAAACGCCGCGACATTCCGATTCGTTGCCGCCGCTCTCATCTGTTTCGGAGGCGGTTTTACTTTTCTCTCCGCACAAGAGGTTCAGGACACGTCTGAACCGCGGGCGCAAAAGGAGATCGGAAATAATAACCGCCCCTTGATCTATGACATCGAAAAAGAGGAGTTTGTTCGGGCATCCGACGATTTTCCCAAGGTCAAGGAACGCGTCGCCCGTTTTAAGGAAGAAAACGGCAAAGCGCCCAACCTTGACGATTACTACGATATCATTTTTAACGAAGGGTATGAACTTACGGGAATAGAACGCCCTTTGATCTGGTTCGATGTCTGCCGAGCGCAACAGCCTCCGATCTCGAAAGAGGAGATACGCGAAATCTATCTGGCGAAAAGAGAATCCGTGAAAGACTTTTATGTTGATTTTACCGTCGAAGATTCCCGGGAACCGAACGGCGTCAAAGAATGCCGATATGCCGTCAAGAACAACGACATGTTCCTTCACGAGATCAAAAAAACGGAACAGGACGGACAGATCAGCCATCGCCTTTCGGCCTTGAACAAGTCGGACTTCCGCTACGTCGTCTTTTCGGATTCTTCAGCCGACGCCGGCATACAGAATCGAACGGGCAACGAGTTTGGAGCGGACGGTTTCTGCTTTCAAATGCCGCTGGTTAAGTCGATGATTTTCGATCAGACGGTCTTTGGTTTGAATTGGAAATCATATGATATGCCGATGCTTTTGGAAGGCATGTCTAGCCTTCAGATTATGGAAAAAACGGAAATGTATGAAGGAAACGAATGTCTGATTATCGCCGGTCTGTCCGAAAAGTTCTATTTGGATATCCAAAAAGATTACTCGGTCTGCTGCGCGGAGTTCTTCGACGAAGACGCCCTTCGAAATACGGACATCCGCTCGGTTCACCCGCGTTCCCGCCGCGTTTTGCGGAACCTTGTTTCCTACGGCAACGGAATCTGGCTTCCTTCGGAGGTTGAAACGACCTATTACGACGCCGATCAGAACGTCACTTCTCGTGAACGGATCGTATATAATGAAATTCGGATCAATCAAGGTCTCAAAGACGACTTTTTTGTAGACGTGATTCCGGACGGCGCGTATGTTGCCGACTCAATCAGGGATATGGTATATGTCTGGGGCGACCACCCCTCGATCGGCTCCCTCATCAAGGAAACCGTCAAATCGAAACGCCAGACCATTTTCCGCAACCTCAGCGTCGTTTGCGGGCTCTGCTTCCTCGCGTGCTGGGGGTTCATCGAATGGCGCAAGAAGAGGCTGTTAAAGGAGAACGCGGAATGAACAAAGTCTTGGTTTCGTCTACATGTATTTGTAAAAGAAACAAACTGTATTGTTTCATATCGTTGCTATTTCTGTCGATATGCTTGGCAACGACTTCCGGCGAATTATTTGCAAACAACGACGATAAAGAGATACAGACAATCAGACGAACAATTCAAAATTTTAGATCTGAACATGGAACGGCAATCAGCTTAGAAGATTACAACGAACTTGTTTATAATCGGCCGAACCCCATCGAATGGCGTTTTAGCCGCGATCTTTGGTCGGAGCTGAAGGTTTCTCAAAATCCCGGCATCTTGCTCAAAGATCTCAAAAAGATCATTAAGTCAAAGCAGGACTCGCTGACCAGATTAAGGTGTAAGTATATCGCGCATAGATCAAGCCCTAATAAAAGCATTTCTCCGTCTGAAATCGAAACGGTTACGGAGTTTATTAAATACAACAAACTTCTATTCAAATCCGTTAAGAAAAGAGATCTCTCGACCGATCAAATCATCTTGCGGAACACGGCATCCTACGACGGCGACGTTTTAAGGTCTCTGGATTATCCATTAGACAGCGATCTCGAAAATTCGCTCCCCGACGCCTCCATATCGGAATTTACCGACAGATCGTCTTTTTTCGATGCGGACAATATGCTTGTACAGTCATTACTTCTGACGTCGCAAGATGCCGAGGAGGGCGGTTGTCCGATCTATAATCTATCCTCCTTTCTCGATTCGGACGGCGTGATCCTTTTTGAAAACCATGTCGCCGTCGACGGTTTCGATTGTCTTTTGATTACGGACGGGGTCTTTCTGATCTATCTTTCCGTTGAAATGGATTACACACCGGTTAGAATTGACACCTATCTTTCGGATCCGCGGAAAGATAGAGAACATATGTATCAGCGGGTTCTGTACTCGTCATGTTCCCACAAAAATTTTAAGAAGTTCCAAAACTCCATATGGTTTCCGGAATTTGTTGAAACAAAGGTCACCCACCCCGGCCAGCTATTTGAATTCTTCGACAAAATCACGTACACCGATGTGTCCTTAGACTTTGATATGAATACCGCCTTTTTTCAGGATATTATTCCCGACGGAAGTCTTGTCGTCGACGGGGTAAGAGGAATGGTCTACCGGTGGGGCGACCATCCCTCGATCGGCTCCCTCATTAAAGAGACCGTCAAATCGAAACGCCAGGCCATTTTCCGCAACCTCAGCGTCGTTTGCGGGCTCTGCTTCCTCGCATGCTGGGGGTTCATCGAATGGCGCAAACGGAGGCTGTTAAAGGAGAATACCGAATGAACAAAGTCTTGACGTCGTTCCTAATGATTC
>CADBQY010000167.1 GCA_902796885.1 uncultured Planctomycetota bacterium
CCCCGCGCGACGCGGCGGCGGATTTCGGTCGAGGAAATATCAAGAAGGGGCATCGGAACGACCAGCTTCGAAAGACGGGCCAGACGGGCGGGTGGGACGAACGATGCGAGCGGCGCGTAGTCGGCCGGCGCGCCTCCGGGACGTTCGGCCGCGGCAATCGACGCCAGACGGCAGACCTCGCGCGGCTTGTACCAGTTCGGAATGTCGCACAGAGTATCCGTGCCGACGATCAGAAAGAGCCGGTCCCCCGGAAAGGACGTTCGCAGATACCGAAGGGTCTCGACCGTGTAACTGACTCCGCCGGAATCGAGTTCGAAGGTCGAGACGTCATATTCGGGGAACCCGGCGATCGCCGCGCGAACCATCGCCGCGCGGATCCGCCCGTCGGTAATCTTCCGCGACCGTTTGTGCGGAGGAACCGCGGCGGGAATAAAAATGACCCGATCCAGTCCGAGCGTCTCCCGGGCCGTCTCGGCCAGAAGAAGATGCGCGTAATGGATCGGGTCAAACGTTCCGCCAAGGATACCGATCTTCATGGGATCGCGATTACCCCCACTTCAGACCGAACTTCGCGCCTTCCCCCTGAGACGCCACGCCCCCTTTGAGACCCGATTTCGGAAGCTTCTTCTTCGCTTCTTCAATTTTAGCGTCCCATTCGGCGTTCTCTTTCTCTTCCTTTTCTTTCCGCTCGGCTTCGGCCTTCTTCTCTTCTTCGGTCATCTTCGCCTGGCGTTCCGCTTCGCGCGCGGCGCGCCGGGCGGGACGCGGATCTTCGGTCGTCTGCTTGATCGAAAGGCTCATCTTTCGTTTCGCTTCGTCGATCGAAAGGATCTTGACGTCGACGTAATCCCCGACCGAAAGGGCGTCGGCGACGTTCTCAACACGCTGATAGGCGATTTCGCTGATATGAACCAGCCCTTCCACGCCGGGAAAAATCTCGACGAAGGCGCCGAAATCCGTAATACGGGTGACTTTGCCGCGGGTCTGGTCCCCTTCGGCCAGTTTTTCGTGAACCAGGTTCCACGGGTCGGCGGCGGAATCTTTGAACGACAGAGAGATGCGGTTCTTGTCGCGGTCGACGCGCGTGACCGTGACCTTGATACGTTCGCCCAGCTGCACAACGTCTTTCGGGTGATTGACGCGCCCCCAGCTGAGTTGCGAAACCGGAATGAAGCCGTCGACGCCGCCCAGGTCGACGAAGACCCCCTGGTCGATCATATTCCGAACGACGCCGTCGCGAACCTGTCCCGCGTCGAGTTCGGCCAGGAGTTCGTCCCGCTTGGACCGGTTTTCTTCCTCGATCAGTTTGCGGCGGCTGACGACGATGTTGCGGCGGGCCGGATTGACGTCGGTGATGACGCAGCGCCACGTCTCGTCGACGTACTGCTCGGGATTTTCGACCCGAACGATATCGATCTGGCTGATCGGCAGGAACGCCGGAAGATTCCCGACCTTGCATTCGAGTCCGCCGGTATTCGCGCCGGTCACCTTCACATTGACGACCATTCCCTTCGAGAGGCTCGACCAGTCGCCGACTTCGGCGGCGGCCAGCGGAAGAGAGACGTCATACAGGCCGTCCTCTTTATTGTAGCGGACGACGACCGCTTCGACCACGTCGCCGACCTTCGCCGGCTCTTCTTCGGAAAACTGTTTGAGCGGAATCATCCCCTGGTCGCGCGCGCCGATGTCGACGAAAGCGAAATCTTTCTGAATCGAGACGATCTTGGCGTAAACCTTCGTGTGTTCCTCGTAAATCTCCTGCGAGGCGACCGCGTTCGTCCCGGCGATCAGATCGCTCATCTGCTGCCCTTCAAAGAGCGCGGCAAGTTCGGCTTCCTCTTCGTCCGTCTTCACGCGGCGGTTCGGAAGGGGAACGGTGTTGACCGGCCGGCGCGGACCGCGAGCTTCCTTCTTGGGGGATTCGTCGTCGGCCGCGTCGTCGCCGCGGCGGCCGCGCGATCCGCGAGGCCCGCGGCCTGGACGCGGGGCGCGCTCTTCCCGAGGCTGCCGGCGCGACTCTTGAAGTTTGCCGGCCAGAGGAGACGACGAGGCCTGGGCGCCGTCGGCGGCATTTTCGGCCCTCTTCTTGGCCAGACGCTCGGCGATCATCTGAACGGTCGTTACCGGAGCGTCGGCGTTCACCTGCTCGTACGTGGCGAGGGGCTCGCCCTGTTTCGCGTCATCGGACGAGGCCGCGCTCTGGGGGGCTAAGGACTGATCTTGAAGGTTATTTTCCGCGGGATTCTTTTCGCTGGTCATAACGGTTTCCGACTGATGGTTAATTCTTAAAAATCATTCTTGGGGGTGAAATATGGGGAACCTCCCCTAACAGGGGAACAAAGCCTTATTATAACGGAATAAATAAATTAAGCAAAACCCCCGCGCCCGATTTTCCTTTCGAGTTGTTCAAGGATTTCTTCCCCTCCCCGATCGGCCACTTCGTTGACATTCCAGCGGTCGTCGGGCGCAAGGTAAAGTTCGCGGCGGGGCGGAGTGAAATGACGGTCGCGCAAAAAGAACCACTCGTCGGTGATCACCCCCTGTCTCGGCGACGAGGCGTCGGTTTGCGTGACAGTCAGTTCGTCTCGAATCGAATCGACCTCTTCCGCGGCAAGGTCCAAGAGGGTCTTTTCGTCCGGTTCGCCGCCGGCCAGCCGGGCGAGAGTCCGGTGCAGGTCGCAAGGCCCGCAGAGACCGAACGACCGAATCGCCTCGGACGGCCCGCCCGCGGGACGATACAAAAGGGGAACGTGTATCTCTTCGAAATAGAGCGTTCCGGGACCTTCGACGCCGACGCGGCGGTGTTCGCCCAGCGAAAGGCCGCGCGCGCCTCCTAAAAAAAGAGCGGTTCGAGCGAAAAGGTTTTCTTCGGCCAATTTGTCGAGAAAAAGCTCCAGCGACGCGTCCCAGAGCCGAATCCCGGCGGCATAAGCCTCGACCGCCGCGCGAAGAGCGTCGTCGTCCCCTTCGCGCGCCATATCGAAGGAGGGGGGAGACGCGCCGTCGTAGGGGGACGGGTCGGCGTCGTCTTCACGCGCCCGGTCGCGCATCGAAAGGGGCGTATCCCAAACTCCGTTCCACCCTTTGAAGTGAATCCAAAGGAAAAACGGAACGTCCGCGCGGCCCAGACGCGACGTCAAGGCGCCGGCGTCCGTCATTCCGCGGTAAAACTGGCTCTTTTCGGGAATCTCGGCGATCTTCGTTGCGGGAGAAACGAATTCTATTCTGTCGAAAAACGATCGGCCGAATTCCGCGACTTCCGACTCGTCGGTCAGAAGAACGGTGCGGTATCCCGCGGCGGACAGGGCGTCGAAAAGGGGCGAAGAGGATGTCGGCTCCCCTTTGCCGAAAAGACGGTCAAGCAGACCGGCGCGCCTTCTCGCCGTCGGCGGATCGAGACGGGTCTTCGACGGGTCTTCCCCCGTCCAAAAGGCGCGGGTCAGCGCCGGCAGGGAAAGGGACGCGGCAAAGGCGCGGTCGAAGAGGACCGACTCGCTCGCCAGCCTGTCGAACGCGGGGGTTCCGATCCAGCTGTTGCCGTACGCCCCCAGGTAACCCAGGTGAAGCCGGTCGGTCAGGAAACAGACGATATTCGGATAGGCCTTCGCGCTCATCGGTCACGTTTTCCCGTCGCCAGAACCACGCCGCCGTAGAGGATCGAAAGAAGAAGGACGATCATCGGACCGGCGGAAAAATTAAGGACATAGGAGAGGGCGATCCCTCCCCACGCCGAAAGAAGAGAGATCGCGATCGACCAGAGCGCCACGCGGCTGAGCCGCCGGGTCAGGCGCGAGGCGATCGAGGCGGGGATCGTCAGAACGGCGATCACCAGAACCATTCCGGCGATGCGCATCGTCAACACGACGGTGACGGCGATCAGAAGGAGGAGAATCGACTGATACACATCGACCCGTACGCCGCGCAGGCGGGCGAACTCCTCGTCGAAACAGACCGCCTCGAACCGTTTGAAGAAAAGGCCGCAGGCGAAAAGCGCCGCGGCGTCGAGAGAGAGAATCGTCGCCAGGTCGCGGCGCGAGATCAACAGGATATCGCCCAGCAGGTAATCCGAAACCGCCACGTATCTCTGCGTTCGGTCGAGAAAGAGAAGCCCGAGCGCCATTCCCGCGGTCCAGATGATTCCGATCAGCGCGTCCTCGCGCTCTTTGGCGTATCGCTGAATCAAACCGATGAGAACCGCCGAGCCGATCGCGGTCAGAACCGCCACGATCACCGGATTGATATGGGCCGCCACTTGGGCAAGACGCGCCGGAGCGTTCTCGCCGCCCCAGAGAAGGGCGGCCAGAGTGCCGAATCCGCACGATCCGGCGGCCGCGGCCTCCTTCAGCCAGAAGCCGATTCCGATCCCCCCGAACGCGGTGTGGGATATCGCGCCGGCCAGATATCCGATCCGGCGGGTCACGATAAACGTGCCGACCAGACCGAACGTTAGGGCGGCGGCGGCGGTAAAGAGAAACGCCGCGCGAAGAAAGGAAAATTCGGGGGCAAAGAGGAGTTCGGTCATACAGCGTTGTTTTCTCTCTCTTCTCCAAGACTGCGGCGGAAACTCCGTCGGCCGCAACGGCGACACGCCCCCTCAACGCGTCTCCGACGCCCGACCGTAAACCGCGGCGAAAACGACAGCGGTCCGCGTTAGAAGTCGCAGTTGCCGGGGGTTCGCGGGAAAGGTATGACGTCGCGGATGTTGGCGATCCCGGTCACGAACTGGATCACGCGCTCGAAACCGAGCCCGAACCCGCTGTGCGGAACCGTCCCGTAACGGCGCAGATCGGCGTACCACTCGTAATTTTCGGCGTCGAGCCCCAGCTCTTTCATCCGCGACTCGAGAACGTCAAGACGATATTCGCGTTCGCTCCCGCCGATGATCTCGCCGATTTTCGGAACGAGCACGTCCATCGCGCGGACCGTTTTCCCGTCGTCGTTCACGCGCATATAGAACGGCTTGATCGTCCGGGGATAGTTATACAGGATGACCGGTTTCTTGAAATGCTCTTCGGTCAGATACCGCTCGTGTTCGCTCTGCAGATCGATTCCCCAGCCGACGGGGAAATCGAATTTCCGCCCCGACTTTTCGAGAATATCGACCGCCTCGGTGTAGGTCAGGCGGACGAAATCGCTTCGGACGATATGCCGGAGCGTCTCGATCAGCGTATTGTCAAACTGACGGTTAAAAAATTCCATGTCTTCGGGACAGTAGGAAAGCACGTCCTGGAAGATCCGCTTGAGAAGCCCTTCGGCGAGCTCCATGTTGTCTTCCAGCTCGTAGAAGGCGGCTTCCGGCTCGACCATCCAGAACTCGGCCAGATGGCGCGAGGTGTTCGAGTTCTCGGCGCGGAACGTCGGACCGAAGGTGTAGACCTTACCGAGTCCGCAGGCGAACGTCTCGGCCTCGAGCTGGCCGCTGACGGTCAGATAGGAAGGTTTCCCGAAAAAATCCTGCGCGGCGTCGACCTTGCCGTCTTCGCGGCGCGGGGGGTTTTCAATATCCATCGTCGTGACGCGGAACATCTGCCCCGCCCCTTCGCAGTCGCTGGCGGTGATCAGGGGCGTGTGTACATAGAAGAAACCCCGTTCCTGGAAGAACTGATGAATGGAGAAACCGACGCGGTTGCGGATCCGTTCGACCGCGCCGAACGTATTCGTCCGCGGACGCAAATGCGCGATGGTGCGGAGGAACTCGAGAGAATGCCGTTTCTTTTGCAGAGGATAGGTCGCCGCGGCGGCGCCGTAAACCTCGATTTCCGAAGCGACCACTTCGGTCGGCTGTCCTTCGCTCGGCGACTTCTTGACAAGCCCGACCACGCGGACGCTCCAGCCGGCTCCCAGCCGGAGGACGTCGCTCTCGTAATTTTTCAGGGTGTTCGGCGCCAGGATCTGAACGTTCCCGAACGACGAACCGTCGTTCAATTCGATAAAGCTGAACCCCGCTTTGGAGTCGCGCCGGGTGCGAACCCATCCTTTGAGTATCACCGTCTTGCCGACCGCGTCGAGACGGCGCGCTTCGGCCGCCGAAATCCGAACCGGGATCTTCGAAAGGTCTTCGGGCGAAATCGTCAGACGGAGCGAGTTGATCTCCGGCGCGTTGTCGACCGGCTGACAGAAGTCGATATGCCGATCGGTGAACAGCTGGGTCGACGCTTCGTCAAACTTGGTCTTCGCCTGCAGGACGATCGACTTTTCGGCCAGGGCGTTTTCCGGAGAAAATTCGTAATATCTTTTTGCGGCCATCGCTTTCTTCTCGCTCTTTCGTATAACTTTATTTGCCCAAACGGTCGGCCAGTTCGGCCGCCAGCTCGTCCTTTTTCACCCGCCACTGCTGCAACGTGTCGCGGTCGCGCATCGTCACCGTGCCGTCTTGCAGCGTCTGTCCGTCAACGGTAATGCAGAACGGGGTTCCGATTTCGTCCTGACGGCGATACCTTCGGCCGACGGCGCCTTTTTCGTCGTACTGAACCGACATTTTTTCTTTCAGTTCGCCGTAAATCTCCGCGGCGATTTCGGGCATCCCGTCTTTCTTGACCAGGGGGAAGACCGCCGCCTTGACCGGAGCCAGGCGGGGATGAAATTTCAGGTAGGTGCGCTCGGCGTCTTCCTTCTTTTCCGCCGTCGGGACCGAATCGACGCGATACGCCTCGCAGAGGAAGGCCAGCGTGGCGCGGTCGGCGCCGGAACTCGGTTCGATCACGTGCGGGATAAAACGTTCTTTCCGCTGATCGTCGTAATACGTCAGATCTTTCCCGCTGCCGCGGTGTTTCGGCTGGCCGTCCGGTCCCTTTTCGAGAACGAGCCGATCCCCCTCGCGGACGAGTTTCCCTTCCATGTGGCTGCGCAGGTCGAAATCGCCGCGGTGCGCCACCCCTTCGAGTTCGCCGAATTCCCCTTCGGGAAGGAAGGGGAACGCGTATTCGATGTCGGCGGTGCCTTTCGAGTAGTGCGCCAGCTCCGCCTGTTCGTGCTCTCGCAGACGAAGTTTTTCGCTCGCCAAGCCCAAATCAGTGTACCACTTAAACCGGCGGTCGCGCCAGTAGCGGTACCAGTCGGCCGACTCGCCCGGATAGCAGAAGAACTCGATTTCCATCTGTTCGAACTCGCGGCTGCGGAAGGTGAAGTTGCGCGGCGTGATTTCGTTGCGAAAACTCTTTCCGATCTGGGCGATCCCGAAAGGAACTTTGACGCGGGTCGAATCGCAGACGTTTTTGAAGTTGGCGAAGATCCCCTGCGCCGTTTCGGGACGAAGGAACGCCACGTCGTCCTCTCCGCCCAGCGCGCCGATCGTCGTTTTGAACATCAGGTTAAACTCGCGCGGCTCGGTGAGGGTGCCGGGATGTTTGGCGTCGGGCCCCAAGACCTGCGAAAGATCGTCCAGAGCCGAAATCTCGGTGAGCGGACCTTCCCAGACGAGAGAATCGATATCTTTTTTCCGAAGCCCGAAATAGTGCGCCGCGCGTTCTTTCAGCGCGTTTTCGGTATTTTCGGTATCCATCGTGGTGACAAAAACGCGCGTTTCGGCGGCCGGCTGCCCCCCTTCGCCATGTTTGAGCCCGGTGACCCAGCGCCCTTTCACGTGGTCGTAGCGGTACCGCTTTTTCGATTCGCGGCAATCGACCATAAAGTCGTGGAACAGATCGTAATGCCCGGAGCATTTCCAGATCTGCGGATGCATGATGATCGTCGAGTCGAGCCCCGCCATCTCGTAGAGGGAGGGGGCGCCGGGCTGGAGCTTCTGTTCGTTATGCCCGACGAGCATGTCGTGCCACCAGGCGTCTTTGACGTTCCGTTTGAGGAGAACCCCTAAAGGACCGTAATCCCAGAAGCCGTTCAGACCGCCGTAGATTTCACTCGACTGAAACAGGAACCCTCTCCGCTTACAGAGCGCGACCAATTCTTCCATTTGCATCGTGTTTTATTCCTCACCCCCGATCCGGTCGGCGGAAAGCCGGCCGTCGGGGTCAAAAAGTTGTGGGAAATCGACTGACCACAGATTCCCCCGGAAAAAGGGAAAGACTATTATATATTATAACTCAAAGAGAAAACTGAAGAAGGAGACCTTCAATCGCGGGAGAGCGGAGCGGTTTATCCACTTCTCCCGTTTTGTCTATTTTCAGGAAAGGCGAATCCGTCCCAGTGCGTATTCGGGGACACTGTCGATTCGGTCGAGACGGGCGGCGTCGCGAATATCCGCATGGAGCCGAATCCGCCGGAGATTTTCACCTCCGCGGCTGGCGAGAAGTTTTTCGCTGAGGTCTTTTTCGAGCCGCTCGGGCGCGGTCGTTTCGAGAAACGATTCCCAGAGGTATTTTGCCGTCTCGGCTTGGACGTTCAAAAGGGGACGGGGAAACGGTTCGGCGATCATCCCGGCTTCGCCCGCTTTATTCGGCGTGGCGGCATGCTTATCCGTCCCGCGCGACTCGTCGGCTCGCGGTCGAAGCAGGCGCGAAACGACCAGTCCCGCCAGGAGGACATCCTCTTCGGTATAGTGAAGCTCGGTTCCCGAACAGACGATCCCCACCGAACGAAACGCGGCGAGCCTTTCGACCAGGGCGGCGGCGTTTAAGAAGGAGCCCAGGAACATGCGGGTCCGTCCCGCGGCGGGAAGTTCGACCGTCTGCCGTCGGAGACTCGGGCCGCCGCGGCGTCTCTTTTCTTCTTTCGCCCCTTCGGGAGGAAGAGCGCTGATCCGTTCAAACGTTAGAACGGCGCGCGTTCCGTTCGTCGTCGAAAAAATAATGGTCTTTCCGCCGACCAGGTCGGGAGTATAAGACGAGGGAGAATTCCCCAGGTCGAAACCTTCGATCCGAACCCCTTTCCGTTCCCCTCCCAAAAGGATTTTCCCCTTTTTTTGCGGATCCGACTCTTCGAGAATCCGCTTCATGTTCAGGGCCTGCGCCGGTTCCATCACGGGGATCACCTGTTCGGCTCCGGCGGCCAGAGCGGCGGTGATCGTGGTGGTCGCTCGGAGTACATCGATAAAAAAGACCGCTTCGGGTCGGTATCCCGGCGGAACCAGGTCGGGAAGAGGAAAAACGTCGATCCGCTCGAGGATGGGGGAAACGGGTATGCTCATCGTCAAAAATCGCTGACTTCTGGGGATTCCGGCCAAAAAGCGGCCGTTTTGACTTTCCGTTCAATCCGATTAAAGACTCCCAATCGTTTTAACCGATAAAACCGACATCAAGACACGCCGCGCTGGCGCGGCAAAACTGTCAGCTTTACGGAATGAAGGGTTTCACAGATGGAACGTAAAAATGTTGGAAACCGCTGGCTTGTCGGCGGACTCCTCTCGATTCTGGCCTTCGGCGCAATCGGGCTCCTTTCGGGGTGTCAGATGACTCAGAACGGTCAGACTCTTCCGAGTCCGTACTACCTCGATAACCAGATCCAGTACTTCCCGGCCGGGAACGAATTCCAGTTCCAGGGGGAAGTGGACCGGATGAAACGCGAACAGGTCAACCGTCAGCTCTCCCAGGAAGAATCGCTCCCGCGCCAACAGCGCTGAGACGACGTCGACCGGTATTCGTACACCGCGCCCAATACCCGACCCGCGCGAACCGGCGGCGCCTCACTTCCACCGCGGTTCACGGAGAGGAGACACTAAGCAATGGAAGCGTTTCTCGCCAAACTCGACGCGCTCCTTCAGTACAATCTGCCAACCAAGATTCAGGAGTTGACGAACGTCGTCCTCATCTGGATCGGGTTTGCTTTTGTCGTCGCGATGATCACGCGGCTTCTTGTCTGGGGAGGCCAGTGGCGTCGGGGAGCGTTCACCGTCTTTCTGGTCGGTCTGACCGGATGCTGCACCGGCATTCTGGGGGTGACGACGTGGCGAAAAATCGAGAATTTCAACCCGTTCAGTCCCGCGGGACTGGTCGTCTCGGTCGTCGCGTCGGTCGCCGCCCTTTTCATCTACCAGTTCTGCTCCCTCTTCTGGTCCGGAAAGAAGAAGGGGGAGTGACCTTTTCGCTTCGATTTACTTGTTTCGGTTGTCGATCACGCGGCGGGCTTTTCCCTCGCTGCGGGGGATCCGCCCCGGCTCGACCAGGCAGACACCGATCCGGATACCGGTGACATGTTGAATTTTCGCCGCGACCTGCTTTTTGAATTGGTCAATCTCGCGATGGGTGTCGCTGAACTTATCGGCGGAAATTTCGACCTGAACTTCGATGTTGTCGAGCCCCGACGCGTCGCGCGTTAAAATGATCTGATAATGGGGAACCGCCCCTTCGACCGAAAGGAGAGCCGCTTCGATCTGACCGGGGAAGACGTTGACGCCGCGAATGATCATCATATCGTCGCTGCGGTGCGAGATCCGGTCGAATCGGCGAATCGTCCTCCCGCACTCGCATTTTTCGGGAATCAGACGGGTGATATCGCGCGTTCGGTACCGGATCAGCGGCATCGCCTGCTTGTCGAGGGTCGTAAAGACAAGCTCGCCGTATTCCCCGTCCGGAACCGGCTCCAAGGTGTCGGGATCAAGAATCTCGGGATAGAAGTGATCCTCAAAAATATGCGGTCCGGACTGATAGACGCAGTCGAGCGCGACCCCCGGGCCGGAGATTTCGGTCAGGCCGTAAATGTCATACGCCTTGATCCCCGCGGCCTCCTCGATACTGCGGCGCATTTCGTTCGTCCACGGTTCCGCGCCGAAAAAGCCGAGCCGGAGTTTTGTCTCTTTCCAATCGAAGCCCATCTCTTCGGCTTTGCTGATCAGATGGACGAAATAACTCGGCGTACACGCAATCACCGTCACGCCGAAGTCGCGCATCAGGTTCAGCTGGCGTTCGGTATTCCCCCCCGACATCGGCACGACGGTCGCGCCCAGGAACTCGCCCCCCTGATGGGCGCCCAGCCCGCCGGTGAAAAGGCCGTAGCCATACGAAACCTGAAGAACGTCCTTGTCGGTCACTCCGACTCCGGCCATCCCGCGGGCGATCGACTCGGTCCAGACTTCGAGATCGCGGCGAGTGTAGGGAAGGACGATCGGTTTGCCCGTCGTCCCGCTGCTGGCGTGGACGCGAACCACGTCTTTCATATCGACCGCCATCATGCCGAACGGGTAAGTGTCGCGCAAATCGGTCTTGATAATCGTCGGCAGGTATTTGACGTCGTCGAGCGAACGAATGTCTTCCGGCTTAACGCCTTTTTCTTTCATCTTTTCGCGGTACCAAGCCACGTTGGAATAGGTAAAGTTCAGAACGGCTTGAAATTTCTGCCACTGGAGTTTCCGAAGAATCTCAACGGGAAGGTAGTCGGGGCTGTTGATGGCGTTAACGCGCGTTTGACACGTACACATACCGCACCTCTTTCGTCGCTTTCGCGAAACGTTCGGTCCGAGGAACCGGGGAGAAGTCCTGCCGAAACGACTCAAACCGCTTGAATCAGCGACAGGAGAGACTATAAAGTACCAGTATACAAACTGGAAAGAAGTCGAAAAGACCCCGCTTTTTCCCGTTTCACCACCGAAAAAAGGGGTCCGGCGTTAAAATTTTCGGTAAAATCCGCCTTTTTTCGAGCTTTTTCTTGAAAAAGGATTGACAAGACGCCTATTTATGAATCATAATGCTATCGCAGGAAGCGGAAAGGATAAGGATTTCCGTTTCTGGTTCCATAGGATTGGTTCATATTGGCACGGGTCGGTCCCGCGCCGGTATCCTGTTAAATTATTATGTATTACCACAAAGAGGATCAACATGGCCGCTAAAATTGAAAAGCCGCTGACCAAGACCCAAATCATCGCCAACGTTGCCGGTGCCACCGGTCTGGACAAGAAACAGGTTGCCGCCGTTCTCGACGAACTGAGCAATCAGATTGCCGCCAGCCTTGCCAAAAAAGGTCCCGGCAGCTTCACCCTTCCCGGTCTTCTGAAGATCGAAAAGAAACGCGTCCCGGCTCAAAAAGCCCGCAAAGGCGTCAAGAACCCGTTCACCGGCGAAATTCGCGACGTTCCGGCCAAACCGGCGCACGACAAAATCAAGATCAAGGCTCTGAAAGCCCTCAAAGAGATGGCCTGATCGCTCTTGTGTGAGCCAACCGCGTTCCAACGAAGCCGGCGCCGCAAGCGCCGGCTTTTTTTGCGCCGTAAAAAAGATTCGGAGACACGGCGTGTCGCGAAATGTCAGACCGGGGACTCCCGTCCCAGTCGTTTACAGGCCGAGCGGATATTCTGAACGGCGCGCCGCCGGATCTCCGGGGCCAGGTTCGGAGCGTCGAGCGCGGGAAGCGTCTTTTCCGGAAAAGCGAGGTAACAGCGCTGAAACGCCCAGGCGGCTCCCATTCGGGCGTAACGGCCCGGATGATCGATTCCGGTCAGGCGATGTAACACATCTTCGATATAGTCCTCGTTGACATAGTAGGTCAACAGAAGCGCCGCGGCAAACCGAACGTGAAACTCGCGCGCGTCGCACAGCAGTTCGCCGATCCACCCCCAGTACGATTCCGGATCTTTTTTCACTTGTTTGAGTTCTCCGGCCAGAATATCGCCGTAGATCCAGGTGTCGGCCAGGTCGAGATAGTTCCCGATTTCGCTCCAGAGGAAGGCGCGCGGATAAGGGGCGCGAGCGAGCATCATTCCGGCGACGACAAGTTCTTCATACGTCGAACGGGAGGTGAGACGGGGGATTTCTTCGCCTTCGCGCAGAAGACGGAGCGCGGTCTTCCGCAAAAGGGGGATCCGGACTCCCAGGATTCTCCGCCGCGTGCGGACAAACCGAGTAAGCATGAGACGGTATCTCGATTCGGCCAGATCGTTCAATTCGGCGCGAAGCGAACGTCTCACAGGAGCGCTCCCATCCTTTCGATCAGCCGTTGTCCCGCTTCGTCCTCTTCACAGACAACCATGTCGGCGCCGGCGCGTTCCAGTTCGGCGACGAACGTCTTATAGCGGCACCGCGCCACAATGGTACAGTCTCCGCGCAACTGACGGATCGCGCGGATGGTGTCGGTGGCAAAGACGTCGTTCGGAATGGTGATCACGACCAAGTGCGCCTGACCGACCCCAGCCAACTTGAGCGTGCGCATCTCGGACGCGTCGCCGACGATCGTTTGAAACCCCAGCTGCGCCAGATCCTGAAAGTTCCCCGGGTTCGTATCGATCAGCGTCAGCTCCACCCCCGAACCGGCCAGGAACTGGGTCACTTGTTTGCCGATCGGGCCGAGCCCCACCACGATACCGCGGTATTTCGCCTCCCCTTCGGGAAGAAGCGATTCAGGTTCGGATACCGGAACATTCTCGACAATCGGACGCTTCTTGACCACGTTCATCGCCAGTTTTAGGAAGAACGGCGTCAGGATGATACTGGTCAGTGCGGCAAAAAGAATCTGTTGATAGAGCTGGGGATGCTCGGCGCGGAACGGGCCCTGCTGGAGGATAATGAACGAAAGTTCCCCAAGCTGCGAAATCCCCAAACCCATCGCCAGAGACGGAACGACGGAAAGACCGATCACCTTAAACGCCACGGCTCCGGCGATCAGTTTCAGCAGAAGGAGCCCGCAGAGGATTCCCAGGGTCGGCGCGGGATGATTGATCAGAATCTGCGGATCAAAGAGGGCGCCGAGCGTGACGAAGAAGATCGCCGAGAACGTCTCGCGGAACGGAGTCACCAGGGCCCCGATCTGGCTGGTCAGCCGATTTTCGCTCAGCGCCACGCCGGTCGCGAACGCTCCGATCGCCTCCGGAAGCTGAAGCCGGTCGGCGACGGCACAAACTCCAAAAAGGAGAAAGACCGTAAAAAGGACCATGATCTCGACGCTTTTGAGCTGCGAGATCATCGAGATCCCCTTCGTCGTAAAAAGAAGGCGGATCCCGGCGATCAGCACCACAAAAAAGAGCGCCTTCCCCCCCATCAGGAGAAACGTCTGGGCGACGCTCCCCGTCCCCCCCCCGACCGGAAAGAGAAGAGGGATCACCAGGAGAATCGGCGCGGTCGCGATATCCTGAAACAGGAGGATCGAGACGGCGCGTTTCCCGTAAGGAGACGAACTCTGACCGAATTCGGTGAGAGATTTAAAGACCAGAACGGTCGAGCTCAACGAGGCGGCAAATCCGATCAGAAGCCCGGTTCGCCAGTCGCCGCTTAATTTATACGCAACCAAAGCCAGCGGCACGATGACCAGAAGCATCTGTACCGGTCCCCCCAAGAAGAGGAATTTTCTGTTCTTAACAATATCCGACGGCGTGAAATGAATCCCGATCGTAAAGAGAAGAAAGAGCGCGCCGAGATCGGCGAGCTCGTCGAGAATCTCATTTTGCGAGATCATTGCGGCAATGCGCGCCTCGACCGCGGTCCGTTCGGAAGTCACGGGCGTGTCCGGATCCGAAGCGGTGAAATCTTCCGTCGCGGCGGCGCGATCTTCCGTCTGAACGACGGCGGCTTTCGACGCCTCCTCTTCGGCTTCACGAATAAATAACTTAAACCCCCCCGGGCCGATCAGCGCCCCGGCAAGCAGATACCCGATAACCATCGGAATATTCAGGCGTTTTGAAATGATCCCGGCCAAAAGACCGGCTCCCAGAATAATCAACAGGTTGAAAACGAGATTATTGGGCATTGCGGCAATCCATACCTTTCTCCCCCGAGCTAAGCGGGGGATCTCCGCGATGTTAAACGGTTATCTTCAGAGGGAATGGAACGAAAGCTGGTAACGCGCGGCCTGGAGGCGGCGCCGAATCACCGAGGCGATCAGGCTCATCATATGGAACCCGAAATCGGTGTCCCGGCGGCAGATTTCCAGAAGCCGTTTGCCGTCGACCTGGAGAAGCTCGGACGTCGTACGCGAAACCCCGATCGAATTGGTCTGGTTCGGCTCGATCAGCGCGGACCAGAGGAGGTAGTCCCCCGGCATACAGTTGTCAAGAGTTTTCCGGCGTCCGTCTTTCAGGAGATACTGAATATCGACTTGCCCCGAAATCACGATGTAGAGATACCGGGAATCTTCGTGTTCCCGATAGATGATATCGTTGGCCGAAAAGGTCTTGACCTCACAGATCTTTTCAAGTTCGTCGAGCGTCTTCGCGGAGGCGTCGGGGATATTCATATACTGTTTCAGCAAATCGGCGATTCTGGTCATCAATCGACTCTCTTTCGGATTTGGGGAAATATCTGCTTTTCGGAAAAACGGCCCCGCGCCGCGTGCGGGAACGGGATTCCGACACGACGTTATCGCGTCTCCCTAATACATTATATCTTCCCTCTTCTTTTTGGAAAGACGAACCGGCTCCCTCTCAGTTTTCGAGGGGGGAGACCTCGCCGCCCGGGCTCGGTTCGGCCGCGTCGGCAGACTCCGCCTCGGAGGAAGTCTCTTGGGGAACGCCGGTAATCCAGGAGGTTAACGCGTCAAGCTCTTCGGGAGTGCCGGAAAGGGGCGCGGTAAAAAGCTCTCCCATGACGGGAAGCGCCAAAACGAAATCGCCGAAAACGTCGCGTATCTTTTCCCGGTCGAACGTCAGTTCGTCGGGACGGGTCCACTCGACCGCCTGCGAAGGATCGACGGCGACGACCAGAAAGGTCTTCCCCGGATTATCAAAAACGTTCATCTTGGGCGGCTCGGACGAGAGCGAGAGAGGAACCCCTTCCCCGCTAAAGACGCGGAAAAGAGTCTTCCCGCCGCCTGCCGGAAGGAGGGGGGACCGATAGACCAGCGGGATCCGTTCCAAAAGTTTAAGGTTCGCTTCGCTGTCCCACGGTTCGTCGGTTTTAAATTCGCTGTAGAGCGCCTCGCCCTCCGGCCCCATTGCGGGAAGAAGCGCCACACGCCAACTCAAAAGGGGCGTTCCGTCGGGGGACGCAATCGCCAGGGGGGGATAGTGGTTATTTTTTGCGTAGTAGGCGTTGATCACCTCTCCCAGAACTCTGAGGTTCCCCGCCGTTTGCATTCGGCGATTCTCTTTTGCGGAATTCTCGGCCATCCGATTCATCTGGTCAACCAGCCGGCCGAAGAGCTCCACCCGATCCGCCGACATCGTCAGCGAAGCGGTCATGACGTTTCGCTCCCGATTCTGGGTAATCGAACGGAGCAGATCGCTTAACTGCGGGAGGAGCGGAGCGATCCCCTCCCGTGCGGGCTCGTCCTCTTCGGGCGCCGCGGCGCGGAGCGACTCGTCGATCTGCAAGAGGGTGGCGCCGAGCCCTTCGTCGATTTTATCGAGACTCTCGGCCGAGTCGGCGCCGATCGCCAGCCGGAGCGCGTCTTCCCCCTCGGGCGCGGTCGCGTTGATCGTCAGGGTGAGAAAACTCGCCTCGTCGAGAAGAACCCCGCGCAGCGCCGGCGGAATCGGAAGGGTGATCGCCTCTTTTTGGGGGGAAGCATAATCGTAAAGAAAGGCGAAGTCGAACCGTTCGGTGTCGAGACGGCCGGCCCGCTGAGCCAAAATTCCCCGCTTCTCCCCTTCCCCGGCCGAGAAGAACCCCTCGACGGCCTTAATCGGCCCGTTGACCATAAGCGCTTCGTTTTCGGAGGGGAAAACGACCGCGGTCGCTACCCCGTCGACTCGCGCCGCGTTCTTTCCGGAGGCGTCGAGCGGAAGAATCAGCGAATTTTCGGCGACGGTGACCTCGGTCCCGCCCAAAACGCGGGTCTCGATCCGCTCTTTCGGAAGGCGGCCGAACTGGGCGGCCGTAAACGCCTCGCGGTTTACCGGTTTGTTTTTCCGAGCGTAAACGGCCGTACAGGGAAGCGGATAGTTTTCGCCGATCTGCTCGCCGCTCTGGGGGTCGAGAAGAGAGACCGGAGCGATTTTGGTGCTGGTAACGACCAGTTCAATCTCGTTGAACTGGTTGCTGAACGGAACCAACTGCGGCGTACTGGCGAAAAGGCGAACTGCCTTCTCGGCCTGGGAAAACCGGAGGAACCGTTCCGGCTGAATCACCCGTACGCTGAGCGCGCCGGGAACGATCATCTCGGTCGGAAGTTCGTTTCGCGCCGGAAGCGCGGCAAGTTCCTCGTCGGAAAGGGAACGGATCTCGTCGGAAAAGATCGCGGCGGTGGCCTCTTTCTGCGCCTCGGCCTGACGGCGAAGGAGCTCTTCTTCGTTCGGACCGTCTTTACGGCAACCGCCGAAGAGAAGAAGTGAAACCGACATTGTCAGAATCGCCGAGAACAAACAGGTCGTGCGGGACATCTCTTGCCAAGCTCCTTTTCGGCTCGCCGAGCCGTATGCGTATTACTGTATATCAAACGCGGGTCAACGGCCCTTATGCCCGTCGGGACGGCGGGGGGATCGGGGCGTTTTCGCTCTGCCGGTCGGTCCGGATTTCCTCTTTCCGCCCCGCATGCCGCCGCGCGAGGCGTCTCGTCCTTTCGCCGACCCGCCGTATGGGCGGGCCCCTTTCGGACGCCGCGGCGGAGCGTTTCGCCGCGGAGGGGACGCGGTTTCGACCGCGACAAATTCGGCCGACTCCCGGATCGGAAGCCCGGCGGCGAGATCGGCGGCGCGTTTTTCGATTTCGGCCAGACGTTTTTTCTGACAAACCTGTAGAATCACGCTTTGGTGCTCGACGCCGGGATTGGTGTATTCGTCGATTTTGCGCAGCGCCAGATTGGTCAGACGTCCGAAATGGCGCGCCTCGCCCCGTTCTTCGACCCAGGCCGGTCCTTTGATCATCAGAATACGGTCGAACGCGAACCAGACCGGCGCGAAGATTGCCAGAAGGCGTTCGAGTTTCGAAACGGCGCGGATCGTCAAAGAGTGGAAACGGTGCGCCTTGAGAAGATCCTCGGCTTTGGCGTGCCAGACGTTCAGGTCAAGTCCGATCTCGTCGAGGATGGCGCCGACCGCTTTCGCTTTCTTTTCGGTCGCGTCGCAGAGCTCGACCCGTAGGTCGGGGCGGAGGATCGCCAGGACGACTCCGGGAACCCCGCCGCCTGTTCCGACGTCAAGGACATGTTCCCCCTCCTGGAGATGGGAGGCAAGCCGCATCGAGTCGACCAGGTCGCGCGTCACGAACTTTTCGTAGTCGTCGTGCCGGGTCAGATTTAGTTTGGTGTTCCATTCCCAAAGTGCCCGACAGTATCGATCGAGCCTCTCGACCTTTTCGGCGGAAAGGGAAATCTCGTATTTCGCCAGGACGTCGGCCAGGAGCGGGGAGTCGGGAGACGAAATCTGATCGATTACCTGTTCGGGTATCTTCTTCTGTTCGGACATTCGATTCGGTTCCATCATCGATTAAAGGGGGACTCCGGCTAAAAGCGGAGAAACGCTCGTTACAAAATGGAGAAAAGAGGAAAACTTTATCGATATACTGCGCATAAAATCGACCTCTTTCTCGCACGCCGCTGAAATTATAGCATAAAGAGTCGAAATCGCCAGACAAACGTTCCCGCCGTCGATGTCGACAGGAACGATCAAGGGATTGATTTCTTTTTTTTCTCTGTTAGAATTAGATCTGTAGCCGATAGAATAGACAACAGAGGGGTTCCTCAAAAGGCGCCTTTCTGGCCAGACGGTTGCGGTTCGGGAAAGCAACAGCTATCATTCATATTTTTTTCATCCCTCCGGAACCTACGACGGTTTGGCAATTGTATCGGTTTGTTCAGACGGTTGAAAAAAATGCAGGTGCAGTTAAAGGTAGTCGGCGGCAAGCAAAGCGGACAACTGATCTCGATTAATCGCCCGAAGTTTATGATCGGTCGGGCCGATGACTGTCAGCTCAAGTCGAAGAACGAGCTGATCAGCCGCTATCATTGTGTACTTCTCGTCGAGGAGGGTTACGTCGGCGTCCGTGACCTGGGAAGCCGAAACGGCGTTTTTGTCAACGGAGAGAAAATTGATCAGGAGACGGAACTTCGCAACGGCGACCGTCTGACGATCGGGCCTCTTGAGTTTGAAGTGGTGATTTCCGTTGCCATGTCGGCCGGCAAAAAACCGAAGGTCGAGTCGATTGCCGAGGTGGTCGCCCGTACCGTCGAGCAGAATTCCCTTTCGGCCGCCGCCAAAGAGGAAGACAATCTTTCGAGCTGGATTTTAGAGGACGATTCCGCCGAAGCTTCCCCCGCCGAACCGACGATTGTGATGAAACCTTCGGAAGACGCCGACGCCTCGGGCGAACTGAGCGTTTCCGCCCCCTTCGCCGAAAAGAAGCCTGCGCCGCAGTCTCCGACCAAAGAGGTTCCGTCGGCGCCGGTCGAGACGGCGAAACAGGTTCCCCCCGCCGCGCCGAAAAAGCCGGAAGAAAAAAAACCGGAACCGGTTCTCCGCCTCAATCTCGACGAAGACGACGTCGCGCCGGCACCCGCCCAAAAACAAGAGAAAAAACCGGCGACTTCCACGCATAAAAAGACGCCGCCGGTCAGCCACGCCGCCGAAAACCTGAAAAACTTCTTCCAGAATCACTAACGGACGCCGCCCGCGGCTCAGGCGAGCGGTTCGCCGATTCTGACGTATAGTTCGGCCCCGTCTTCCGTTCCCGTCCGAATCGATTCGCTTAGCGGCGGCGCGTTTTTTTCGCGCAGCAGGATAATCGTCGAACCGCCGAACTCGAAATACCCCTTCTCTTCCCCGGCGGCGACTTTTCCGTTTCCGTCCGTTCGCGGATGATTTGTGATCCGCCCGACGAAAAGGGCGCCGACTTCCATCTGAACCATCCGGCCGAACTTCTCGGTCTCGAGCACCTGGTACTCGCGGTAATTTTGAATAAAGACCGGATAGGCGCCGAGCGCGATCGGACGAACGCAGTGGAGAACCCCGTCGATCCTTTTCGAAGCGACAATCGCCGCGTCGGCGGGATAAGCGTACCGATGATAGTCGACCGGCATCAGGCGGAACACGAGAGCCTCGCCCCCCTCGAACGACTTGGCGAGTTCGGCATCGTCTAAAAGGTCGGTCAGGGTATAGGTTGAGCGTTTCACCTCGAGGAACGTCTCTCCCCGCAAGGGGACACGTGAAAGCCGCCCGTCACAGGGGCTGATCAGCCGGTCGTGACATTCGGTCGAAAAGACGATCTTCCGCTTTCGGATAAAGAAATCGTTAAACGAGGCGAATCCTCCCGCCGGGACAAGAACGTCATCCATCGAAATCCGGTTCTTTAGAACGAAAGGCCGGATCAGCGGTTTCGAAAATCGGCCGGCAAGAAAACTTCCAGCCGCCCGCGAAACCCACGGACGAACGAGAAATTTTAAAAACACGCGGCCGCAGGACGTCCGATAGAGGAAGCGAAGCGCAAGCGAATCGTTCATTTTGTGTTATACCCGGCCAGATACGCCATTCCGACCAATTCGAGAATCCCCAGGATCAGAATGCAGATCTTCATCAGCGCCGCCGGCTTTTTGATTTCGATCGGCGAAAGGAACCCCACCCCCATCGCGGCCAGGAGGACGGGAAAATAAACCTCATTCTTAACCAGCCCGAAATCGTAGATGACGTAAACGAAGGGAAGAACGATCGCCGCCGTCGTGACCGGGAGTCCCATAAAGACCTTTCGCTTTTCGGCCGTTTGGTTCTGTCGGTCTTCTTCAAGCACGTTGAAGTAGGCCAGGCGGATCAGCGCGCTCAATACGTAGAGCGACGTCACAAGTCCGGTCAGCGGAATGTCGCGTGCGATCTGATGAACGAAGATGCCGGGTAAAACTCCGAAACTAACCAGATCGCTCAGCGAGTCGATCTGGATTCCAAACCGTTTTTCGTTCGGCGAACGTTTCTTGGTGCGGGCGACCGAACCGTCGAACATATCGCACGTTCCCGCCAGCATGAGGCAGACCATCGCGTCCCAGTATTCCAGGTCGATCACCTTGATGATCCCGTAGAACGCGAAGAGCATTCCGCAGTAGGTCAGTATGACGGTGTAATCGTAGTAGCCGAGTGCTTTTCTTTTCACCGGATTCTTCTCCATTTCACGAGCCGGAATCCCTCAATACGGTTCGCGGAAAATTATGACGTCGGCGTCCGCAAACCACTCCGCCCGTCTTTGCCCGCTACGACTCACGGCTCGGTCGGCTCCGGCTCGGCCGGCGGGAAGAGACTTCCCCGCAAAGGCGCCGCGTCCGCCTCTTTTTGACTGTCAAAATAGACGCCGAAGTCCCGGAACCGCTTGTAGCGCGCGTCGAGGAGTTTTTCCATCGGTACGCGGCGCAACGCGCGGATCTGCGTACGGAGATATTGTTTCAGTTTCGAGGCCATGAGGCGCGGGTCGCGGTGGGCGCCCCCGAGCGGCTCTTCGATCACCTTGTCGATCACGCCGAGTTTGAGCAAGTCGGACGAGGTGAACTTGAGCGCTTCGGCCGCCTTATCCTTGAATTTTTCACTCTTCCAGAGGATCCCGGAACACCCTTCCGGGCTGATCACGCTGTAGTAGGAATATTGGAGCATCGCGACCTTATCGCCGACTCCGATTCCGAGCGCGCCGCCGCTCCCCCCTTCGCCGATCACCACGCAGACGATCGGCGTCGGCAAGATCGACATTTCGAACATCGCCTCGGCGATCGCCTCGGCGACGCCGCGTTCCTCGGACGCAATCCCCGGATAGGCGCCGGGCGTATCGATGAAACAGACGACCGGCAGACCGAACTTCGCGGCAAGTTTCATCTTCGCCACAGCTTTGCGGTAACCTTCGGGATGGGCGCAACCGAAGTTGCACGCCATTCGCTCGTTGACCGTATGCCCCTTCTGATGTCCGACGACCATCACCTTCATACCGTCAAGTTTGGCCCAGCCGGTAATCAGCGCCCGGTCGTCCCCAAAGAATCGGTCGCCGTGTAGTTCGACAAATTCGTCGAAAACCAAATCGAGGTAGTCTCCTGTCTGAGGGCGGCGCGGATGCCGCGAAACTTCGACCACCTGCCAACGGGTCAGATTCGAGTAGATTCTCTTTTTCAGTTCGGCCAGACCGAGCTTCAGACGCTGGATCTCTTCCCGGATCTCCGGGGACGAGTTGCTTTTAGGCATCTCTTCCAGGCGGGTTTCCAGGTCCAGGATCGGCTGTTCAAAGGAAAGGGGTGAATCGGCAGGCACGACGGCTCCAATCGGCTGGCTTATCGGATAAAGGGCCCGTCAAGGGACCTTCGACCGGAATCGGCTCTCCCGCCGGAACGGGGGGAGAGGGGAGCGGAAAGACTCCCTTAAAGGGCTCATTATATCAGAATCCCGAAAAGTAACAATCTGATTCCGCAAACCGCCGCGCGGGCGCGTTCCGCGGTCAGATTCCCGGATTTTTTCGGAAGATCGGTATTCGTTTGGCCAACGAAAACGCTTCCTGCGCGGTGGCGGGGCGTTTGGCCGGGTCGGGAGAGAGAAGCGATTTGAGGAACTCGTCGAACTGCGGCGTCACGTTCCGATTTTTCATCGCCGCCGAGGGAACATTTCCCGTCCGGTGCTTGTTAAGGAGTTCCCCGAGGGTGTTTCCCGAAAATGGGGCGGAGGCGGTCAGAAGTTCCAGGATCGTGGCTCCCAGGGAGTAGAGGTCGGTCCGCCCGTCGATGGCGCGGTGGTCGATCTGTTCCGGGGAGATATAAGTCGCCGTCCCGCGAATCGACTTCGATTTCGGCAGGAAACGGGCAAAGAGATTGCTCCGTTTCTTTTCGGTAATGGCAAAGTCGATCAGCTTCACGCCCAGATCGGGTGAAAAAAGGAAGTTGTCCGGCTTAACGTCGCAGTGAACCCAGCCGGCGGCGTGCAGGGGGATAAACGGCTCGAAAAGAGCCGGGATCAGCTGAGGGAGAACGGGAGAATACGTCTCGTAGCCGAGTTTAACCAACTGGCCGACGCTCGGAGCGGGAAACCATTCCACCACCAGGTAGGGGACTCCGCCGTCTCGTCCGGCATCGTAGACTTTCAGGAAAGAGGAGGAATCTTTGAGCGATTCGGCAACCCGGCGTTCGTTGTTCAGGAGCGTGATATGCTCGCGGTCGACGCGGTTCGGCAGAAGACGCTTGACCGCGACGACTTTTCCGTCCCGCTCGTCGCGCGCCTTCCACAACTGACTCGACTGACCGGCGTAAACGAGCCGGATATGTCGATACGGCCCTGACCGCTGCGGCTGATCGGCACTGCTCATTCGGGAAATCCCCCTTGAAACTGTTTTGTGGCCGGCGGGAAACGCTTCCGCCCGACTAACCCCCTGATTATACTTTACAACGAAAAAAATGGCACTCCCCGCTCGCGCGTCGACAAACCGTCGGCGGACGCGGCGCGCGGCGCGGAAAAAATTTTTTGAGACGGGCTCTTTTTTTCTCTTTCGTTTTGGTGTAATATGGTTCTTGTCTTTTACGACACCTAACAGAAAGATCAAAAACAATGTCGAATCCCAACCCGGTTCCGAACAGCGACTCCTCGGCGTCGAATGTCGGGCAGGTCATTCCGCTCAATCTCCTGTGGCCGTTTCTCCTTCTGACAACCCTTTTCGCCTGGTGGGGGCTGGCGAACAACATGACCGACACGCTCCTGGCGGCGTTTAAACGGATCATGAGTTTCGACGACGGCAAGACCGCGTGGATTCAGGTCGTCTGTTACGCGCTGGGATACGGCTGCTTCGCGATCCCCGGCGCGATGTTCATGAAACGGTTCACATTCAAAGCGGGGGTTCTGTTGGGACTCGGCATGTACGTGACCGGCACCCTTCTCTTCTTTCCGGCCTGTCTGACCGCGGCGACTCCGAACCGCTGCTACCTTTTCTACCTGGGCGCGATTTTGATCACGTTCGCCGGGCTTTCGGTTCTCGAAACGGCCTGCAACCCGTATATCTGCGCGCTCGGTTCTCCGGAAACCGCGACGCGGCGGCTCAATTTCTCTCAGTCGTTTAATCCCGTCGGGTCGATCGCGGGAGTGGCGATCAGCCAGATGTTCATCCTTTCGCGCCTCAACCCCCTCACCCAGGCGGATCGCGCCGAAATGACCGCCGAATCGCTCGCGCAGGTCCGCACGCAGGAACTGCACGCCATCTCCTACACCTACGGAACGATCGGTCTGATTCTTCTGGCAACGTGGCTTCTGATCCTCTTCACTCGAATGCCGCGTCTTCGGGAAGAGGACAAACGAATCGATTTCGTCGCGACGTGGAAACGCCTCTTGCGGAACAAAAACTACGTCTGCGGCGTGATCGCGCAGTTCTTCTACGTCGGCGCGCAAATCGCCACGTGGTCGTTCGCCATACGCTACTGCATGGCGGCGCTCGACCTGGACGCCGTTCTCGCCAACGGCGGGCCGGAGGCGTTTCGGCATTTGGAGCCGCTCTCGGCGGGGTTCTACAATCTCTGCGAGACGATCCGATTCAACGCCTTTATTCCGAAAACCGCGGAGCAGGCGGCGGCGACGTATTACGTCATTTCGCTGCTCCTCTTTGTGGCGATGCGTTTTGTCTGCACCGGCTTGATGAAATACTTCAAACCCTCGACGATCCTTTCCGTTCTGGCGCTCCTGGCGATCGTCTTCTGTCTGAACACCGCGCTGCGGCCGGGTATTTCGGGGGTCTATACGCTGATCGGAATCACCGGCTGCATGTCGCTCATGTTCCCGACCATCTTTGCGTTCGGAACGCAAAATCTGGGGGAAGACCTCAAGATGGGCGGGTCGGGCATGGTGATGGCGATCGCCGGCGCCGCGCTCCTGACGCAGATCCAGGGGCTTCTTTCCGACAAGACCGGTTCGATCGCGCTCACCTATCTGGTTCCGGCCGTCGGATTCGCCGTCGTCGGAGCGTACGCGCTGTTTGTAACACGGCCGCGCGGCGAGTCGGGCGGCTGACCTCCGGCACGGGCGGTTCGGAGCGTAAAAGATTCATTACACGGAAGGTCTATAAGGACGCCTGTTCCGCATGAGGCGGGCGGCACGGATGTCCGGTTCGCATGAGGCGGTCGGTATGGAGGCCTTTATAGACAAGCGCGCGGTCTTTCCCGCTTTGGGAAAGATCGCGCGCTTCTATTTCGATTTTCAAAACCGGTCTACTCTTCCGTCGCCGGCGCGGGCGGATTCGGCGCGTCTTCCGTTTCGGAAAGGATCATTCCGGGCCGAACGACGCGGATCTGTTCGCGCGGGGCGTTCGCCTCCGGAGCCTGGTTCAGCGGCTCGCCCTGAACCGAAACGGTCGGCAGTTCGGGACGCTTTTCCGGAGTCAGGTCGAGGGTGGCACGCTGACCTTTGCGGATATACTCGACGGTCAGCGGCGCGCCGCCGGCTTCGTCGACGATCCCCCCGATCTCTTCGGCGGTCGAAACCTCACGCTCGCCGAACTTCAGAAGGATATCGAATTTCGCCAGTCCCGCTTTTTCGGCGGGCGAATCGGGAACGATCTCGCGTATCACAAGTCCGACCCCCTCGTCGAGACCGAGCTGATACGCCATGTCGTCGGAAACCGGCGCGACCGACGCGCCGATCCAGTATTCGCTCAGCGCGAGCGGCGCCGCCCCGGCCATGTTGCCGAATCGGCGGAGGATTTCGGCACGCCGCTGATTCATGTCGCCAAGCTGGTTCTGAATCCGGGCGTTCGCCTCTTCCATCTGCTCTTCAATCCGCTGACGCGCTTCCGGAGCCAGCCCCTGCAGATTCAGATTCATGGAATTGAGATTCTCGTGGAGATCCTGAAGCATCTCGGACATATCGCCGGGAAGACCGAAGACCTGTTCCGACCGGGAAATCATTCCGGGGACCGTTTCGCCGTCCATCTCGGCGCTCAACTCGCCGTCGTCCCCTTCGATCACTTCCTCTTTCTCTTCGACCAACGTGCCGTTCTGCCAGACCTTCCGCTTCTGAATCCGCTTTCCGTCGGGTCCGATCCTGTTTTCGGTGACAACCGAATACGACTGAACGTTGGCGTCGAGGTTATCGGGAACCGCCACTTCCGCGTCGGGCGCGGCCGCCGGCTCTCCCGGGGAAGTTTCGTCCGAGACCGCCGTGATCGAACCCGGATCTTTCAGTTGGATCGTTTCGGCTGAAACGGCAATAACCGCCGCCGCAAAAAGCCCTAAAAGACCAAGTCCAAGAACTGTTTGTTTTAACATCGTTTCACCTCACTTTTAACCTGGTCGGTTTATCCTGTTGATTTCGATTGATGCCGCCCGCGGCGCGGATCAGAGAAAATGGGTCCGGTTCGGCGCGCGCTGGACGTCAATAGTGTCTACGGGGACAATAACGGTTTTCCCGTTCTGAAGACGAAATTTCAGCTCTTCGTGGAGGGTTTCGACCTGGCACCCCGCCTCGCGGTAGTTTTGCGCCAGCGACTCGGCGGCGGAACGGTCCGGGACGTACGAGTCGGCTTCAACGCAAGGAACCGAAATTTCGTCGAGACCGCCGGGTCGGCGGATCGTGATATGCTGAACCTTTGAACCGCCGGCGGGCGCGGTCGACAGCGTTCGGGGCGAAGCCGATTTGGCGGCGATCGACAGACCGGACGGGGTGGCGCCGATCGCTTCGACCGTCTTCAAGCCGCCGCGCGGAGCGACTTCGGAAAGCTTCGGCGACATCCTCGTCACCGCTCCGGCGTCGGCGAGAGTCGGCTCGGCGTCCGCGCCGCGATCGAAATCATCGGCGGCAAATTCGGCGGGGACTTCCTCGGGCGACGCGGTCGGCGCTCCGTTCGTCGCGGAATGAAGCAAGCCGTCCGGAACGGAACGTTCGGCATAGCGCAATTCACTTTTTGCGTTCGGAACCCGCGGACCGCCGCCGCGGTCGGCGAAGAAACGAACGCCGACCAGGCCGACCAGAAGAAGCGCGCAGGCGCTCGACATCAAGGCGGCGATACGGAGTGTCCGTTTTCGCCGAAGAACCGTTTCGGGTCGCGCCGGCTCCGTCGGCCGAAGATCGAACGCAGGGGCCGCGAAAACGCCGGCGGACTTTTCGGAGGAATCGTCAGAACCCGTTTCGGCGAACGGATTTTCGCCTCCGAGCGACTCGCCCAGACATTGGGCCTGCAAAAACGCCATCGCACAGTATCGCCAGCCGTCGTCGGTTCGGTCGAGACGTTCCAAAAGGTCGCGGCGCGACTCCTCGTCGAGTTCGCCGTCGGCCAAAAGCTCGAGTTGAAACAGGTCTTCCCGGGTCAGGAAATCACGGTCTTCTTTACTCATTGTGCTATTTCCCTCTTGAGCGCCGCGCGGGCTCGATGAAGTTTCGCCTGGACGGCGGAAACGCTCGTTTCGAGTTCTTCGGCGATCTCTTTATAGTTCAGGTTCCGGTAATATTTCAGCAGGAGAATCTCCCGCGCGTCGGAGGAGAGACGTTCCAGCGCTTCACGGACCCGCGCCCGCCGTTCCCGATCCAAAAGCCAGTCGATCGGTTCCGGCTCGGCCGAACGGTTCGCCTCGGGGTTTTCGTTCCGGAACCCGTCGACCCGTTTCTGATACCTTCCCCGGCCGCGGCAATAGAGCCGCGTCTGGTTGACGATCAGGGAGTGAAACCACGCGTAGATCTTCGCGGGGTCTTGAATCGGAGCTTTCTGACTGAAAACCGCCACCGCGACGTTCTGATAGACTTCGTCCACCTCGTCGGCGTTACGCGCCCCGTGGGCGGCGATAATCGTCCGAATCCAGGCGCGATTCCTCTGCAGAAAATCTTCCGAATCGGTCGTTGGTGCTGTCACGTTTCAGGTTCCTGAGTCTTTTCGAGATTCATCGGTACTGTTGCCGCCCGAAATCCTTTGTTGCGAGGATCTCTTCTTTTCCCGCCATATTAGGCCGGATCGGGAAAACGGGCAAGAGGAGCGCGCGGCGGACACGGCGGCGCGAAGGCGGCAAATATGGACGGACGGCGTTTCGGAGGTATAATAAAGGGGTCGGGACGCGCCCGAAAACGGCTTCCCCGATTTTCATTCTTGACAACAGACCCTCTAACGCGGCAATCTTCGAAAGGATTGACTCGATGACAACCGAAGTTCGTACCCGTTTCGCGCCGAGTCCGACCGGCTATCTTCATATCGGCGGAGTTCGCACGGCTCTGTTTTGCTACCTGTTCGCTAAAAAGAACGGCGGAAAATTTATCCTCCGAATCGACGATACCGATCAGACGCGGAACGTCGAGGAGGCGCTCCAGCCGATTTTGGACGGTTTGAAATGGCTTGGGATCGACTGGGACGAGGGGCCGGGTGTCGGCGGACCGTACGGACCGTACTACCAGTCGCAGCGAAACGATAAATACCAGGCCGCGGTCGATCGGCTTTTGGAAGGGGGATTCGCCTACAGGGATTACGCGCGCCCGGAAGAGCTCCAGAAAGAACGGGAAGAGGCCGTCGCCGCGAAACGGACCTTCGTCTACAGCCGCCGCTGGGCCGCCCGCTCCGAAGAAGACTGCCGAAAGTTTGAAGCGGAGGGACGGACGGGCGTCGTCCGACTCAAAATGCCGCGCGAAGGAAAACTCGTCATCCACGATCTGATTCGCGGAGACGTCGAGTTCGACTGGGCGACGGAACAGGATCACGTCATTCAGCGGGCCGACGGCTCGTTTATCTATCACCTGGCGAACGTCGTCGACGACCACGACATTCGGATCTCGCACGTCATCCGCGCCGAAGAACACCTTTCGAACACGCCGCGGCAGATCTTCATCGCCCAGTCGCTCGGACTGCCCCTGCCGCAATACGCGCACCTTCCTTTCGTCGCCGAGCCGGGAAGCAAAACGAAGCTGAGCAAACGAAAACTCGACAAATACTTGAAAAATAACGATTTCGCCAAACTGGTTCGCCAGGGAACGGGAATCGCCGACCGCGTCGGACTCGCGACGACCGCCGACGGTTTTAACCCGGTGATCGTCGACTTCTATCGGCAGACAGGTTATCTTCCCGAAGCGATCCTGAACTATCTGGCTCTCCTGGGCTGGGCGCTCGACGACAAATCGGAGTATTTCATGCCCGACGAGCTGGTCAGCCTTTTCTCGTTCGACGGGGTCACCAAATCGGCGGCGTCGTTCGACCCCGCGAAACTCTTCGCGTTCCAGGAGAAGCATATGAACAATCTCTCGGCCGACGAGAAATACGCGCGCGTGATTCGATACCTGGTCGCCGCCGGTTGGATGAAAATTCTCGACGGCCCCTATGCCGAAAAGAACGCGTTCGACGATCTCCCCGACCTTCTTCCCGCCGAAACACCGCTGGCATTGACGCGCCATCCCGAAATGACGCCCGATCAAGTCTCGGCTCTGCTGAAAGGGGTGATTGCCGGAACGGGAGACCGAATCAAGGTCTCGGGAGATATTCTCGATTTCGTCGAATTCTTCGAAGGGGACGACGATTTTCCGCTCGAAGAAAAAGCGTGGAACAAACGTCTGACGGGCGATCCCGCCGCCGCGCCCCTTCTGAAAGAGTTCCGCGAAAAACTCGCCGCGCTCGCCGCGTCGGATTGGACGCACGAAAAGCTGGAAACGCTCTTTATGCGTTTCATCGAAGAGAAACAAATCAAGCCCGCTCAGTTAATCCACGCGCTCCGCGTCGCCGCGACCGGCAAAGGAGTCGGGATCGGAATGTTTGAGGCGCTCGAACTCCTTGGACCGAACCGTTCCCAGGCGCGGATCGACCGCGTACTCAACCTCCTGAACGCTTAGGAACAAAACAAATGCCAAAAGAGACGATCGAAAAGAATCGGCGGAAGTTTATCGACATTTGGTTCGAGGCTTTACGCATTCCGAGTATCAGCGCCGAAGCGGAACATAAACCGGACATGCGGCGGATGGCCGAGTGGCTCGTCGATCTGCTTGACCGGGAACTCGGTTTTGCCGCGCATCTTATTGAAACCGAAACGAACCCTCTCGTCTTCGGGCAATCTCCCGAAGTCCCGGGAGCGCCGACGGTTCTGATTTACGGGCACTACGACGTGCAGCCGGTCGATCCGCTCGACCTGTGGCGCACCCCCCCGTTCGAGCCGACCGTCGCCGACGGCAAAGTTTTCGGCCGCGGCGCCGACGACGACAAAGGACAGTCGCTCACCCACGTCTTTGCGGTCAAGACTCTCCTCGAGACAAGCGGAACGCTTCCTCTGAACGTCAAGTTCATCTTCGAGGGGGAAGAGGAGATCGGCAGCGCCGCCCTTTCGACGTTCCTCGAATCGGAAGAGAACCGTCGTTTGCTGGCCGCCGACGTGATCCTTGTCAGCGACACCGACAAGCCCGCCGCCGACGAGCCGGGAATCACCTACGGCCTGCGCGGCGTGGTCGGATACGAACTCACGCTGACCGGCCCGAATCGAGACCTCCATTCCGGGCTCTATGGCGGCTCGGTACGGAATCCGGTCGCCGCGCTTTGCGCCATGCTCGCCGATCTGATCGATTCCGACGGAAAGATTCAAATTCCCGGTTTCTACGACGACGTGGTTCCCCTTTCCGAACGGGAACGCGCCGAACTGGCCCGCCGCCCGTTCGACGAGGCCGAGGCGCTCGCCGCGATCGGGCTCGACGCCTCGTTCGGAGAACCGGAATACACCGTGATCGAACGGCGCGGCGCACGTCCGTCGTTCGACATTAACGGGATCACCGGCGGATATCAGGGGAAGGGCGGAAAGACAATCATTCCCGCCAAAGCCTCGGCGAAGTTCACGTTCCGTCTGGTTCCGAATCAGCGGCCCGAATCGCTCACCCGCGCGCTCGACGCCTTCTTCCGCGATCGGCTCCCCGCCGGGATTAAGATGGATTTGAACTTTCAGCACGGCGCGGGGGGGATGGTGATTCCGTTGGAAAGTCCTTTCCTGCAGGCGGCGGCGCGCGGTCTTTCGTCGGTCTACGGCAAACCGCCCCTTTTCATCCGCGACGGCGGTTCGATCCCGATCATCACCAAGGTCAAAGACCGGCTCGGCGCCGATTTGATCCTCGCCGGAGCGGGGCTCGAAGAGGACGGGATTCATTCGCCGAACGAGTATTTCGCCCTAAGGGACTTCTTCCTGGGGATCGAGTCCTCGGCGGCGATTCTGACCGAACTGGCGCGTGTAAAACAATAAACACAAAACGACACATTGAGATTCCTAGCTTCAGAATGAGGCGGCGTATGAACAAAATCGGATTGACTTTACCACTCACGTTTCTGACGTTCGGCGTCGGGACCCCTCTTTTCGCGGCCAACGAAGAAGTGAAAACCGAACCGATCTGGGTCATCAGCTGGGCGGCGTTCTTCCTCTTTTTGGGGCTGACCGTCTTCTTTATGTCGATGCCCTCAAAACGGCGCGACACCACGCTCAACGAGGAAGAAGTCAAAGAGTACGAAAACGAGCTGGGGCGCAAACGCCGCGCGCTCATCAAAGAGGAAGTCGACGAGTTCGAAGACTGATCCCGCTACGGAACGACGATGGGCGCAATACACACACCCGAACAGGTACAGCTGATTATCGCCGCGTTCGCCGCCGACGAGGAGGCGATCATCTGGGGAAGGGAACGCGCGATCAACGCATTCGGTCCGATCTGGCGCGAGAGTCCGGTCTTCTTCTTCAACGAATTCACCGACTACTACGCCGAAGAGATGGGGCCGGTCCTGCCGAAACGCTTCTGGGCGTTCGAACGGCTGATCGGGATGGACGAACTGGCGTCCGTCAAAGTGACGACGAACGGATGGGAAGACGATCTGGCGGGCGAACGGAAGAACAGGAACGGCGTACGTCGTCCTCTCAACCTGGATCCGGGGTATATCGACCTGGGAAAGCTGATCCTCGCTTCGACAAAAGATCATCTGCACCGAATCTATCTGCAAGACGGCATCTTTGCCGAGACCACTCTCTACTACTCGCAGAAAGCGTGGCGGAAACTTCCCTGGACCTATCCCGACTACCAAAGCGAAGGATACCAGACTTTCTTTACCGAATGCCGCGATCGGTTGCGCCGTCTCCGGCGGGAGTCGCACTAGCAAAAAAGTCCAGCGCCCGTTCCGCCCGCCGATAAAAAGAGCCCGCGTTACGCGGGCTCTTTTTATCGGCGGAAACATTCGGTCATCATAACCGCGCGGCTCAGTCGCCGGTTGCGGCCAGCGGTCGGGGAACGCTCATCCGAGGACGAGGAATGCTCATCCGGGGGGGCGAGGAAACGGTCATCTCGGCCGTCTGAGCGGAAACCGCCGCGGAATCGGATACCGGCTGGGCCGGAACGAGCGCCTCTTCGGACGGAACGGCCTCGTCGGCGGGGAGAACGGGAACCGACTCGTCAAACGGAGACGCCGCCGGCGTTCCGGTCGAGCCGCCTAACAAATCGTCCCCCTCGCCCGGCTCACGCGCCGGCGTAGCGTCGAATCGTCCGTCGCCGACCGCCGCGGCGGGAGCCGCCGCAGGTTCAAGTTCGAAGAGGGGAGAGGCGTCTTGAAACGGCTCGCTTTCGTCGGCCGAAAATTCAATGGTGACGCGCCCTTCCCGTTCGGCCTCTTCTATCTTTTCCAATTGGTCATCGTTCAGAATGAACGAAAGTTCAAGCCGCGGCTGGAGCAGACCCTCCTGCGTCGCTTTTTGGATCACTTTGACCTGGTAGATGTCGACGTCGTCGAGAAGCTGCTTCACGACGCTCGTTCGCTGAAAGAGCTTTCCGCCCTGAGGGGACTCCTCTTCCCGCTTTTCGGAAGTGAGATAGAAATCGACCTTATCGACCCCGGGATTGATATTCCGTTTGATATCTTCGAGGAACTCCTCCCCTTTTCCGTTGCCGCCGATGACCGAACCGATAAGGAACGAGGCGCAACTGCTGTTCAGAGGCGTGTAATAGCCGCCTTCCGACGCTTCGGATTCGTTGAGATCGTAGATACTGATCAACTGCCCTTTGCCGACCCCTTTAACGAGAGTACGATGTTTGGCGTCGCTGTAAAAGTTCACCGCCTCGGTCGGTACCTGGCTCTCGGGAAGACGGTCGAAACGGATATTTTGCGGCGTGATTTCATCGCCGGGAAGAAGATCGCGCTTCGCGACCATCGCCGGGATCGTCTTCTCCTGAACCTGGGCCGCTTTGTTTTCCGCTTCCGGAATCTGATTAAGGATGGCTTTGGTCACTAAAGCGCAGAAGGTGCCCGCGACCAGCGCGACAAAAAGTAATAGCTTACCGCGTGTATTCATAGTTAAATTGGCGTCGCTTTTCGCCTTGGTTTCGTCCGCCGCACCCTCCGCGATTCATCTGCACCCCGTCCGTCGCGGGAACAATCGCCAATCAGGACTCGCTCCGGAACAACTCCGGGGGCGGAACACGCGCCCCCCAACGAGCGGCTCGCGGCTATCATACCACAAACTCGGGGTGGAGTCTATTATTTTCATCGGCAAAATCCCGTTTTGCCGTTGAAAAAAACGAAAAAAAGGGAACGAGCGCCGCCGAAACCGATCCATGAAACCCCCCAGTCAAAAAAGATTGCCGAGATTATCCAAAGCGCCACCAAAAACGGCGCAAAAGGGAAAAGATGGGAAGAAACGTCCGCATTTCAAAAAGTTTCGGGAAAACTTCTTGAATCTCCTCCCCGAAAGGGCTACAATAAACCCGTCGGTCAATCTCGCCCTTTCCCGAAAGGGCATCCTTGGCATCTCAGTTTCGCACGAACAGCGAGGGGATCGTGAAAAAGAATCTGCCACTCTCGAAAACCGCATCCGGGACCTTACCGGCCACCGTCTTAACCGCCGCCGTTCTTTGTGCGCTTCTCTTCACGCTGTGGGCTCCTTACGGCGCGAAGGCGCAATACCGCGAAGACCCGGTCGACCGAGAGCTCGAACGCCGCAAATCTGATTTGGGTTCGGGGGACGAGGCGAAAATCACGGAATTCGCCAAAGGTTACTACCTCGCGCGCTGGACGCACCACGAAAACCTCGCCAAACTCCACACCTTTCGGCGCGAGACGGCCGCCGACGTCGCCGCGCTCCGTTCGGAAAACAAAAAGACTTGCCAGAGAGTTCTGGTTCGGCTCTTCGCCGAAATGGCGCAGGCCGAAGACCTGATCCCTGCGGTACGCTACAACGCCGCCCTGGCGATGGGAATGTTTAACGAACGGGAATCGGGTACCGGCGGCGGCGGAGACGCGGGTATCCCCTATTTCCCGGCGATCGGTGTTATGGCGGAAGTTTTCAACGCTTCCGAGAAGGAGGAACGGGGAAACAAGGTTCCCGACTACGTCGTTCTGGCGATTCTGATCAACCTTGACCGGTACGCCGCGTTGGGCGTCCCCGATCCTGCCGATCGAAAAGCGGTCGCCGACGTCTTCCTCCAGACGCTCGACCCCGCGTTCGGAAAGAAACACAACTATTCCGCCGAGACAACCGCCTGGTTCCAGAAAAAAGCGGTCGACGGCCTGGCGGCGTTCGGTACGCCGTCACAGGGGGAGAGCGACACCATCGTTCTCGACACGTTTATCCGTCTGTTGCGGGACAAATCGATCGACAGCACAGTCCAGTGCGCCGTACTTCGGGGGATCGGTACGATGAAGTTCAACGGGAAAGACGATTTTGACTTTGAGCCGCTGGTCAGCGTGATTGTGCGGGCGGCCCTCTATTTGAACCAAAAAGAGATCGCGTTCATCGACGAAGAGAATATCCGTTCGCAAGTCGAAAGCACCCAGGGCGCGGGACGAACCGGCGCGATGCCGGCCATGACGGGAGGAAACGCCGCGAACACCGAGACGGTCGTCTCGCGCGTCAAGTACGATGCCGAGTCGCTCCGCGCGTCGATCGACGGGGGAAACGGCAAAGGAGGCGTTCTTCCGCTCCTGACCAAAGAGAGCCAGGCTCCGCTGAAGGAGGCGCTCGAGTCGCTCCTGGGCCGGATCGACCGAACGAACAATTTTCTCGATTTTGGGGAACAGGGGATCGCCGACGATTTCGACCCGAAAAAGATCAGACGCCCGAAAGCCGCCAAAGGGGCGGAACAGACTTTTATGGTCAACTCGACCATGGTGCGTTACTTCCTGGCCGACGAGACCGATTTCTATCAAGACTTAGCCGAGAGCCTGGCCGCCGCCTCGGCCCCTCCAGCGCCGGCCAACTAGCCGAACCTCTCGCCCGAGACCGCCGCAATGCGCAAACCGGCGCTGTGTTAAAATCGGCGCTGTGCGCAATTGCGGCAAGCAAGGGAAACTTTACCGGCGTTCGATTGCGATTTTCCACATTGTCTTATCGAAATCATATAGACAGTTTCGCGGAAAAAGGGTATCTTTAACTTGGTGTTTTGGGGGGGATTTCGCAAAACACCGGTTTTCACCGCGCAAAACGTCATCTTTCCCAGAACGAGACGATGAGAAAAGATTTCTATAAGACATACGGTTTTCGGATTATCTTTGTCGTTGTATTTCTTTTGAGCTTCATCCTGATGGGGTCGCGCCGCACCTTAGAGAGCAACTCAAACGCGGTCGAAGACTGGCTCCCGTCGAATTTTCAGGAAACCAAAGACTACAAGTGGTTTTTGGAAAAGTTCCCTTTTGAAAGTTATATCGTCGTCAGCTGGGACGGCTGCCAGTTCGACGAGGCGGGCGAGAGCAAAATCCACGAAGATCAGATCGAGCTCTTCGCCCAGAAACTCGTTCCGAGCCAGACGATCGACAACTTCGCCCTGACCGCGCCGGAGGCGGAGCTGTTGGCCGATCTCGATATTGAAAAGATCGACGACCGGCTCGATCCCGCGCTTTCGTCACGTTCGGCGCGGGAGACGGCGGAAGAGCCGAGCGCCGAACCGAACGCGCCCGGCCCGGCCTCTCCCAAACTGGCCGCCGCCGCCAATCTTCAGAATTCCGAAAACTATTTCCGGTCGGTCATGACCGGCCCCCGTCTGGCGCGTCTTTTGGAAGACTCGTATTCGAAAGCCTCGCGCCGACTCCGCGGAAACCCCGAAGAACTCCATCGCCTGGTGATGGAACGGCTGACCGGCGTTCTGGTCGGTCCGGACCACAAGAGCACCGCCATGCTCATCACCTTGAACACCGGATTCAAGGGGGGCGGGAAAAAGATGCAGGAGCTGATCAATCGGGTCAAGGCGATTTCGGTGGAATGCGGACTTCCCGATACGACGGACGTCAAGTCCGGAAGCGTCGCGTACCGCGCGTGGTCGGCGGTCGCCGACACGGTTCACGAAATCGTCCACGGCCGGACCCCGCGCGTCGACGGACTGATCATGGGGGGGCCGCCGGTCGACAACGCCGCGCTCGACCAGGAGGGAACGCGCACACTCTACCGTCTGGCGGGAATATGCGCCATCATTAGTCTGCTTCTGGCGCTTATCTGTCTGCGTGATTTTATGCTGACGATGTACGCCTTCTGGGTCGCGATCCTTTCGGCGGGGTTGGCCATGGCGATGGTCTCGTTCACCGGGAGCAAGTGCGATTCGATTCTTTTGAGCATGCCGGCCCTGGTTTACGTCTTGGCAATGTCCGGTTCGATCCACATGATCAACTACTATCACGACGCGATTCGTGACAAAGGGCTCGACGGCGCGGTCGAAAGGGCCGTGAAACACGCATTTCCCCCGTCGTTCTTCGCGCAGCTGACGACGGCGATCGGACTCGGTTCCCTCTTTACCAGTCAGCTGATCCCGATCGTAAAATTCGGATTTTACTCGGCGGTCGGCGTTTTAATGACGCTTCTGCTCCTCTTCCTTTATCTGCCGGCCCTGCTGAGCGCGTTTCCGCGAAAGGATTTCGCTAAGAAATACGCGCACGAAGGGCTCGAAAACCATTCCGGCATTCTGGCCAACTTCTGGCTGAAATACGGCCGGTTCATCGTTAAACACCATATCCTGTTAGCCTCCCTCTGCTTTGCCGCGATGCTCTTCTTCGGCGCCTATCTGCCGAAACTCAAACCTTCGGTCAAGATGATGAACTTCTTCTCGCCCGACGCCGATATTATCGCGCACTACACGTGGCTCGAAGACAAACTCGGCCCCCTGGTCCCGATGGAAGTGGTTCTCTGTTTCGACAACGCGCGGCTCAGCCCCGACCGATACGGAACCGCCGCCCGCCTGGATCTGGTCAACAGGGTCTGTAGCGAACTGAAAGAGAATATCCGCGACAAGGAGGACGGGACGCCGCTGATCGGCGGGGCGCTCTCGGTCGCGACCTTTACCCCCGACCTCGAATCACTCTGCGAACCGAACACAACTGCCTGGCGGATCGTCGGTTCGGCGCTCGGCAAAAACATTGACGAAAACCGCGGCGCGCTCAAAGACTACCTCACCTTTGAGGGGAACCCGTCAATCTCGGAAATCATCGAAGTCGCCGACGAAGAGATTTCTCCCGCGAAAGAGACGTATTCGCAGAAACGCGTTCTCCTGATGGGAACGCTCTCCTTGGAAGAGCAAAAATCCTTCCTCGGCCCGGATATCGCCGCCGAGGACTACGATCCGTGGACGTCGCCGGTCTACGAAGACGCCGGCAGCATTGCCGACACCTCGAGCCGGGCCGACGTCGAAGATTTCCGCAAGACCGAAGAGAAGCTCCTTTCGGCGCTCCGTCTGCACGCGCTCCTTGAAAAGAAACGCCCCGAACTCGAAGAGGCGGGAATCACTGACCTGGCCGGGATATTCGACAAAATCACAGCGGGAAAACCGTACCGCTCGATCGTAACCGGCGCCGAGTCGAGCGAACTTTATCGGGCCTGCCGCCTCTGGCAGCAGAAGCGGGGGATTGAATTGTGGCGGATCAGTATTCGGGTTTGGTCGCTGAAAAAAGACGTCGACTACTCGGACCTGATCAACCAGGTCAAGAAGGTCGTTCAGCCGCTGTTGGGAGAAGAATCGCAAGCGCTGATGGTCGACGTGTTTCACACCGACACCGACAAATACGATTATCTGGCAAGCGCTGGTCTGAGCGACATCGCCCCGCCGCAGAACGTTCTGGCCGGTCTGATGGAAAAAGAGACCGACTACTCCTATCTGAAGACCGACGACCCGCTTCTGCAGAAAGTGCGAGCCGATTTCAAAGACTGTTGCGAAGACGAATCGGTCGAAGGGGACGCCGGGGCGCACAGCGACGACGTCATCTTCCCCTCGGGGATTTCGGCAAAATACACCGGTATGGTCCCGCTCGTCTATAAGACGCAGCACGCGCTGATCAACGGCCTGGTCAAGAGTATTATCATGGCGTTCCTGATCATCGCGGTCGTTTTTGTCTTCTATCTGCGAAGCCCTTCGTGCGCCTTCGTGGCGATGATCCCGAACATCTTCCCGGTGACCATCGTCTTCGGGTTTATGGCGTGGGCGGGAATTGTCGTTGACGTCGGCACCATGATGACCGCCAGCGTTGCGCTGGGGGTCGCGGTCGACGACACGATGCACTACCTCACCTGGTTCTCGGACGGCGTCGACCGCGGCCTGACCCGCAAGCAGTCGGCGGTCGAGGCGTACAAACGCTGCGCGCCGGCGATGACCGAATCGACCCTGATCGCCGGGCTCGGACTTTCGGCGTTCATGTTCAGCACTTTCGTGCCGACCCAGCGGTTCGGCTTGCTGATGCTGACGATCCTCTTTGTGGCGGAGATCGGCGACTTGGTCTTCCTCGCCTCCCTTTTGACCAGCCCGCTGGGACAATGTTTCGTCAAGCGTTCCGAGCGGCAGAAAAAACGCGCCGCGGCCAAAGGACAAGCCGAATGACCCGCAAAAAAAGCCGGCGTGTCGCCGGCTTTTTTTGTTAAACGCCTGCAGATTCGTTTATCCGAAAACGCGTTTCCGGATCTTTCCGTTGTGTGTCTTCGGAAGCTCGTCGACGAATTCCACATGCCGGATATGCTTGAAGACGGCCAGCCGCGCGTTGGCGAACTGACGGATCTCCTTTTTCAGCTCGTCCGAAGGAACGGCTTTCGGCAGAAGAACGATCACGGCTTTAATTGCCTGTCCGCGGAGCGCGTCGGGAACCCCAACCACCGAACATTCCAGTACCAGGGGATGTTCGATCACGATGTTTTCGATTTCGACCGGACCGACCCGGAATCCCCCCGATTTGATCACGTCGTCTTTGCGGCCGTTGTACCAGAAATATCCGTCGGGATCGACCCACGCCAGGTCGCCGGTATGATAAATCCCGTCGCTGAACGACTTGTCGGTCACCGTCTGTTCGTTGAGGTATCCCATCATCAAACCGGCCTGATTTTCGCGCAGGCGGATCACGATCTCGCCCGGTTCTCCGGGCGAAACGGGGGAACCGTCCTCTTTAACCACCTCAATGTCGTAGAGGGGGGTCGGCCTTCCCATCGACCCGCGGCGTGTTTCATAGCCGGCGATATTGGCGATCTGGAGGGTCGTTTCGGTCTGTCCGAATCCTTCGGCGATGGCCAGACCCGTTTGCTCTTCGAACTTGGCCGAAATTTCGGGCGAGAGGAATTCCCCGGCCGAAACGGCGTGATGGAGCCACGGCAATTCGATATTTCCCCGTTTGACCATATAGCGGTAGACCGTCGGGGGGGCGCAGAAAGTATTGACCTTGTATCGGTTTAAGATGGTGACCAACTGACGCGAGTCGAACGATTCAAAATCGTAGACGATCACCACCGCGCCCATAAGCCACTGCCCGTAGATTTTCCCCCAGGAGGCCTTTCCCCAGCCGGTATCGGCGACGGTCATATGCAGGCCGTTCTCTTCGACGCGCTGCCAGTATTTGGCGGTCAGAATATGCGCGAGGGAATAGGTGTGATCATGCGCCACCGCTTTCGGGTAATCGGTCGTTCCCGAAGTGAAATAGACGATCATGATATCCGAGACGCTCGTCGGCATCCGTTCGAGCGTCTCGGGCATATAGGCGATATCTTCTTCGAGGTTCCGAAGTCCGTGGGCATTCGGCCCGAAGGTCCAGATCTCTTTCAGCCCGGGAAGCTCTTCTTTGACCTCTTGAAGAATCCCGGCGATCCCGTCGTCGGCCAGCGAGATAACGTAGCTGATCCCGATCTTATGAACGCGGTAGACGACGTCTTCCAACCGAAGCATATGCGAGACGGGCACCGCGATCGCCCCGATCTTGTGCAGGGCCACGATCACGAACCAGTAGGCATAGGAGCGCTTCATCATCAGCATGACGCGGTCGCCCCGTTTAACTCCCCGCGCCCGGAGAGCGTGAACCGTCTGGTTACTGAGTCGGCGGATTTGGTCGAACGTGAACCGGCGCTCGTTCTTTTCGGCGTCGATCCAGAGAAGCGCGAGCTTTTCGGGGGTCACCTCGGCAATCCGATCGACCACGTCGTAACCGAAATTGTAATTTTCCGGATACTCAAGGTCGAACCGTACCAGACGCCCCCGGTCGTCAAATTCTTCGCGGCAAAACTGTTGGTAAAACATAGACATTCCTGCTAACGGTCTGGAGAACCGGGCTTTTTGTTCACTTTATTATATCAGTTCGATTCGAAATGACCAGATTCCGGCGATGGACGGGGATGGAGAACTTCGGAAAGGAGTTCGGCGAACGCCACGAACCTTGGACCCGGAATCGTCGCGTAATCGACCAGGATCGGATAGACGCGGCCGTCTCGAACCGCGGCCAGCGAGTCGGCGAAAGAATCCCAGTCATGCCGGTAAAGCTTTTCAAGCTCCGCGGCCTCTTCGGGCGGAACGGCCCCCAGGGACGAAAGATCGATAATGACATCGGGGTTCGCTTCGAGAATCCCCTCGCGCGAGAGGGTCGGAACCGCCGAAGCGGCGTCGGCCAGAACGTTCGTCGCTCCGGCCAGACGAAGGAGATCGTTAAAATAACGATTCCTCCCCGCCGCATAAACTTCGCGGACGTTCCGTTCCCCTAAGTCGCGATCGAGAACCATCAGTACCGAGACCGGCGTATCCCCCTGCGTCACGCGCATCTTTTCGAGGCGCTCTTCGGATCGGGCGCGGAGCTCTTTTCCGGCTTCGGAAACGCCGCAGCGACCGGCGATCTTTTCAAACGAATCGAGAATCCCCGCCACCGAGGCGTGATCGACCGTAAGGGTTTCGATCCCCGCACGGGCGAGCTTTTCGGCCAGTTCGTGATGTTCGAGCAGAAGAACCGCCAGATCGGCACGGAGTTCGATGATCCGTTCGATATTCGGGTTATAGAGCCCGCCGAGTCTCGGCAGACGATTAGCTTCGGGAGGATATTTGCAGTAATCGGAAACGCCAACGACCCGATCGCCCAATCCCAGGGCGAAAAGAGTTTCGGTCACGCTGGGAACAACCGAAACAATCCGTTTCGGCGGCGCCTTTTCGACGCCCTCTCCGGGCGGCGCGGGTTCGTTTCGGCACCCCGCCGGAAAGAGGAGGAGGGAAAAAATTCCCGCAACAAAAAGCCGAAACCAGTCTCGCCGGGAGAGGCTGCTCATTTTTCAAAATCCCGCCATGAAAGACTCGGCTGGATCCCCTGATTGTTTTGATATTTACCGCTGCGGTACGGGACGTAATCTCCTTCGACGGTATGGTAATAGATCTGGCAGATTTCGATATCGGGATAGACCCTGATCGGCGAGACGGCGTGAATTTCAAGGGTCCAATACCCCGAAAAGCCTATATCGCCGAACCCGGCGGTCACATGAACGCAGAGTCCGAGCCGGCCGATCGACGAGCGCCCTTCGAGCATCGGAACATATTTTTCCGTGCGGGTATATTCGACCGTACGCCCCAGGTAGAGCCGCCCCGGCTGAAGGACGAGTCCCTCGGGAGGAATGACGAGCGTCTCGTAAGGATTCGGCTTTTTGACATCGAGCACGTCGCCGGTATAGACGAGCAGCTCGTGATGAAGCCGGAGATTATAGCTGTTCGGATTCAGCCGCGACTCGTCGTACGGGGTGATCTCGATCGTTCCGTTTTGGATCTCCTCGCGAATCTTCAGACCTGAAAGTATCATTCATCATTCCTTTCGTTTGGATATATTACGGTATTATATAGAGAATATCGCGCTCTGAACAGGAGGAAATGGGGGACACGGCGGAAAAATTTCCTATTTCGGGGCGGCAAGAGGGCGTTGCCGACAACGCGGCGCTCCGCCGCAAGGGGAGAGCGCCGCGGCGCCGGTGTCGATCGGGCGGAACGGCCCGTCTGTCATTCCTTCCCGAAAAGAACCATGAGGGCGTCGGCGTAGAGGGAAAGACCGTAGGCGTTCGGATGGTTGATGTTGTTGACCATCAGCGTATTGTAAGGGATCCCCTGGCGCCAGAGTCTGCCGTAAAGGGTCGGGGTCTCGGAAACGAGAACGCGGTTCTCCTTACCGAACTGCCGGACATATTCCGTATAGGGACGGGGGTCGTCGTCGACGTTTTTCTGTGACGTCAGTCCCATCCAGTTCGGACGAATGTAGTGTACGCCGGCGATAATCCATTCGGCGCCGATCGCGTCGAAATCCGCCTTCAGTTTCGGATAGATCGATCGCAGCTGAGCCAGCGTCAGACCGCAGTCGTTGACGAATTCCGAAATGATCAGATCCGGTTTTTCGTTCAGAACTGTTCTCTGATAATTGTAGGCGGACCCCGCCGGTTCGGCCAGATAGTCGGCGGTGGTATGCCCTCCCCAGGCCCGGGTCACCATCTGAACGTTCGCTTTCGGGAACCGTTGGCGGAGCCGGTTGAGAAATACGTTTTGCCATCGGTATCTCTCGTTGATGTAACCGCCGTCGGAAACGCTGTCGCCCCAAATCAGAATTTTAACCGGTTCGCCGTTATGCAGCTTTTCCCACGTTTTCGGAAGGAGGATTTGCGCGAGCGCCTGATCCGGAACGACTAAAGTGCCGTCGTCGAGAATCGGATAGAGATTATCGCCGGTAAGCCGGTCTTTTGTCTCGTGGGACACAAAAATGTTCGCGACGCGGGTCTGGCCCGAACCGAGATTCGGCTGTTCCGGATTGACGGCGTGCGGCGTACCGCGAACCAGAGAGAGATTCGCGTTTTCATAGACGATCGAATCGATTCTCATCGGGACATACCGGTAGGTGATATAGACCGGAGTGTTCGCGCCGATCTTCCCCCCTTCCCGCCGTCCGACGTTGCCGTTGACTTCGTCTAAAATGTAGTCGGTTTCGGGGGAAAGCGGGGTGCCGCCGGGCGTGAGCGCCACGGTCACGCTGCCGGGAACAAGTTCGTTTTCCACGGTACACTCGTAGGCACGGACCCCTTCAAGCTGAGTCGCGCGGAACCAGGGGGGCCCGGCGGGATTAAAAAGACTGAGCGAAGCGTATCGCTCGTTGGTCACCGTCACGGGTTCGGGAGGCGCGATCTCGAACGTTTTGGTCTCGCCGCTGTAGCTGACTTCGATTTGCCAGTCGCCGGTAATCGTGAGTACCGCGGGGTTTTCGACCGGAGACGGGGCGGGCGCGGTGTCCCATTCCGAGATATCGACGGTAAACGCAATCGTCCCCCGCCAGTCGTAAAGCGCGGTTGGACGGGAAACGGTCACGGCATACTCGTAATCTCCCGGATTCAAGGGCGTGTCGACGACGCAGAAGTCCGCGTCGTCGGCGACGGTAAACGTGTAACTATCGGGATACCGTGTGCCGCTGACCGTAACGACGTCGCCCGATTTGAGCGGAAGATCGGCGCCGCCGCTGTTTGAAATCAGCACCGATTCGCCGTCGTAGACAAGTCCGAGCGAGGTGATCGCGACCTGATCACGCGCCTGAAACCAAACGCCCGAAAGGTAGGAAAGATCGCCCGGCCCGACGAAGCCGTCCCCGTCGAGATCGCACGCGGCGTTCCAGTTGGCGCCGCCGGGATTCGAGAACCAGGCGGACGACATCAAGGCATAGTCCCCCGGCCCGACAAATCCGTCTCCGTCCACGTCGACCGGACAGACATAAAAGGAGGAAACGGTGCTCCAGTTCGAATCGGCATAGCCGTCGCTGCCGACGGCGCGGACGCGGTATTGCATATTCTCGCCGAAAACGAGACCGCCGACCTCGGCGGAAATCTCGGTTGTGGTTAACGTCTGCCACGTCAAGCCGTCGGCGCTGTAGGAAAGCCGATAGGCGGCCGCGTTGTCAACTTCGGTCCACGTAACGATATGTGTGGCGCCCCCGCCGCCGGCAACGCCGCTGATTTTGGGAGCGGCAGGCCGGGTCAGCCCGGTCGGAAGAGGATCGCCAGCCGGTTCGGCGGCGGCGTAAATCGCGGGCGCCGCGGCGGCAAAGCCGCCCGCTGTTACGGCCAAAAGCTCGCGCGACTCGAGCCGCTCGAACTGTATGGAGCGGGGACGGACGGATCGGGGACGATTTTTCCAAAATCTGAATCGTTCGGCAATGGAGCTCATGCGATTTTCCTTTCTTCGAAACGGGTTTGCCGCCAATTATAGCACAGAGACCAACCGAAAAGAAATAGCACGTTTGACGCGGGCAGGCGTCTTCAAGCATCCGCATTTTAAAAAACGACTGCAGTAACGGCGAAAAGTGGGATAATTTGGAGTGATTTTGAATGACCCCCCCCCAAACCGCCGAGATCGGTTTGAGCCTTAAAAATAAGGCATATCCCATAAAAAAAGCCCTCTCCGGCGCGGAGCCGAAAGGG
>CADBQY010000168.1 GCA_902796885.1 uncultured Planctomycetota bacterium
AGTGCGACCCTTGTAAGTGCGAGGATTGCAAGTGCGCCGAGAAATGCCCGTGCGAAAAGAAGTGCCAGTGCGACCCTTGCGAGTGTGAGGACTGCAAGTGCGCCGAAGCCTGCTGCGGCGAAAAGAAATAACCGGCCTCCGCAGACAATCTTCCCCCTCCCCCCTTGGCCGTCGAAACGACCGCCAAGGGGGGATTTTTTTCTCGCCGCGAAACTTTTCAATCATTTCGGCGTTGTACAGCTTGGAGGTTCAAAAAAGAACACGTTTAGATCGCCCCCGTTACGATCGGAAGACCAAAGGAGGATAGCCATGAGAAAATTATTCTTTCTTTCCCTCGTTCTCGGTGTCTGCGTCACGGGCCTGACGTTCGCTCAGGACGACGCCGCGGCGCCCCAAACCGCAGAACCCGCGGCGGCGGAAACCGCCGCCGAAAACGCGGATGCCGATGCCGCAAATCCCGCCGTTGAAATTGCCGAGCCGGCCGCCGAAGCCGCCGAAGGGGGCGAAGAATTCGCTCCGCCCCCCGGACCGCCCCGGCATCATATGCGCCACGGCCATCACCGTCACCATCCGCGCGGTGAGTTCGGCAAAGACGGACGCCCCGCAAAAGACGGCGAGCGCGATTTCGGCCCCGGAGCGAAACAGGACGGCCGCCCCGAATGCGACGGCGACACGCCCCCCGGACCGCCCCGGCACCATATGCGCCCCGGTCATCACCGTCATGATCCGCGCGGCGAATGCGGTAAAAACGGATGTCCCGCAAAAGACGGCGAGCGCGATTTCGGCCCCGGAGCGAAACAGGACGGCCGCCCCGAATGCGGCGGCGACACGCCGCCCGGACCGCCCCGGCATCATATGCGCCAAGAAGGCCGTCACCGCGGCCCGCACGACGGTCCGCGTCCGTGCGGCAAGTTCGGGGGAGACAAATGCCCCCGCTGCGGGTTCCCTCTTTCGGACGAAAAACCGAATGAAGACGTCCCGCCGACCGAAGAGCCAACCGCCGCCGAACAGTCGGTCGAATAGCCAAATAAGACGTACAGTTATACAAAACGGGGGGCCGTACCGCACGCCCCCCGTTTTGTTTCTTTTATTTCTTGCGAACGGCTCTCTGTGTTAAAGACGGCCGATTTCCATTCCGCCGTCGATATTGATCACCTGCCCCGTCGAATACGCCAAATCGCCGCGAAGTAGCATGGCGACCGCGCGGCCGACGTCGGCGGGTTCCCCCCACCGCGGCTGAAGCGTCAGTCCCTCGGCGATCAGTTTGTCGTACTTCTCCCGAACGGTGCTTGTCATATCCGAGTGGATAATCCCCGGCCGAAGTTCGTAGACCGGAATCCCGAACTCCGCCAGCCGTACCGCGAACAGTTTGCACATCATCGCGACGCCCGCTTTCGAGAGGCAGTATTCCCCCCGGCTGACGCTGGCGACCGTCGCCGAGATCGAACCGATCGTCACGACCGCGGCGGGAAACCCCGCGGCGAGCCTCTTCTGCTCGATCAGATACCGGGCGATATGCTGCGTCAAGAAGTAGGGACCGCGCAGATTGATCCCCATCACGCGGTCGAAACTTTCGCGCGAGGCCTCCAGAATGTCGGCACGCACCAGCGGGGCGACCCCCGAATTATTGACCAGGGCGTTCAGCGCGCCGAACCGTTCGAGCGTCTTGTCGAGAAGGAGTTCCGGAGCCGACTCCTCGGCGATATCGGCGCGCAGATAGAGCGCGCCGACCCCGAACTTTTGTTCGATCGCCGAAACCCGTTCGGCGTATTTCTCGGGCTCGGTCCGCCCGCAAAAGACAACGTTCCACCCTTCGGCCGCCAGCGCGTCGACGATCCCCGCGCCGATTCCGCGTCCGCCGCCCGTAACCAATGCCGTTTTCGCCATATTCAGCTCGCTTTCTCTCTACGGTTTCGCGCTCTTGTTTTTGAGGAAATCCAAAAGCCAAGCGCGTGCGGCTTCGAATTTCGCGCCGTTGGCGTGTCCCAGATTCGGTTCGATCAAAATCTCTTTGTCCCGGGCCGGGATCGCGTTATACGCCGAGTAAATCGATCCCGGCGAACAGGTTTCGTCGATGAGCCCGACCGTCACGCGAATCGGCACGTCGATCTTCCGCGCGAAGTTGACCGCGTCGAGATAGCGGGACGCTTCGAGGACGTTCGGATCCGATTCCGAAAAGGCGTAGAGCCGGGGCCAGCCGGGCAAACGTCCTTTCAGCGATCCGGCGTGATCGCAGAGCGCCGGAACCGAAGCGACCGCCGCCTTGATCTTTTTATTCAGTCCGGTCAGGATCAGCGCCGAGGCGCCCCCTTGACTTGTTCCGATGAACCCGAGCCGTTCCCGATCGACGAAATCGCGCTCGGCGAACCAGTCGATCGCGCGGTCGATTCCCAGAAAGGCCGGCCGGAAGAAATACGTCTCGCGGTGATCCGCCCCGACGTAGCAGTACCGAACGCCGAGCGACTCGTTATACTCGTCGTGAACCTTCTGACGCTCAGCCAAGTCGATCGGCACCGGATACGGAAAGACGTTCATCGTCAGTACGGCGAACCCCTCCTTCGGCAGATCGAGATCGGGTCTCACGCCCGGTCCCGCGCCCGGCACGGTGACCGCGGCCGGGAAAGGCCCTTCGCCGACCGGTTTGGAGAGGAATCCGTAAACACGGTTCCCGCCGGGCGCGGCGAAACTGACGCGAAACACTTCGATTTCGCCGTCGCACAACTCCTCGATCCGTTCCGTTCGGGGGTCGAGAGGAATTTCGCGCGCCGCGGCTTTCCCCGCGTTCCAGAACGCGTCGAAGTCGTCCGGTTCCGGCAGGGCCGGTTCGATCCGTTCCGGCGAAAAGAGGTACCCCGCCGACCGGTTCACGTCCCCGCCGAGTTTACCGCCCGTGGCGGTCACTTTAATCAGCATATGTCCGGGAAACGAAAGCGTCGTGCGGATCGCCGCGGGATTCGCGTCGGCGAGATTCAGCTCGTGCCATTCGAGCGTCTCGCCGCCGTCGTTGGTCACACGCGCGTAAAGCGTCCCTTCCCGCGCCGCCGCGCCGTCCGGATCGGTCACGGTCATCGTCACGGTCAGTTCGTCCCCCGCCGCAAAAACGTATCCGGGCGGATCGGTCGAGAAGACGACCTCCCCCGCGCCCGCGGCGGCCGGAAGGCGCGCCGAAACGGCGAGCGCGGCGAGCAAAAACATCAAGACGAAAAAACGGCGCGCCGCGGCGCGCCGCGAGCCGGCAAGAAACGTCACGGGATCCGCTCCTCCCATCCGAAAATTTCGACCCCGTTTTCACGGGCGGTCTCTTGCAGATAGTCGCGCGAACGAAGGTATTCCGCCTCGCCCGACATATGCTCGATCATCAGCGGAACGTCTTGCGGAAGAGCGGCCAGACGCCGGAGGGCGGTCCCCCAGTCGACGTTCCCCTCGCCGCAGACGCATTCGACGAAATGGATGTTCTTTTCGGCGACCCAGCGGATATCTTTGGCGTGGCAGCTGAGAATTCGATCGCCGAGCCGATCGAAGATGTCGTTGATCAGAGCGGACGTTCCCCAAAACTTCCACGGGTCGTTGACCGCGTTGCAGATATCCACGTGGACGCCGAACTGCGGACGGTCGATCGCCTCGATCAGACGGAGGTAAGAATCGACGTCGTAGGGGTAGGCCCAGCCGCTCATCTCGTAGGCGAATTTCGTCCGGCGCGGCTTGACCGCGTCGATGATCTTCCGCGCGTTTTCGACCGCCAGATCGAAGAAGTCGTCGGTCAGGTTCCCCGGATCGGGTCCGAACCAGGGTTCTTCGGCCATCGACCCGGCGATGTCGACGCAGCAACGCGCGCCGAGTTCTTCGGCGAGCGCGAGTCCTTCGGTCACGTAGTCGAGATTCTTTTTCCGCTTTTCGGGATCGCGATCGGCCAGGTTGACCCAGCGGCCGACTTCGGCGATCACGACATTCTCCTTTTCCGTCGCGGCGTTGATCGCGTCGATCCGCGCACGGTCGCCGAGGCGGCAGTCCGGCACGTAGACGGCGCCGTAACCGAGCTCGCGGGCGCGCCGCGCCCAGGCCGACGGGTCTTCGTCGGAAAAGAAGAGGGGGGCGCCCAAACGGACCGGACGCGCGCCGCTGGCGGCGGAGACGGCGTGCCGGGCCGCCGCGGGAACGAGGAGCGCGGCGGCGGAGTATTGCAAAAATCTGCGGCGTGTCGTTTTCATCGGAACCTTTCCACGCGCGGAATCACGCGAATTCGAGTTTGATCAATCCGTCTTTGATGACGTAATGCTTTCGAACGCCCATTTCGTTCATCCAGGCGCGCGTCTGAACCGTCTTCCACGGACCGGTGTCGCTCCCCTGCCCCGGCGGGTTGTTGTCCCAGAGCCATTCGGGCGCGCACCAGAGGCAGGCGGTCGGCCGAACCAGATCGTAGAATTCGCGCGTCACGCCGTTCTGGCCGTGATGCGCCATCTGAACCACGTCGGCTTTGAACGCCTCGGCGGGAAGTTTGCCGACCAGCGCTTCCTGACCGCGCGGTTCCAAGTCTCCCAAAAAGAGGATCGTCGTTTCGGGCGTCTTGACCCGATAGAGGATCGACGTGTCGTTGATCGTCATACCGGGCCGTTCCATATCGAGGTCGTCCAGATCGTTGAGCGCGGTGATCTCGACCGATCCCAGACGGAGCGGTTCCCCTTTCGGCATCTTCGTCACGTTTTCGAGTTTGGCGAACGCTTCGAGGATCTCGACCGACACGTCGTGCGAGCCCGCCTCGAACCGCGCGATCCATTCGGGGGTCGGAAAATCGCAATAGACCTGTCCGATTTTGAGGACGTCGGGGTAGCGGTTGACGATCGTCGCCAGCGCGTGGGCGTGGTCGAGGTGGATGTGGGTAAAGAGCCAGTAATCGACCCGGCCGTCCGGATGAATTTCGCGGATCTTTTTCAGGAGATAGTCGGCGTCCTGTTTCATACCGCCGTCGATCACCACCAGCTGATCCGAGTCGGTCAGCAGAATGTACGACTCCATCTGCGTAGCCGACTGATTCGGAAGCTGCCAGAGGGTCAGCGCCGGTTTCCCGTCGATTTCCCGATCGGCCGCGGCGGCCGCCGCGCTCCCCAGCAGGGGAGCCGCCGCCGTCAGTCCCGTTTTTAACCATTCACGTCTGTTCATCGTTCCGCCTTTCTTCTCTAACAAGCGCGGCGCCGGCCCGACGCCGCGCGAACTTGTCTCCGTCTTCACTATTTTAAAGAAAACGGCCGCGGAAATCCACAAGCCCCGAAAAGCGCGAACCGTCAAAAAAAGCCCGGCGGGAGGGAATTCCCCACGCCGGACGTAAAGGATGACGCGCGCGATTCGTTTACCGCGCGTCGAAATCGAACCACTTGTATTCGTCCCGATCTTCCGCCGCAAAAAGGACGACCGCCGCGCTCTGCGCCTCGCGGGCCGGCTCGACCGCGGGAATTTCGACCGGCAAAAGCGCCGCGGAAGCGAGCCAGTCGTTCGGGTCGATCCCCAAAGCGTCGTAGAATCGGTCGTCGGCGATCTTGGCGCGGGTCTGCCCGTAGGTGTTGGCAAAATAAGTGAAATCCTGCACGTTCAGACCGCCGCCCGAGACGACGTTGAACGTCTCGGCTTTGGCGTTTTTGAACGGTTTCGAGGCGGTTCCCAGACCGTAGTTGTTGGCAAAGAGGGTGAAGTCGGCCACGTCGACGCTCCCGTCGTCGTTGCTGTCGAACCGAACCGAAAAGAGGTTCAGACCGGTCAGCGCCGACGCGTCGCTGCGCGAGCAGCGCGCCGACCCGTTGATCGACTCGCCGGTCGCGCCGAACCCGGCGTTATAGACGGTAAAGACGCCGCTGTCGGGAATCGCGACCCCGCCGGTCGGAGTCGCCGTGAAAAGAACGCGCGCCAGAAGGGCGTATTTGCCGGTCGCGGGAGTGGCGGGACGTTCGGCGGTTCCCGTCACGGTGCAGACGCCGTCGGCGACGGAGAACGAAGCCGCATAGCCGCGGCCCGACTCGACCGACGCGGCGGCAAAGTAGTCCGTGTTAAACGTCAGCGACGTCTTGAACCGGTTGATCTCGCTGCCGTTGGCGCATCCCCAGATCTCGACGTAGAACGAACTCCATTCGTCGACCCACTTGTAATAATCGCTTCCCAAAGAAGAAACGTCGCTTAAAATCGAGGTCGGCAGCGCCGACGAGGAGGCGTGGGGCAGATAGAGAAACGCCTCGTCCCCCGTCCCCCCCTCGAGGGAATAGACCGCCGCGGCGGTCCGTCCCTTGGCGAGAATCAGATCGCCCAGTTCGGTGATCGGGTCGGTGCAGCTGATCAGGGAAGGCCCGGCGAGGGAACCGCCGTCGAAGGGGATCCCCGCGGCGTATTCGCCGCCGAGCGCGTAGCCGGTCAGCGCGTCCAGCGGCGCGGCGGAAACGCCCGTTCCTTCGGCCAGATAGATCGTCGAGCGCTGAACGCCGTCGCCGTCGGTATAGGTGCGGGTCGTCACCGCGTCGGAAAGGCCGTCGCCGGTGATGTCGCTGAGGAGAAGTTCCGAAAACGTTCCGTCGGCGGCGATCCGCTCGCCCCAGCCGAGTCCGGCGGTCGAAAAAGTCGAACCGGTACTCGTCAGCCAGCCGAGCCGCGCGCCGCCGCCGGCCCCCCCGTCGAGGATCGCGACGTCGCCGCGTCCCCGGCCGTCGAGATCGGCGACCGCCATTTGGCGAATCGAGAAGTCGGTCTCGGCGCCCAGAAGGACGGCCGTTTTTCGATTGAGCCGCGCCGAAGAGTTCCCCCACTGAACGAACGAGAGATTCGTACCGTTCGAAACGACGGCGACCAGGTCGTCGTAGAGAGCCGAGGTGATATGGCCGGCGGCAAAGGCGGCGGCGCTTTCGCCGTCGGCCAGATCGAGCGTCAGCGCCCGCCGGCCGGACGCCGCGTCGTAAACGACGAACGTGTCGCCGTCGCCGGTGTTCCACGCGTAGCGGATTAAAACCTGCAGGTGCGCCGAGTCGGTGAACCGGCCGACCGTCAGGCCGACGGGCGCGGCGGTGACCGTAACGCCGCCGACGGTCTGCGTCGGCGCCTCGACGACCGCGGTTTTCGCGTAAGAGCCCCCTTCTTCGTCGTAGATCGCGACCAGGGTCCCTTCCGACTCGATCACGGCGATTTCGACGGAGCCGTCTTCATCGAAGTCGCCGACGACCGCCGCCGACGCGGAGGCGTCGAAAAGACCGCAGGAAGTCGGTTCCGCGTCGGGCGCGTCGAGGAGGATCTTCCAGACGCCGATCCCGCCCACGGCGAGGATCTCGATTCGGCCGTCCCCTTCGGGGTTCAGCAGAACGGTCGCCAGATAATCGGTCTGCGCCACCGTCGTCTCGGCCACGCGATACGAACCGTCGGCCTGTCCGAAGAGGACCGTGTATCGGTTCGGATCGATCACCAGGACGTCGCCGCGGCCGTCGCCGTTCAGGTCGCCGCCGGTCAAAAGGGTTTGCGCGGAATAGACGTGGTCGAGCTTGTACGTCTGCGAGGCGTTCAGAACGACCTTCCCGTCCGTCGACGCGCCGAGCGAAAATTCGGCCACGATACTCTCGCCGCCGAGCGTTCCGGTCAGGCGCAGCGCGCTTCCCGAGGCGTCGGCGGCGGTCACCGCCACGCTGCCGAGTTCCGACGCGTAGCCGACCGACCCGGCGCTCGACCACGCCGTCTTGGCGTCGTTATAGAACCAGAACCCGAACGCGCGGGTCTCTTTGTTGAGCGAAACGAGATAGTCGACGCCGCCGACGGCGACCGAACCGACGGCTTGTCCCGTAAAGGCGGGGACAAGGCGCGGGTTCGAAAACGCCCCGGCGCCGTTCCCCGTGCAGACGGCCAGGCCGTCGATCGAGTGCGCGCCGCCCGACGAGTCGAACGCGTAACTGTTTTCAAGCTGGATCGCCAGGTCGCCGTCGACCGCCGCCAGGCGGATCGAGGTCACCGTGTAAACCGAATAGTTCCCGTAGACCGAAAGGGAAACGGTCGACGTTCCGATTTTGGAGAACGCGTTCCCGCCGTAACGGTAGACCGCCGTTTCGAGATAGGTGCCGACCGACGTATTCTGCGCCGCGCCGACGTATTCCAAAACGCCGTCGCCGTTCAGATCGGCCAGCAAACCCGTCGCGGCCGCCCCGCCGGCGGCGGGAAGGACAAACTCCGTTCCCCGGGCGTAAACGCCGTCCCCTTCCCCCAGATAGACCGTAACGACCGGCGCGCTTTCGACGTCGCGCAGGGTCACCAGATCGACGATCCCGTCTTTGTTCATATCGGCGGCGGCAATCTGATCGAAATCGGTTCGATTACCGAAATCGATGTCAATTTCGGAGGCTTCCACCGCGTAGACGTTGACGTCGGGAATCGGGTCGAATCCGCCCCAGCCGGTCGCCGTCAGAAGGAGACGGTCTTCCAGCGGTTCGGCGGTCGGACGGCGGCGGGACAGAGAAAAGTTTCGATTTTTCTGCGGGAACAACATTGCGGTCCTTTCGTTCGGGTGCGAAGCCGCACGGGCAATAGATGCCCGTCGGATTTTCAGCTAGCCGGTTGCGCCCCTCTCGTTGGCGGGGCTTGGTTATTACGCCGGGCTTGTGCGACCGCCCGAAGGGCTGGGAGCCTATATCGCCCGTGCGGATTCGCACCCATTCTATCACAGATCCCCGCCGAGACCAACGTCGCGGAACGCCGGATCGATATTTTCGGCGAACTCGGCGGCCAGAGCGTCGGCGACCTCTTCGGCAAAATCAAGAGACCACGAGGCGTTTTGGGCGTCGAATTCCGCGAAGAGAACGTCGCGCCGCGCCGCGGCGGTAGCGGCCGGTTCTCCGGCCGGAACGGTTTGCCACAGGGCGGAAATCACCGCCGCGTCACGAACGGTGATCCCTTTGCGCGTTCCCGGATCGATGAACGGATACATCAGGTCCGCCGCGTCGGTCGAGTGGCCGTCGGCGGCGACCCAGTCGAACTCGTCGGCGATCGAGACCAGCGCGTCGTTTTCGGAATCGTACCCGTAGAGATGTCCCAGCTCGTGCAGGATCACCGTGTACAGGTCGTACCGCCCCGAGTCGGCGGACGGCGGCGTCAGCCGCGCCGACCACCGCGCGCCGGCGGCGTCGTCGTCCAGGTAGATGATCCCGCGCGTGACCAGGCCGCTCTCCGGATCGGTTTCGGCCGCCTGCGCCGCCGCCAGCCGTCCGTCGGGAAGGTCTTTGACGACGATCGTCACGTCGAGCCCCGTCTCGACGCCGAGCGCCTCGTTCCACGCCGAAACGGCGGCGTCGCGGATCGCGCCGACCAGTTCGGCGTTGTCGGCGTCGAGGGTCGAGCCGAGATACTGCCGTGTAAACGATTCCGGGAAGAGAAGCCGCGATTTTCCGGCGGCCGCGTCGGCGCGGGTCACACCGTAGACGTTCGAAAACGCGGTAAAATCGCGCAGGTCGACCGTTCCGTCCCGGTTAAAGTCGAACGAGGCGCCCGCGTAACTATCGGTCGAATCGCCGCCGTACCGATTGACGAACGCCACGAAATCGACCACGTTCACGTCGCCGTCGTCGTTGACGTCGTAGGGATTCGCCCACAGGTCGCCGACGGCGTCGGCACCGATATACGCCGAACGCGTTCCGGACTCGGTGAAAAGTTCCGCCCCGTTCAGGGACCACCGCAGGCGGGTCGGCGCGAGCGACGCGCTCCAGGCCAGATCGGCGCCTTCGGCCGGCGTGTATTTCACGCGGGCCAGAAGGTAATAGCCGTCGGCGCCGAGCGTTCCGGCCGCGCGGGCCGAGATGTTTTCGATCGCGCCGCGCGCGGCGTCGTAAGAATACGACCCGTCGGCGAACGCGCCGCCGAACTCGATTTCCGCGACGCCGAAATAAGACGGATCGAATTCGAGATCGACCGAAACGCCGTCGATCGACTCGGCGTCGGACCCCTTCACCCAGATTTCGGCGTAATGGGACTGCCATTCGTGAATGAAATCGGCGTTGACGCCGATCGACTCGGCGCGGCCCGCCGCGTCGGTGGCGCTCTTCTCGGTCACGGTTCGGAGATAGACGCCTCCGTCGGCGACGTATTCCGCGCCCCCCGCGCCGCGGATCGAGGAGGGATGCGCCGCCGCGACGCCGACCGTGCGGATCTGCGAGTCGTCGATCGGCGCGGTCTCGCCGGTACGGACGCAGTAGTATCCGTCGACGAACGGCGACGTCGGGTCGGTGACGCCGCCGAGCGAGATCGAGGCGGGCGCGTCGGCGGTGACGGCGAAACGCGCCAGGAGGAAGGCGTTTTCGCCGCCGGTGATCGGCTCCAAGAGGCTCCAGTCTTTATCTTCCGAGAAGAGCCAGGTGACCTGAATGTCTTTCAGAAGGGTCTCGGCGCTGTCGTAATAGGTGAAATTGGTCAGCGAGGTTCGGCCGGCGTAGACGTCCTCGACGTCGAGCGCGGTGATCCCCAGGCCGTCCGTGTCATAATTGAGCTGAGCCTGGATCGAGTAGAAGAACCGATTCCGGTCGGTCAGGAGGGCGGAAATATCGTTCACCCAGAGTTCCAGGTAGTATTCCGAGGCCGCCGCGACCGCCTCGTAGTCGGTCTGCGGCACCGCGTCCCGATCGACGTAATAGAACGTGCCGAAGTTCCCCGTGCCGGTTCGGAGCGTCTTGACGTCGGCGCCGCCGAACTCTTCGGTCACGCACGCCAGGGTCAGGGTCAGCGTCGCGGCGCCGTCGAGCGAGACGCCGAACGTGTTGCTCGACGCTTTGTTCCCCGCCGCGTCGAACGCCGTGACCGAGGCGGCCAGATCCGAAAGGTTCAGATTTGAGGCGTAATCGCCGCGATCGAGAAAACGAAGCGTCAGGAGCGAACCGTTCACGTCGTATCCGGCGAGGATCGCCGAATCGCCCGTCAAATCGACGCGGTAGCCGGAGACGGTTCCGCTGAAATAGTCGGCCAGGTCGATCGAGACCGACTCGCCGTAGCCGCCCGAAACGTCGGAAATTTCCCCGTCGAACGCGGGGGCGTCGTAGGATCCGGAGACCGTCAGACTGATCCGGCCGCCGTCCGAGGCGCCGTGCGGGTCGCTCACCGCGTAATCGACGCTAAAGACGACCGCCGCGCCGGTCGGAATCGCGGCCGCCAGGTCGGCCATCCCCGCGTCGATGACGAAGTTCCCCGCCGCGTCGAATCGGAAATAGGCGGCGTAATCGAGCTCCGGCGAGATATACGCGTTTTCACCGACCGACGCGCCCGTGACCGAGGCGGTCAGGGCGTCGCCGTCCGGATCGGCCGCGTCGGAAAGAACGTTCACGCTCGGACGGAGTTCGCCGCTCGCGGCGTCGTACAACGCCTTGTAATCTCCGGCGCCGCTCGGACTTTCGTTCCGGCCGACGACGGTCAGGGTCAACGCGCCGGCCGTCTCGGCGCCGCTCGGATCCGAAACGGCGTACGCGACGCGCATCGTCACGTTCCGGTTCTGGGGAACCGCCGCGAGAAGTTCCGTCAGTTTTTCGACGTCGGCGGCGAAAATCCCGCCGTCGGCGATCGAAAAGCAAGACGCGTAATCGGCGTCGGTCGCGATCCCGTAATCGTTCGGCCCCATCGCCGCCGAAACGATCCGCGCCGTCAGGGCGTCGCCGTCCGGATCGGTCACGCCGTTTGTCACGTTCACGGTCGGGATCAGCCGGCCCGAGTTCAGCGAGAGGGTCGCGGCATAGTTCCCCGCGCCGCGCGGCGCGTCGTTGACGCCGGCCACCGAGACGACGACCGTCCCCCCCTCGATCCCGCTGTAAGAGTCGGCGATCCCGTCGAAGCGGAGATCGTCGAGGTAAAAGTCAAACGCGACGGTCAGCGTCTTTCCGGCGGGAATAAAATCGAACGCGTCCGAACTCGCGTCGAACGTGAACCGGCCGTCGTCGGCGTTCCAGGTCAGATAAGAAGCGTAATCGCCGCCGATCGCGGTTCCGTCGGAAAGCGCCGCCGAGACCTGCGTGAGTCCCGAAACGGTAAACGACGCGCTGCGGTATTCCGTCCCGCCGATCTCGGCTGTATAGCCGTCCTGCGGCAGCGCCCGGTCGCCGGCGGCGATTTCGCCCTCTTCAAGCGAAACGGTTCCCGCCCACGGCCCAACCTGCAGGTCTTTCACGGTCAGGCGGAACGAACCGCCCGTCTCGGCGACGCCGCCGTAAAGTAATTCGTACGAGACGGTATAGACGCCGTCCGTCTCAAGCTGGTTCGCCAGGACGTCGTCGGCGGCGAAGACGACCGCGGCGTTCGGCGCCGATCCGGCGACGGACGCCGTGACCAGATTGGCCAGGGCGCCGCGGTTGATCACGTTCCCCGCGGCGTCGCTCACCGACACCGAGACCGTATAGCCGTCACGGTCGGACTTGTAGAGCGCGGTTCCCAGCGGGGTCACGTCGCCCGAAACCGCCCGCGCGTTTTTCACGAGCGTCCGGTCGGCGGGATTCGACGTTGTTTCCGCCGGATCGTCTTCGGCGCGGAACGAAAGGGTCACCGTTCCCTGAGCTTCGGCGGCGCCGTCGCTCACAAGATAGACGAACCACGAAACCGGCATCGTGCCGTCGGCGGCGTTGTACCGCCAGCGAAGGTTCTCGGCGGTCGAAGGCGACGCGGCGACCGTCATGACGCGGGCCTCGGCGTCGTACGTATAGAGATAGCCGTCCGATTCGAGCGAGACGACGTCGGCGGCGGCGTAACTTTCGCCGCCGATCACGAACCCGGTCGCTTCGACGTCGTCTCCGTCCGGGTCGGTCACTTTCGCCGAAAGATCGACGGTAAACGCGAGCGCGCCCCGCTCGTCGAGCGTTTCGGTCAGCTGGATATCCGGAGCGTTCGGCGCCTCGTTCCGGCCGGCGACCGTCAGCTCGACCGCGCCGCCGTCCGACGCGCCGCGGGGATCGGACGCCGCGTAGGAAATCGTGAAGAGGACCGACTCGCCGGCGGGAACCGCCTGAAGAAGACGCGTCAGCGCCGCGCGGCTGACCGTCAGGACGCCGTTTTCGCCGACCGAGAAATACGCCGCGTAATCGGCGTCGGTCGGGATCCCGTAACCGTTCGCCGCCAGCGCGGCGCTTTCAATCGAAAGAACCAGCGCGTCGCCGTCCGGATCGGTCACGCCGTCGAGCGGACGGACCGTCGGCGTCATCAGGCCGCTTTCCAGATCGTAGCGGGCGGCGTAATTTTTCGCGCCGCGCGGCGCGTCGTTCTTTCCGGTCACCGTCAGCGTGACGACGCCGCCGGTCGAGGCTCCCCGCGGATCCGCCGCCGCGTAGGAAATCGTAAATGTCGCCTCTTCCCCTTCGGGGACCGCGGCGAGCAGATCGCCGAGCGCCTCGGCGTCCAATCCGAAAAGCCCCTGCGGCGTCACGCTGAAGATCTCGGCGTAATCGACGTCGGTCGGAATCCCGTAGCCGTTCGCGCCGAGCGACGCGCCGACGATCGACACGGTCACTCCCTCCCCCTCGGGATCGGCGATACCGCTGAGTACGTTGATCGCCGGCGCCGGTCCGCCGACATTCAGGTCGTAAGCGGCCTCGTAGTCCGACGCGCCGCGCGGCGCGTCGTTGACGCCGTCGATCGTCACGACGACCCGGCCGCCGTAGAGATCCTGAAAGACCAGGTCGAGTCCTTCGAAGGTCACATCGTTAAGATAGTAGTCGAACGAAAGGGTGAGCGACTGGCCGGGACGCAGAAAATCGAAGATATCCGACGCCGCGTCGAAAGCGAACCGGCCGTCTTCGGTCAGTCCGATCCGATCCGAGCAGTCGACGGTCCACGCGCCGCCGTCCGAAAGAACAGCGCCGACCTGTTCGAACGTCTCCGCGGTATATCCGGAGGACACGTAGGAATTCCCCCGCACCTCGGCGACGAACGAGTCGGGACCGAGCGCGGTCTCTTCGGACGAACGGCCGACCGTCCCTTCCGCGGCCTGCAGTTCGCGGTTGTTCGGCGTGAGAAAAAGGAGATCGAAAAACGAGACGGAAACGTCGCGACCGTAGCCGCGGCCGAAGATATCGACGTCGGCGCGGTTGACCACGCCGTCCATGTTCGCGTCGTAACGCGGGTTGTAGACGCTCCAAATGTCGGTCAGGTCAATGTTGTACTCTTCCAGGTAGTATTCGATCACCCCCAGCGACGGAACCCCCGACTTGCAGAGGCTCCACGCGTTGGCGTAGACCGTTCCCATTTTGTATTCATCCAGATTGATCAGGCCGTCCCGGTTCAAGTCGCCCGGCAGGAAAACCGAGCAGGTCAGATTCCCCGCCGCCGCGGATTCGGCGGTCAGAGTCAGTTCATATTCCCCGTCCGGAATGTCGAGAAGGAAGAGCGCCGTCCCGTCGGCGCGGTCGGGCCGGGATTTGATCAGCACCGAATCGGTCACGTCGGCGCCCCGAACGTCCGAAATCCGGATCATTCCCGGATCGAGGTTCCCTTCGCCGTCCGACGAAACGAGAAGTCCGATCACCGCGCGCCCGCCGTCGTCGACCAGAACGTCGAGCCCGACCTGCGCTTCTCCCGCCGAACTGATCGCGGCGCTCTTTTCGGCCAGGAGTCCCCAGTCGTTCGGCACCGCGGTCAAAAGGAGCCGGTCTTCGAGCGATTCCAACGAAAAGCGTTTCGTCGTCAGGAAACCGCGGCGGGTCGTGGTGTCGTTGGTCCGAGCTCTGAAAATATTCCTCATTTCGTTACTCCTGTCGGGAACACGTTTGCCGAATCGAAGGTCAATCATCCCTTCCGGCGCCCCACGCACGGCGGGAGCGCACCGTCATCTTTTTATCGTTCAGCGGCGTTTCGCGCGGTCATAAATAAAGGGGACGAATCGAACACGCCCCGTTCCTACACCGCGCAGAACCGACATAATCGTTAAATTAACGCGAAAGCCGTGTTCGCCGCATCGACCGCGCAAAAAGGACGCTTCACCCCCAGTCTAACGGTTTTTCCCGCGGCGGGCGAAAATATTGGCGTTCCTCTTTCCCGCGAATTCGCCTATAATCACGCGAGAGTTTTGTCCGCCGGAACAGGCCGAACGGATTTCGGCCGCGGCGGACGCGAACATTCCCACTGGATCGGGAGCAAAATCGATGGATCGACGGTTAAAACGTACCGGCTCGGACCGGTTTCTTCTCTTTCTTTTCACGCTCGCCGCCGCGCTGGCAACCGCCGCAGCGCCGGCGCAGTCCCCGGCGGCGAAACCGGTTCCTCTGCCGACCCCCTACCGTGCCGACGCGGCCGAACCGGCCGCCGACGCCAAGGAGGTCCCGCAGGTGGTCGCCGACAGCAACGATATTCCCGACGAGATGAAGTCGAAAGACGTCTTCGTCCCCGCCGACGTGAACACCATCAAAGTGGCGCAGGCCGTGCCGGCCGAGTCGGAATCCTCTTCCAAAGAGAACGCCGAAACGCCCCCCGCCGCCGAAGCTCCGGCCAAAGAGATGGACGCGCACGAAATCGTCGTCTTAAAACAGCTCTCCGGCCCGCAACAGACGGTTCGTTTCTTTCTCCATTCGTGCGGACGGAGCCACTACCACGACGCGGTCCGGTGCATGGATTTCTCGCAGATGCCCGAACTGAGCCAGTCCGACCGCTTCTCCTACGCGCACCAGCTGGCGGGAATCCTGGTTCGGCTCGACAATTTCAGTCTCGACGGTATTCCCGAAACCTACAGCGGCAACGATTGCGATCTCTGGCCCGACCATAATTTCAAGGCGATCCGCCTGACCCGTTCCGACGAAGGAATCTGGCGGTTCGCCCCGTCGTCGGTCGCCGACATTCCCGCCATCTTTCGCGAGATCAAAGACAAAAAGCCGATCTTCTTCAACGACACCATCGTCGGCAAACTCCCGGACGTCTTCTTCCACCGGTTCGGCGGCGTCCTCGTTCTGCAATGGTGCCTGATCGGAATCGTTTTCCTGCTCGGCCTGCTGGTCGCCAAGCTCACGCCGACCATCATCTCCTGGCTTCTTCTCCTTTTCACCCGAGTGCGCGGAACCGATAAGGAGGACTATTCCGACAAACTCAAATGGGCGCTTCGTCCGCTGGCGTATATCGGCATGGCGTGGGTCTGGTTCGGCGGTCTGATGGGAATGGCGATCTACCCCAAGATTCTTCACGTCGCGTTCGTGATCCTCCATCCCCTCTGCGTGGTCATGCTGATGCTCATGCTCCTGCGGATGGTCGACATCTTCCGCTACTGGCTCCAGCGGCGTCTGAACACCTCGGTCAACAAGGTCAAAAGCGTCCTGGTCGACCTGTCGACCGGCGTTCTGAAATTCCTCGTCATCTGCTCGGCGGTGGTCGCCGTCGTTCAGATTTTCGGCATTTCGGCCCTCGGGATCCTTTCCGGGATGGGAATCGGCGGCGTCGCGGTCGCTCTGGCCGCCCAGCAGACGATCGCCAACTTCTTCGGGAGCATGACGATCCTCCTCGACCAGCCGTTCACCGTCGGCGACTACATCATCGTCGGGAGCATCGAAGGGGTGGTCGAGCGGATCGGGCTCCGTTCCACGTCGATCAAGACCTTTTACGACTCGCGCGTCGTGATTCCGAACGGTCAGCTCGCCACCGACGTGGTCGACAACATGGGGCGGCGTCAGTCGCGCCGATACAAAACGACGCTCGGCCTCCAGTACGACACGCCGGTTCCCCTCTTCGAGGCGTTCGTCGCCGGGGTCCGCCAGCTGATCGAACAGCATCCGGTCACGCGCAAAGACGACATCCGCGTCAGCGTCAACGATTTCGGCGCCTCGTCGATCGACATTCAGATGGTCTGTTTCTTCGTGGTCGCCAACGTCCACGAAGAGCTTCGCGCGCGCCAGGGTCTGATCCTCGACATCATTCGCCTGGCCGAACGGCTCGGCGTTTCGTTCGCGTTCCCGTCGCAGACGACCTATATGGTTCCGACCGAAAACCCTGCCTATCCGCTCGCCAAGCAGATCGACGGCGAGAATCCGCCGGTCGAACTCGGCCGCGAGTTCGCTCGGCAGATCAAGGCCGAAGCGGCTTCGTAACCGCCTCTTCTCAGCAAAAAACCGCGCCGCCCGAGAAGCCCAAAGCTCCCCGGGCGGCGCGGTTTTCGTTTCGAACAGATTCCCCGAAGGGTTTCGATCAGCTGCGGATCGCCTCGACCTTAACCGCCGCTTCTTTCAGGAAATCGGCGATATCGGGCATATCGTCCCCCAGATTGGTGGCAAG
>CADBQY010000169.1 GCA_902796885.1 uncultured Planctomycetota bacterium
CATCGACTGCGGGGTCAGAATGACGATCCCCATATCGACGCCCGGATCTTCCATCACGACCTTGACGGTCCCTTCGTAACGGTCGGCCTTGGCGTCGCCCAGGACGTCGACCGGGTTGCGCAGCGAGGCGGCGGCGGGAATGAGGGGCTTGTCGGTACCTTCGATTTTCAGCGCGAGGAGCTTGTCTTTCGTTTCTTGCGAGATCTCGGCGAGTTTCAGACCCGCTTTGACCGCGGCGTCGGTCGCCATGATCCCGGGGCCGCCGGCGTTGGTGATGATCGCCAGACGGTTCCCCTTCGGCAGGGGCTGGGTGGTGTAGAGCGAGGCGCGGTCGAACAGTTCTTCGATCGAATCGACCCGCTGAACGCCCGCCTGCAGAAGGAGCGCGTCGTAGACGCGGTCCGAACCGGCGAGCGATCCGGTGTGGCTGCTGACCGCTTTCGCCCCTTCGGCGCTCCGCCCCGATTTGAGGCAGAGGCTCGGCTTCTTCTTTTCGAAGACGATCTTGCGGGCGATTTCGGTGAATTTGGCGCCGTCGCCGATATCTTCCAGATAGAGGGCGATGACGTTCGTCTTCGGGTCGTCGGCGAGGTATTCGAGAAGGTCGACCTCTTTGACGTCGGCTTTGTTCCCGAAACTGACGAATTTGCTGAACCCGATCTTTCGGGCGACCGCGAAATCAAGAACCGAGGTGCAGAGCGCGCCCGACTGCGAAATGAAGGCGAGCGAACCGGACAGCCCCAGCTTGCTGGCGAAACTGGCGTTCATGGCGACGCCGGCTTCGGGGTTGATGATCCCCAGACAGTTCGGACCGATGAGCGGAATCCCCGCGTCCTGAACGGCGGCGGCGAGCTCTTTTTCCATGGCGGCGCCCTCTTTACCGGTTTCTTTGAACCCGGCCGAGATGACGACGATCCCTTTGACGTTCTTCGCTTTGCACTGCTCGACCACGCCGATCACCGCCTTGGCGGGGATGCAGACGACGACCAGGTCGACGTCGGTCGGCACGTCGGTCAGGTTGGCGTACGCCTGCCGGCCTTCAATTTCGCCCCCTTTGGGGTTGATCGGATAGATCGTTCCGGAATAGGCGGAAACCAGGTTTTTGACCACGTCGTTCCCCACGCTCCCGGCCCGGGCCGAAGCGCCGATCACGGCTACGGATTTCGGATAGAACATCGCGTTGATCTTTTCAAGTCTCTCGGACACGTCATCGCTCCTTTCAAATAGGATCTGGGTCTCTTTTCGGTTTTCGGCCGCCGCGAAAGTCCAATAGACGGCAGTCGGACCGGAAGTTAAAAATACTCCCTTATTTTATCTTAACGGGAATTTCCTTCAATATCTGTTCGACTCGGCCGACCCGAATTTTATCGCCGGAAACCTTTTCCGCTAGCCGACCAGGTCGACCGCCGCCCAAAGACTCGGGTCTTCGGCGACGGGGAAATAGTCGGGCAGCTGTTGGGTGAGCCAGCCGAATTCGCTGTCGAACAGGATAAAGCTCAGTCCGATCCGCGTATGTTCCGCCGGGTCGTAGCCGGTCAGGGTGTCGCCGGGCATGAAGACCGACATGGACCAACCATCCTTCTTGGCGGCGTAGGCGGTCTCGAACCGCGCGGTGTCGACCGGATTGGGGTGCGCCTTAGCCCGATGGATCGGAAGCCAGACCGCGCCGGGCGCCGCGCCGGCGGCCGCGTTTTTCGGGTCGATCGGCGTGAAGAGGAGCCGGTGACAGAACTTCGTGGCGCGGTGAATCACCCGCACGTCGCGCGTGTCGAGCATAAGCGAAAGGGAATCGCTCGCTTCGAGGCGCTGCGGAACGACCGCGACCGGCTTTTTCTTGCCCCGCAGAACGACGGTCAGAAACAGACCGTCGGCCCGCCAGCCGAACCGGAAGTGAAAGTCGGGCGTGCCGGCCGGTTTGGCCGCGGCGGTTTGCGGCGGCGGGAAACTCCCCAGGGCGGGGAGCTCGTACTTCTCGCCCAGGAATTCGGGGGTCAGTCTCGCCCGTCCGGCGGGAACCGATTTCGCCTCGAATCGAAGGGAAAAAAGAAAATGGGGGGGGAATGTCGACATCGGTCGCTCCTTGTCTTTCCGTCACTTCTCGTATATCTGTCGTCGCGCTTCGAAGAGGGTGACGCCGACCGAAACCGAAAGGTTCAGACATCGGATTCCCGGCTGGATCGGGATTTTCAGACATCGGTCGGCGTGCGTTTCGGTGATCTCGCCCGGCAGACCGGTCGATTCGGCGCCGAAGACGAAAACGTCGCCCCGGCGCAGTTCGGTCCGCGTGTAGTCGGCTGCGCCCCGTTTGGTCATGAACCAAAATCGGCCGGGCAGGGGACGCGAAAAACCCCGTTCCGGCGACGGGGACAGACCGTTCTCTTCGGCGATCCGGTCGAGCAGGCGGTCCCAGTCGTCGACGATCTCCCAGTTGAGGTTCGGCCAGTAGTCGAGCCCCGCCCTCTTGAGCCGCCGCTGGTCGATCTGAAAGCCGAGCGGACGGACCAGCCAGAGCTTGGCGCCGACCCCGACGCAGGTGCGGCCGATCGCGCCGGTATTCTCGGGGATCTCCGGCTGATAGAGGACGACGTGAAAGAAGTTGGGCAGGTTTTCCATCGTTTTCAAGGTTTATCCGAGAGTGAACCGCGTGACGTCGTTTCTTGTCGGTCGTTCACGCTTTTGCGACTGCGGAGCCAGGAGCCGAGTATTGCCAACCCTGGCTCAGGGTCCGGCTGATAGAGGACGACGTGAAAGAAGTTGGGCAGATTTTCCATCGTTTTTCCAGGTTTATCCGAGTGTGAACCGCGTGACGTCGATCTTCGGCAGATCGACGCAGACGGCGCCGGGGGTCTGGCTTCGGCGCTGGAGCGCGCCGGGGTTCAGCAGGATCGTGTCGCCGTGCATCGAGAACTCGTAGCGGTGCGTGTGGCCGCAGCAGATCAGGTCCCACGCGCCGCCGTCGAGCTCCTGCAAAAGACGCGTGCGGTTCTGCCCGTGCAGAAAGGCGACGTTCTTTCCGTAAAGGCGGAGCGAGCCGAAGTCGCCGTGGAGCGTTCCGCCGTATTTCTCGACCGCCCGTTCGATCGAAAGGCGTACGCACGAGTCGCAGTTGCCGTAGACGAAATCGGTCGGGATCTCCCGAAACAGGGCGACGTTTTCCGGAACGCAGAGATCGCCGCAATGAAGGATCCGTACGACGCCGAGTTCTTTAAAGACCTCCATCGCCTGCCGAATCAGACGCTCTTCGCCATGTGTGTCGCTGATCACTCCGATACGCGCCATTTCGCCACCTTTTCCGCGGCCTCTTCGCCGGTGTGGATGCAGTTCGGAAGCCCGACCCCGGTAAACGAGTTGCCGCAGAGCGCCAGGGTCGGCTCGCGTTCGAGCGCGCGGTTGAGCCGCGCCAGACGGTCCAAATGCCCGATGTGATACTGCGGCATCCCGCGCGGCCATTTCGAGATTTCGACGTCGGCCGGTTCCCCTTCCGCGCCGAGCAGGGGACGGATTTCGGTCAGGACACGCTCCAACAGGGGCGCGTCGGGCATTTCGGCCAGTTCGGGCGCCCGCGCGCCGCCGACGAATATCCGCAGAAGCGTATAGCCCGCCGGAGCGCGATGGGGATATTTGTGGCTGCTGAAACTTCCGGCGATGATCGAGCCCCCCTCGCGGGTGGGGACGACGAATCCCATTCCCTTGAATTTACGGCGGATCTGCTCGTCGCGGAACGCGAGCGAGACGACCGCGCAGCCGGTCTGTTCGATGGCGTCGTAATACCGCGCGGCCTCCGGAACCGATTCGGTAAAGAGCGCGCCGGCGACCGGCGAGGGGAGCGCGCAGATCAGCGCGTCGGCCTCTTCGGCGGCGCCCGATTCGTCCGTAACGCGCCATCGCGCCGCGCCCGACTCGCCCGGCAGACGGTCGACGCGCGCGGCGGCGCGCCGATACTGAATCACGTCTTCGCCGAGCGCTTCGGCGCACTTTTCGGCCAGGCGCGAAAGCCCTTCCCGCAGGGTGACGAACATGCTGTATCGCGCGCCGGATTCCTCTTCCCGCTTCGCCCGCCGCGCCTCTTTTTGCGTTTTGGTCATGGCGAGGATCAGCGAGCGGTCTTTCTTTTCCATCTCGCGAAAACGGGGGAGGGTCGCCAGGAGGCTGATCTTTTCGGCGTCCCCGGCGTAGATTCCGCTCAATAGCGGCTCGACGATCCGGTCGAAGACCTCGCGTCCGAGCCGCCGCCGCGCGAACTGCGCGATCGACTCGTCCCGTTCGTCGGTCAGACGGGGAAGAAAGAGCTCCAGCCCGGCGCGCGCTTTCCCCAGCGGACTCAACAGCGGGGTGGTGACCATCGGCCAGAGCCGGGTCGGGGCGAGCATCATAAAACCGTCCGGAAGAGGGTAAAGCTTCCCGCGGCGCGCCACATACGTGCGCCGGTCGCGGTTGTTCGTGCGGACAAGGCGGTCGGTCAGCCCGAGTTTTTCGCAGAGGTTCAGCCCCCACGGAACGAAGGTGATGAAGTTGTCGGTGCTCTGTTCAAACTGAAAGCCTCCCCGCTCCACCGTGCGGAGAACTCCCCCGGGCCGGTTCGACTTCTCCCAGAGACGGACCCGCGCGTCGGGGACCAGTTCCCGAAGCCGCAACGCCGCCGCCAGACCGCTGATTCCAGCGCCCAGGACGATGAATTTCGATCCCATGTTGCGCCTAGCCGAGCGGGGTGACCCCTTTTTTCAGAATGATATTCCCGTAGATCGCCGTCTCGCCCGTCAGAAGGACGCAGTACGCGCTTTTGGCGCGTTCGTAGAAGGCAAATCGCTCAATTCGGGCGATTTTCGGGGTTTTCGGCGCGTGGCGGTCGATCACCTCGCGGTAGCGGACCTCGACGTTCGGGTCGAACGTGTCGCCCGGCACCGGCTGCATCATGACGACCGGCGACTCGACGTAGGCGTCGAGTTCGAAGAGGGGGAGGATCCCGTCCAACAGCTGGGTGACCGTCAGACCGTCGGCGCGAATGACGCGCTTGTTGAGCGTATGCGCCGGAAAATGCGCGTCGGAAAGGACGATTTCGTCCCCGTGCCCCATGCGGCAGAGTTCCGCCAGGAGTTCCGGGGAGAGGAGGGGGGAGATTCCTTTGAGCATTACTGTCCCTTTCTCGAAAGGAGTTTCGGAATTCTTTAGGCTCTATTCTACCACACCGCGGTAAAGGACGCCACCACCCGACTTGGCGCGGCGCCCGCGGCTTCGGTTTCCGCCGTCGGAAAATTTTGCGGAATCGGAATAACCGGTTCGACCTTAACGGCCGGAGAGAAGGCGGCCGATAATCGGAGTGGATTGTTCCCCATTCGGGGCGGGCGAGGGATATGGAAGAAAACGTTCAAGAGAATCCGGTGCGCGAAGAGAGAGCCGCGGGAGAGAACCCCGCGGACGAGGTCGGAGTGCGGGTCGACCCGGCGGAACTCGCCACCCGTCCGCTGTCGCAGTTTATCCTCTCGAAAGAGTACGCCGGGGTGAGCTCGAATCCCGAACTGATCCGTCCCGTCACCCTGGTCGCCGCCGCGCGTCCGGTCGGAGAACGCCGCGCGGCGCCGGTTTCGTCGACGACCCGGCGGATCGAGTACCCTTTTTATGACGACGACGAGTCGGACGCTCCCCCCGCGGCCGAAGAGCCGATCGTGCCGGAGTCGGCCGCCGCGGTCATCGAAACGGCTCCCGACGAAGAACCGGTCGTTTTGGATCTTGCTCCCGAACGTCCCGTGACCGTTCCGCCGCCGTCCGAACCGATCGCCGAGCCGGTCGAGCGGGAGGTTTCGGTCCGGCCGGTCGGCCCGCCGCGGCTTTTGGTCAGTTACAGCGCGGTGTCGCCCGACGAGGCGGCGTCTCCCCTGCCGGGGGCGCGCGTCCGCCGCGAAGAGTTTCCTCTCCTCAATTTCTTTTTCAACGCGGTCTCTTCGTGTCGGCGGCGTTCCGATTGATTCCCCCTTGCAACTCCCCCCGCGCGTGATATAAAAATGGGGTAACCGGGAGGATGCGGATCGATCGATGGAAAGAAAATTTCAGCTTAACGCGCAGCAGCAGCAGGTGGTCGATACTCTCTCGGGTCCTCTTCTGGTTCTGGCCGGTGCGGGAACGGGCAAGACCCGCGTGGTGACGTTCCGCGTGGCGAATCTTATCGAAAAAGGGACGAAGCCCGAGCGGATTCTCGCCGTGACCTTTACGAATAAGGCGGCGAAGGAAATGAAAGAGCGGATCGGCAAAAGACTGGGGAGCCGCCGCGAGACCAAACCGGTCGTCTCGACGTTTCATTCCTACTGCGTTCGGATCCTCCGGCGGCGGATCAATCTTTTGGGGTTCCCGAACGTCTTTACGATATACAGCACCGGCGACCAGGAAGCGGCGGCGCGCCAGGTCCTGCGCGATATCAAAGTGTCGGCCGGCAAGATCGGGCCCGCCGATCTGATTCGCCGGATCGGCCGTTGGAAAACGGCGGGCGTCCGCGCCGAAAAAGCGCTCGACCATCTCGACGAGGGGAATAACAACGACTACGTCATGGCGGTCGCGTACCGCCGGTACCAGAACCTTCTGAAAACGCTCGGCGCGGTCGACTTCGATGACATTCTCCTTCTGACCGAAGATCTGTTCGCGAACTTTCCCGAGACGCTCAAAGCCGAGGCGGGCCTTTTCGACCATATCCTGGTCGACGAGTATCAGGACACGAACCAATCCCAGTATCAGATCATCAAAGCGCTGGCGCTTCCCCATCGCAATCTCTGCGTGGTGGGGGACGACGACCAGTCGATCTACGGGTGGCGGGGCGCTGAGGTGACGCATATCCTGAATTTCCGAAAAGACTGGCCCGACGCCAAGGTCGTCCGGCTCGAGGTGAACTATAGGTCGACGAAAGAGATTCTCGCCTGGGCGAACCGTCTGATCGCGTTTAACCGCGAACGTCATCCGAAAAAGCTCCGTACCGCCCGCGAAGGGGCCCCCCCGCTTTTTCAGCAGTTCAAGGACGCCGAAGACGAGGCGAAACGGGTGGTCCGCCACATCGACAAGCGGATCAAAAACGACGGCCGTAAGCCGGGGGAATTCGCGGTGCTCTTCCGCACCAACGAACAGGCGCGCGCTTTCGAAATGGAGTTTCGCAGCGCCAAGGTGCCGTACACCATCGTCGGGAGCCAGTCGTTCTTCGACCGAAAAGAGGTCAAGGACATCATGGCGTATCTCAAGGTCCTCTGCCGCCCGCAAGACGACATTTCTCTTCTGCGGATTATTAACACGCCGGCGCGCGGGATCGGCGCGACGACGATTCGCCGCCTGACCGACGCCGCGCTGAAGTCGAAAACGCCGGTCTGGGAGGCGCTGAAAGCCAACGCGGCCGAGGGCGGCGACCCGCGCGCCGCCAAGGCGATCGACGCGTTCCGCACGCTCATTCAGACGTCGGGCCAGAGTCTCCGCAAATCGTTTACGGCCGATTCCCTGACCTCCTTCATCGAAAAGATCGGTTACCGCCGCGAAATCGAGCATCTCTATCCCGACGCCGAAGAACAGAAATCGCGCTGGGCGAGCGTCGGCGACGTGGTTGACGCCGCCGCGGCGTTTTTAAAGGAAAACCCGAAAGGAACCCTCTACGATTTTCTGATCAACTCGTCGCTCGGCGAACCGGAGTTTGATTCCGACAAAGAAAAGCAGCTTCAGCAGAACAGCGTGATGCTTCTGACCTACCACGCCGCCAAAGGATTGGAGTTCCCCGAGGTCTATATGGTCGGCATGGAAGAGGGGATTCTGCCGCACAAGAGGTCGGTGGCCGCTCTCGACGAGGCGTCCATCGCCGAAGAAAGGCGCCTTTGCTACGTCGGGATGACCCGCGCGCAAAAGCGCCTGATTCTTTCGATGGCGATGAGCCGGACGAAGTGGGGGAAAGAGCGCGCTTCGCTTCCGAGTCGTTTCGTCTACGAGGCGATCGGCCTGACCGACAACCCCCACTATCGGGAGGTGATCGCCAAAGCCGCCGACGGTCAGTAGACGCGCACCGACTCTTCTTTCGTCAGGGGCTGGATCCCGTCGGCTCCGACCTGAACGCTCAGCCGCTGGTCTCCCTGAACCGAGCATTTCAGTCTGAGCTTATACGTCGTCTCCTCCCGCGGCCCGATCTTTGAAATCGGCGCGAAGATCAGCGTGCTCCCCTGCTGCGTGTAGCGGGTCGGGCCTTCCATATTGACGACTTCCATGCCGGGCGCCAGGTCGATCTGCATCTGAACCTCGGTCGCCTCTTTCGTCCCCTTGTTCGAAAGGACGATATTGAAAAGCGCCTCGCTTCCCGTCTCGACCGTGTCGTTCATCGATTCGATCTGATAGCTGAGCGCTGTCATCCCGTCGACGGTGATCTCCTGCTCGGTTGAGGCCGAGAGCTGAAGGCTGTCTTCGCCCCGGAAGACCAGTTTGCCGGTGCCGATCATCTGCGGGTTTAAGACCAGTTCGATTTCGCCCGGGGCGGTCTTTTCGGGAAGTTCGACCAGCTCCCAGTGCACCGAGTGGGTCGATTCCTGATACACCCCCTCGTTGTTCGTTCGGACGAACTGCATCTCTTTCGGCAGTTCCGCGGTCAGTTTGACCCCCTTGGCGGGCGCCGATCCCGGATTCCAGACTTTCAGGCGGTAGACCGCTTCCCGCTGCAGGTAGCGGTTCTTGGCTCCGGAGATTTCGAGCGAAAGTTCCGGAGCGTCGACGGTCAGTTCGGTGGAGGTCTCTTCGGAGAGACCCGATTCGGTCGAGACGCTCATCACGTTGGTGATCGGACCCGGCGCGGCGGTGTGCAGCGAAAGGGCAAGCTGTTTCGTTTCGCCCGGCTTGATGTCGCCGATCGCGTTGTTCAGCATCCGTCCGCTCGGATGGCGCAGACCGTCGGGTACGTTTTCCAGGAGGGTCACCCCTTTGGCGGTTCCGGTTCCGGTGTTGGTGATCGAAATGTCGAATTTTACCATTTCGCCGAGCATCGCGCGGGCCGGCGCGCTGACCAACAGACGCAGCTGCGGGCGCGTGCTGGTCGTCTTACCGGAGGCTTCGGCGGCGAAGGTGACCGACGCGGTGCTTCCGATGATTCCTTCGATTTCGGGGACGAATCGGCATTCAAAGACGCGTTCCTCGTTCGGCTTCATGTCGAACGGCGGCCAGGTCAGCTCTCCGCCGTAGGTCGAGGCGGCCGGCTGGCAGTCGACGAACCGCGTCCCTTCCGGAACCGCGTCACGCACGACCACGCCGCGGGCGATCGAACTTCCCATATTTTTGATGTGGATTCGATAGAACGATTCGGCGCCGAACGAAATCTCTTCGGGAATCTCCTTCACGATGATCAGCTGCGCGGTTTGCGCCCCTTCCA
>CADBQY010000170.1 GCA_902796885.1 uncultured Planctomycetota bacterium
GGAATACAACGGCGACTTCGACCGCCGCAACCAGCTCGAATGGTTCACCGCCATGTGGGAAGGGAAACCGGAACTCTGCTGGTCGAGCTTCTCGGACCGCGGCGGCCCGCTCACCGAAACGATCCTTCTGGGGAACCTCGCCGTCTGGGCGGCGGCCGAACCGGGCAAACGGGGCGAAAAGATCGAATGGGACGCCGAAAAGCTCGTCGTCAAGAATCTCGCCTCGCTCAAGACTCCGGGCGTCGCCGAACTGGTTCGTCCGAAGTATCAGCCGGGCTACGACAACATTGAGGTCTGATCGAATCCGGGGCCTTGCGCTCTGAAACAACGCGTCTTACAAGAAACGGGACCGAGGGGGACGCCGATTCCTCTCCGGTTCCGTTTCGCCCGTTAAAACCATACCACCAACAAGGAATCTTAAAATGACAAAATTCACCCGTCGTGACTTTCTGAAGACGTCGACTGTTGCCGGAGCCGGTTTCCTGGTCGCCAGCGGCAACCAGAAGAAAATCGCCCGCGCCTCGGCGCTTCAGAGCGTCGCGGTCGCCGGCGTCGGCGTCGGCGGCAAAGGGGCCGGCGACATTCAGCAGGCCGGTCTTTTCGGTAAAGTCGTCGCTCTGTGCGACGTCGACAAGGGGACGCTCGCCAGCATGGGCGAAAACTTCCCCGACGCCAAGCAATACGTCGATTTCCGCGACATGTTCGCCGAAATGGGAGACAAATTCGACGCGCTCACCTGCTCGACCACCGACCATATGCACACGGTCATCACCGCCATGGGTCTGAAAGCGAAAAAACACTGCTACACGCAGAAACCGCTGACCCGCACGATCGGCGAAGCCCGCTACCTGAGCAATCTGGCGAAAGCCGCCGGCGTCTGCACGCAGATGGGGAACCAGGGCTCGACCGACGACAACCTCCGCAAGAACGCCGCGCAGTACCGCGCCGGCATTCTGGGCGAAATCAAAGAGGTTCACGTCATGACGAACCGTCCGATCTGGCCGCAGGGGCCGAACCGCGACATGACGCTCGAAAAGTTCGCCAAACAGATCCGCGAGGAAGACCCGGATATCGCCGAAGACGAAATCGCCGAAAAGAAGGCGCAGATCGACGCGGCGCTCGAAAAGGTCGACTGGAAACTCTGGCTCGGCACCGCGCCTTACCGCGAATACTGGCCCGGTCTGTACCACACGTTCGCGTGGCGCGGCTGGTGGGATTTCGGCACCGGCGCGCTGGGCGACATGGCGTGCCACAACGTCAACATGATCTTCAAGGGTCTGGAGCTGAAAAACCCGACCAGCGTGGTCGCCACCAGCTCGGGGCACGACTTCAACAGCTTCCCGGCGCAGTCGATCTCGAAGTTCGAATTCCCCGCCAACGATTGGCGCGGTCCGCTCACCTTCTACTGGTATGACAGCAGCCAGACGCCGGCGCCGGAACTCGGCAAGAAATACGGTTTCGACTTCCAGGACGTGAACGGCACGTTCGTCATCGGCGAAAAGGGCGCGGGTTACAACGGCACGTTCCACGCCGAAGGGGGCGCCGAAATCCCGCGTCTTCCGGAAGAGAAAACCGACTTCGTCCTCGCGCCGACCGACGAGAAGGCCGCCGACGCCGACGCGCGCCACAAGCTCGAATGGTTCACCGCCATTTGGGAGGGAAAACCGGAGATCTGCTGGTCGAACTTCCCGAATCACGCCGGCCCTCTCACCGAGACGATTCTGCTCGGCAACCTGGCGATCTGGGCGGCGGCCGAACCGGGCAAATGGGGCGAAAAAGTCGAGTGGGACGCCGAAAATCTGATCGTCAAGAACCTCGACTCTCTCAAGACCCCCGGCGTGGCCGACCTGGTTCGTCCGAAGTACCAGCCCGGCTACGAGAACATCGAAGTCTGAGTCCGTCCTTTTCACGTTCGCGGCCGCGCCGTCACGCGTCCGGCCGCGCCGTGATCCGAAATCAAGGGAACATCCGAAACGCGCCGTCTTTCCGAACGCGGCGCGGGTTCGGGTGTTCCCCTTAGCCGTTAAGAAAGAGAACCGCCGCGCCGCGGCAAACCGCATCGAGAGCATCCCCATGAAAAAATTTCTGCACCTGACCGTTTTCACCCTCGCCCTTCTTTACGCCGCGGCGCTCACGGCCGCCGACGGCGCTCTTCCGCCCGCCTGCGTTCCTTCCGACAACATGGGCGCCGACTGGTGGCGCGAACGCCACGAGGCGAACAAAGAGCGCATCGCCCGCGGGAACGTCGATCTGCTTCTGATCGGCGACTCGATCACCCACGGCTGGGACACCGGCGGCAAACCGGTTCTCGACTACTATTACGGCGACCGCAACTGCGTGAACATGGGATTCGGCGGCGACCAGACGGGGAACGTCCTCTGGCGGCTCGACGACGCGCCGATGGACAAGATCCGTCCGAAAGCGGCGATGCTCCTGATCGGAATCAACAACCTCTGGGTCGCGTGCAACCAGAATCCCGCCGACGTTCCGCTCGGCACGAAGATGATCGTCGACAAACTCGAACGGCTCTATCCCGACATCAAAATCCTGGTCCTGTTCACTTTTGTGGTCGGCCCGGAAGGGGAACAGCCGACCCGTTCGCGCGTGGCGAAATCGAACGCTTTGCTTCTCGACCTGCTGCGCGACGACCCGCAGGTGATCGTCAAAGACATCAACTACATTTGGCTCGACGAAGCGAACCGCGTTCCCGCCGAGCTGATGGCCGACTTCGTCCATCCGACCGAACTCGGCTATAAGCGCTGGGCCGCCGCGGTCGAGCCGGAAATTTCGAAGATCCTCGGCGACGCGCCGAAAGCGCCGATGGCCGAGTAACGGCCGCCGCCGTATCGGCGTACATTTGTTTTACAGACACACAGACATTTTATCGACACGTTAGAAGGCTCAAGGATTCACAATGACACTCCTTTCACTCGGGAAGAAACGGCGTTGTCTCGCCGCCGCGGTCCTGACCGCGATACTCGTTCTCTTCGCCGGCGCCGCCGGCCGAGCCGACGAGAGCAACTGGCTTGAGGGGAACAACAACGACTATCCGGTCAACACGCTCGAATCGGTACGCGCGGCGATCGAAGACATGATCGACCGGTTCGGGGACGACTACGCCGACGGCGAAGCGTACCTGGACGAGCTCGACGCGCTCGAGGCCGAACCGGACCGCGGCGCGGACTGGCAGGCGCGGTTCGACGCGTTCCGGCGCAAGGCGCTCCTGGCGAACCCGCTTCTGGACGACCTGAAACTCCTCGTCGTCCGCTGCGACCATATCCCCGCCCCGAACGACAACTTCCTGACGATCCTCAAGGTCTCCCGTCAGGGTTGGGACAACGAGTTCGCCGTACTCAGCGATCTGCGGAGCGAAAAGCCGACGATCACCCCGATCTTCCGGCCCGCGAACGCCCGGCCGATCTGCGAGCCGGAACTCCACTGGGACGGCAAACGGGTTCTCTTTTCGAGCATTTCCGAGGACAACGGCAACTGGGCGATCTTCGAAGTCGGGCTCGACGGGAAAAACTTAAAGACCCTCTCGCCGACCGACCAGCCCGACGTCAACTTCTTCGACGCCTGCTACGCGCCGGACGGCACGATCATCAGCTGTTCGAACGCCGGACTTCAGGGGCTTCCCTGTATTAACGGAAGCGACCTGATGGCGAACATCTACAAGATCGACCCGGAAACGAAAAAAGTCCGCCAGCTCACCTTCGAGCAGGATTCGGACTGGCATCCGACCCCGCTGAAAAACGGGCGGATCATGTATCTGCGCTGGGAATACAGCGACATTATGCACTACTACAGCCGGATCCTGTTCCACATGAATCCGGACGGCACGAACCAGACGGAGCTGTACGGGAGCGGCTCGTTCTTCCCGACCGCGTTCAAACACGCGCGCGAGTTCCCCGACTCGTCCCGCATCGTCGGGATCGGCGGCGGCCATCACGGCCGCGGCGACACCGGCCGGCTTCTGATCATCGACCCGACCGTCGGGCGGAAATACCCGTTCCGCTACCATCCGGAAACCAAAGAGTGGGGTCCGCCGCGTTCGCAGTTCGACGCGCATCCGGAAGTTCTTCCTTTTGAGGAGACCGGCTTCTACGCCGAAATCCCGCGCCGCGGCGAGCATGTCGTTGGGAACGTCGTCGACTTGCAGTCGAGCGGTCTGCGTTACAACTTCGTCTTCCCCTATCCGCTGGGGGGCGAATACGTTCTGGTCAACTGCGAGAAGGCCGAGAATCCCGGCACGTACGGCGTCTACCTGGCCGACACGTTCAGCAACCTGACTCTGATCGCCGAGATCGAGAAGCAGGGGCTCTTCTGGCCGACCCCGATCAAAGAGCAGCCGACCCCGCCGGTCATTCAGGACCGCCGCGCCAAGAACACCGACATGGCGACGATGTTCATCACCAACGTCTATAACGGCGAGGGGACGAAAGGGGTGCCGCCCGGAACGATCAAAAAACTTCTCCTGTTCGCCTATCACTTCTGCTACCTCGACAGCGGCGGGCACGAGTCGGTCGGCGTACAGAGCAGCTGGGACATCAAGCAGGTGCTCGGCACCGTCCCGGTCGACGAAGACGGGAGCGCCAACTTCACCGTTCCGGCGAACACGTCGTTCGGGATCCTTCCGCTCGACGAAAACGGCGCGGCGGTACAAATCATGCGTTCTTGGACCGTCGGCATGCCGGGCGAAAAGGCGACGTGCAACGGCTGCCACGAGTCGCAGCTCGACATCACCCCCGCGGTCCTGACGAGCGCCTCGCGCCGCCCGTCGAGCGTCATCGAAGAGTACAACGGCCCGCGCCGCACCATGGCGTTCGAGACCGAACTGTATTACGACGTCGTTCTGAAATACTGTATCGGCTGCCACGACGGCTCCAAAGAGGGGCGTCCTTCGTTCGCCGATCCGAAAAAGGCCTACGACAACATCCATCCGTTCGTCCACCGGCCCGGTCCCGAAACCGACATGGACGTCATGCCCCCATACGAGTACCACGTCTCGACCAGCGAACTGTGGAAGATGCTCGTCGAAAAGGGACATTACAACGTCAAACTTGACGAGGAGGCGAAGGAGCGGATCGCCTCGTGGATCGACCTGAACGCGCCGTGGCGCGGCAAATGGGAACGGCCCGAACAGGCCGAACGCCGTCTGGAGCTGTCGCGCCTCTACGCCGGCGTTTCGGAAGACTACGAATCCGACTTCGACCGTCAGCTCGAAGAGGCGCGCAGCAAGCCGAAACCTGAATTCGTCAAACCGGAACCGTTCGTCAAACCGACCGACACCCTCTCCGCCGAGAACTGGCCGTTCGACGAAGCGAAAGCGAAACAACTTCAGGAAACCGCCCTGGCCGGCGGCGCGGCGCGCAAGACGATCGAGCTGGAAAACGGCGCCGCGATCAACTTCGTACGGATCCCCGCCGGAACGTTCGTGATGGGTTCGCTCGACGGCTATCCCGACGAGAACCCGCGCAGCGTGGTCACGATCGACAAGCCGTTCTGGATGTCCGAGACGGAAATCAACAACGAGCAATACGCCGCGTTCAATCCGGACCACGACACGCGTTATCTGGACGAGCACGGAAAAGACCATATCGTGCCGGGCTATATCGCCAACCACCCGAAACAGCCGGTCGCCCGCGTCAGCTGGCTCGAGGCTCAGGAGTTCGTCGCCTGGCTGGCCGAGACGCACAACTGCGCCGCCGCCCTGCCGACCGAAGCGCAGTGGGAATGGGCCGCGCGCGCCGGCAGCGGCGAGAAGTTTTTCTTCGGCCCGTTCGAAGCCGACTTTTCGCCTTACGCCAACCTGGCCGACAGCGACCGCCGGTTCCTTTACGCGCAGTGGGAATCCCCCGCGACGATCCACGTGCGGAACCCCTATCCCGAAGACAGCGTCTTCCCGCTCCGGGACGACCGGTTCAAGGACAACTGGTTCGTCGTCGACTACGTGGCGCAGACCAAACCGAACGCCTGGGGGTTGTACGACATGATCGGGAACGTCTCGGAATGGACGCGCAGCGACTACGCCGCGTATCCCTACGTCGGCGGGGACGGCCGGAACGACGGCGACGCGGCGGCGAAGAAAACCGCGCGCGGCGGCTCGTGGGCCGACCGGCCGAAAGTGACCGGCAGCGCGACGCGATACGGCTATCTGCCGTGGCAGAAGGTCTACAACGTCGGCCTTCGCGTCATACTCGAAGAGTAGTTTTTCTCATTCCGGCGCGCGGGACTTTCCCGCGCGTCTTTTTTAATCCGTCGGCTTTTTTTCTTTTATCGGGTGCAACACAATGTTACGGCACTTCAGTCAGATTCTTTTACGTATCGTCTTAACGTTCGGACTTCTCGCCGCGACCGGCTGCGGCCGGATCGGCGGTGCGGAAAACGCGCCGAAACGGCCCGACTCGAAATCGGATCGCCCGAAAGCGGACGTCCTCGTCACCACGCTCGACGACGTCGTTGACGAAACCGACGGGCTCCTCTCGCTGAGGGAAGCGATCGCCCAGGCCGCGAAAGGGGCCCGAATCGGATTCGACGAATCGCTGACCGGCGGCGACCGAACCATACGGCTCAAAGAGGGACAGCTGGAAATCGGCAAACCGCTCTCGATCGACGCCGAATCGGTCGGCGGAATCACGATCGACGCGGGGGGGAAAAGTATGGTCTTCCTCGTCGCCGAACTCCCGTTCAATTTTCAAACCCTCGCGAAGGGACGCGACGAGCTCGCCGTCGAGCTGATCGGTTTAACCGTGACCGGCGGAGGCGGTCAGAATGCCGACGGGAAAAGTCCGGGCGGCGCCGGTATTTTCAACGCCGGAAATCTGACGATCAAGAACTCGGTCATCAAGGGAAACTCGGGCGGGATCTGCAATTTTTACGCCAACCTGACGCTCGTCAATACGGTCGTCTCCGGAAACACGTGCAAGTTCGGCGGCGGTGTTCTCAACGGCGACGGCGACCTGACGGTCATCAACTCGACCATTGTCGGAAACCGCGCGGAGATCAGCGGCGGGGGAATCCACAATTCAAAGACCCTGACCGTCGTCAACTCGATCGTCGCGTGCAACTCCGCGAAATTCGACAACGACATTCACTCGACCCGTCAGTTCGCGAACGACAACAACATTCTTGGCATCGACCCCGGTTTTGCGGTTCCCCCGGTCTTTGAAGAAGACAAGCTCGCCAACGCCGACACGATGGACCTTACGCTGACTTCCGGAAGCGCCGCGATCGACCGCGGAACCAACGACGCGGTAAGAGCCGAGACCGACTGCGCGGGAAATCCCCGTATTTATGCCGCGCTGAAAAAACCGGCGACGGTCGATATCGGCGCGTATGAATACCAGAACCGCGTCGAGCGGGGCGCCAAAGAGACCCCTTCGACGATTGTAACCACCGACGCCGACGTCGTCGACGAGACCGACGGCGCGATCTCTTTGCGGGAAGCGGTTCTCTACGCTCGGGAAGGAGAAACGGTCACCTTCGACGGCTCGCTCTCCGACCGGACAATCGCGCTGACGGGTTCTCCGATCACGATCGACAAGAGCCTGACGATCGACGCGTCCGGCGCCGAAGGGATCACGCTTGACGGAAAGGGCCGAAGCCAAGTCCTTCGTATTGAGGGGAACTCGAAAAATCTTGAAACAAAACTGATCGGTTTCGCGGTGAAAAACGGAAAGGCGAGCCAAGGCGGCGGCATCTTCAACACCGGAAAGCTTTCCGCGGTCAAGATGACGATCGAGGGGAACGCGGCCGGCGGGGGCGGCGGCATATACAGTTCCGGGGAACTGGAACTCGACGACTCGGCCGTCACGGGAAACTCTTCCTGGGGTATCGCCGGTGGCATTATGATCAGCATCAGGTACGACATTAAACAAGAGCGGGAGGATTCCCTTAGAAACAACGGGTTTGCCCAAACCAAAACGCGGATTTCGACCATCACAAACACAAAGATTTCAAACAATACCGCCGAATCGCTCGGAGGCGGTCTTTCGACAGACGGAGACGGCATCCTTCGGATCGAGAAATCGGTGATCGCCGACAATTCCGTCACCGGCGAGCACGGCGGCGGAGGCGGCATCGCGGCCTTCGCGAACATCCAGATCTTCGATTCCGTCGTTTCGGGTAATTCGGCTCCCGACGGTCCGTTCGGCGGCGCGGGCGGAATCCAGAACGTCACCAACATGGATATCACAAACACAAAAGTCGTCGGAAACACCGGCAGCGAAGGCGGCGGTATTAACAACCTCGACCACCTGATTCTCACGAACTCGATCGTCGTCGGAAACACGGCCTATCGTTCCGGCGGCGGCATCGCCAACCATCTCAATTGGGTCAAAGCGTTCAGCTCCGACATTACGGGAAACACCGCGGGCGTTCACGGCGGCGGCATCTCCAACGGAAAGGGACAAATCGAACTGACCAACACGATTGTGGCGCTTAACGTTTCGGAAACCGACGGCGATATTCACGACGAGTCGGACGGCAACGTTTCGACGGATCGCTGCGTCGTCGGCACGGACCCCGGTTTCGTGAACGGCCCGGTCGTCGAAGGGGGAAAACTCGTCCTCCCGACCGAGCCTGACCTTTCGCTCATCGAGACGAGTCCGGCGCACGATACCGGAACGAACGCCGCGGTTACGACGCCGACCGATCTTTCCGGAAACCCGCGGATCGCCGGAGGCACCGTCGATATCGGCGCGTATGAATACCCGGACGTCCCGGAAGAGGACGACGACTGAACCGCCGCCGGCCGTGAAAAAGCGTCTGGCAAAAACGCGCCCGGCGTTTTATAATGGAAAAGCCGCCGTCCCGAAACGGCGGCCGAGTATCGTAGCCCCGCGCGCGCCCGGCGCGCTTCGTTTTGGAACAACCGTTCGGAACGGCCGACCGCATCGCCGTTTCGAACGTCCCGACAGGAGGTCCTCCTCACCTTGACACAACGCACCGCCGGTATTCTCCTCCCGATCTTCGCCCTGCCGGGCACGCCGTGGACCGGCGCGCTCGGCCGCGGCGCGCGCGATTTCGCCGACTTCCTGGCCCGCGCCGGATGCCGATGGTGGCAGATGCTTCCGATCGGCCCGATCGACGCTTTTCATTCCCCCTATTCGAGCGTTTCGGCGTTCGCCGGCGAGACGCTCTATCTCGATCTCGGCGAGCTCGCCGACCAGGGGCTCCTCGACCGCGCCGACGTTCCCCCGCTTGAAAACGAACCGGCGCCCGACGGCGGCGTCCGCAAAGCCGACTACGAGACCGCCCGCGCAACCCGCGCCGCGCTCCGCCGCAAAGCGATGGCGCGCTACCGCGCGCGAAAAGGCGGCGAAGCCTACCGCGCGCGGGAAGAGGCGTTTTACGCCGAAAACCGGTTCTGGCTCGACGATTACGCCCTGTTCCGCGTCCTGTCCGAGAAGTTCGGCACCAGCGACTGGACCCGCTGGCCCGCGGAATACCGCGACCGCGCGCCGGACGCGCTCGGCTCGGCGCGGCGCGAAGCCGCCGGCGAGATCGAGCTTCACCGGTTCACCCAGCTCGTTTTCGACGCGCAATGGCGCGCCTTAAAGGAATACTGCAACACGCGCGGCGTGAAAATCCTCGGCGACGTGCCGATCTACGTCGGCATGGCGAGCGCCGACACCTGGTCGAACCGCGATCTGTTCCGGCTCGACGCGCAGGGGCGTCCGATCCGCATTTCCGGCGCTCCCGCCGACGCGTTCAACCCGGACGGCCAGCGGTGGGACTCCCCCCTCTACGACTGGGACCGGCTCGCCGAAACCGGCTATACGTGGTGGCTCCGCAGGTTCGGCAAGACGCTCGATCGGTTCGACGCCGTCCGGCTCGACCATTTCATCGGTTTCTACAACTATTACAGTTTCCCGATCGAAAAGCGGGACCGCGCCATGCCGATCCGGCCCGACGAGCCGACCGGCGGCCTGACCCCGTCGACGCCGATCGACGCCGACGGCGGATTCTGGACCGCCGGCCCGCGCGAGGATTTTCTCGACGCGGTATTTGCGCGTTTCCCCAAAAAGGCGTTTATCGCCGAAGATTTAGGCGTCATGACACCCGGCGTCCACGCCCTGCGCGACCATTACGATCTGCCGGGCATGAACGTTCTCCTGTTCACCTACGAGGGCCTTTCCGGCGCCGACCCCGACCCGATGGAGACGGTCAAACCGATCGCCGTCGCCTGCACCGGCACGCACGACACCGAAACCGTCCGCGGCTGGCTCGAATCGCTCCGGAACCCGGACCCGGCGCAGCCGACCGACTACGTCTATATCGCCGAAACGTTCCGGCGGCATCTGACAAGCGAAGAGAAAAAGAAAACCGATCTCGGCCGCCTAACCCACCCCGCCGCGGCGACGCCGCGCGACCTGGCCCTTTTAACCCGGTGCGGCATACGCGAAGTCCTCGCCTCCCCCGCCGAAACCGCGCTCGTTCCGATCCAGGACTTTCTCGGTCTCGACGACCGCGCCCGGATCAACTTCCCCGGGCGAAGCGAAAACAACTGGCTCTGGCGCCTGGGCGAAGGCGAGCTGACGCCGGAACTGGCGGACGACGTCCGCGGGGAATTGAGCGGGGCGGGGAGGGCGGCCGAACCGCTTTTGTAAATGGAACCGATTCTTATAAAACCGGTTCCCCCGCCTGCCACGAGGCGTAAAGGTAGTCCGCGGTCTGATAGTACATATCCGTGTTATAATCGTCGATATTACCGCTTATCCTGACAATGTCGTCTCATTTTCTTTCAGAAAAAAGAGAACTTAAACAATCTTTAAGTCATATATCTTTTGTGTCCCTCTCGCACTAAGACAGGTCGAAAGCCAACGTCACACAATCTATCTGTAGGACCTAGATATTGCCGTGATGCAGATCGGCAGTATCTACGCGTTGAGCGCCACCCACCTCCCCTCACGACGTGAAAAACTCCATAGGGAGGGCCAGACGGATCTGTAAACGGAGCATTTTCGTAATAATACATAGAGGAGTAATGATCTGAACACCACTCCATGACATTGCCATGCATATCGTACAACCCCCAAATATTTGGTTTTTTTAATTTTACCGGATGAGTTATTCTTAATGAGTTTTTTGAATACCATCCAACTTGATGAAGCATATTAGTTTCATCAATATCTTTTCTTCCTCCTGCACGACAGGCATACTCCCACTGGGCTTCAGTTGGAAGTGTCACATCGCCTCTCACATACTGAGAAAGTCTATCGCAGAAACTTTTACATTCATACCAATTAATATAATACATTGGACATTGCACACTCTCCCCATACAGCAGACCGTAATTATACTGTTTCGCTCGGTCTTTTATCGTGTCATCCATTAAGCAATGCCACATCTCTTGGGTCACTTGTGATTCGAGCATCCAAAACCCTTCTGTAAGAACAACATTGTGTAGACACTCATCACTGCCTCGACCTTTTTCGTCATTTGGACTTCCCATTATAAAAGAACCAGGAGGACACCAACGAAAGACGAAGTTCACCCTTTTCACATGAAAAGTTTGTGTTACTCCTGCCAACACACCGTCGTTCACATAACCAGCACGCTGACTATGATACATTCCATTGGAAAGACTCGACCTAGTACTCGAAACGTCTCTATCATCACAAACGGTAAAACTACGATTCTTTTCGTTCTTTTTTCTTTTAGTAACTTCAGATTTTCTTCCAAGACACTTAACGGCATACTCTTCAATCCAAAACTTAACAGCTACACGTGCATGAGATTTCGTCAACGCGAAGTCGCGTATTAGAGACTGGACACAATGATCAAGAAACTTATCGTCTATATGATCAGCATAATTAATTTTTTCAATAATCCCGTTATCATAGGCTGCTAAAATTATATTAACAGCTACATTACGATTCCTGAACAAATCTAAAAGAAGTGCTCTTAAAGTCTTTCTTGAATTTAGGCATTCATTCGAAAGCCTAAAGATACTAGCTCTTAATTTCATTCTGACGACATTCTTAATTCATCGATAACCTTGCATACTCTAAACCATATATGCTCTGATTCATAATCGCACAACCATATTCTCGCTATGTGATGATCGGCCGAAACCCTAAATCGACGTGTCTCGCATTGGCCCATTCGCATTCTCTTGACGACGCCTTGCAACAGTCTGCATTATCAGACCAACTACCTCCTCGTACTACGACCATCCCTCCCCTTTTGGGTCCTGTAGGATCAAATACGGGAGATTCTTTATAGAAATCAGGATCATATAAATCTTGGCACCACTCGTTAACATTACCAAGCATATCGTAAATACCCCACGGATTTGGTTCTTTAAGTTTTACTGCATGCAAAGTTCTATTCGAATTACTTTTAAACCATGCCTTTTTTTGAAGAATATTACTATCATCAATATTTTGATAACAACCTGCGCGACATGCATATTCCCACTGCGCTTCGGTCGGAAGCACTATTTTTTTCCCTGTCAGTTTTTCGAATTTTCGACAGAATCTATCGCAGTCTCGTAAGTTCACATAAAATATCGGATAGTCTAAGTTAATCAAGTTTAATCTAGATTTTGATGGATTGAACCCAAGACTTCGTACTGAGCCCCCTACAACACTTCTCCACATTTTTTGCGTAACTGGTGTTTCTAATATCCAGAATCCTTTAGTGAGAACTACTTTATGCAATAATTCATCATCTCTTCTATTTTTATTGTCTCGATTCCCCATCAAAAATTCACCTGGTGGGCACCAACGAAAAACAAATGATAAGTCGCCTATATTCAGCTTTTTCTCTTGCCCCGGATATCGATTTGAACTCCAGTCTAATGATTTTTTATTTAGACCAGTCTTTGTATTTATTCTTTTTCCTGATTGAGTATTAAGTTCTAAAGCCTGATTCTGATTCTTTATATACGGAGTTGATATATCTCCATTCTTTTGATTTTCTTTGACTGCAGGACAGCTTACAACTCTTCCGAGACACTTATATGCATACTCCGATATCCAGAATTTAACAGCTGCTTTCGCGGCTTCTTCTGTTATACCACAGTTTCGCGTAAAATAGATTACACTCTTTGCGAAAAAATCATTATCAATTATACGTGCATTATCGATTCTACCGATAATCCCAGAGTCAAATGTCATCAAAACAAGATTTATGGCAAGTTTATTTTCCTTAAAAATATCCGAAAGAATATTTTTAAGGATCGTCCTAGATCTCAATCCTTCTTTACAATATTTAAAAATGCCCAGTTTTTCTCCCATGTACCCACTCTTTTATGCTGTTTTAGTTCACAGCTGAGAATCATCGATAACTCTTAACTTTTCTATTTCAATCATAGTATGCAAAAATGGCAGTGATATCATCGCCACACCCTTTAAGACTCGTCTCCGAAAGCCACTTTTCAAGCTGCTCTCTAACCCGACCCACACCATGATTGTGAATTAATCGTAGGTAATCAACAGCACTCTTATTAAATTCGTTATCTGAGACATAACTATTGCTCAATCCATCAGTACTGAACAACAGCATCATTGGCCGACTCTTGAATTCCGCTATTCTATGCAAATTTGTTACCGCATTGTTCCACGCATCTTTTTTTGAAAGAGAGTGAGTCTCTACTCCGAGTAAGCGTTGATTTTTCAGAAGAGGTCTAACTTGATCTTCTTCAACGAGAACTATATCCCCATCACCCAGCTGAAACGAAAATATAAAATTTCCTGTTATCAAAGCTCCCAGCAGTGTCGTTCCGTACAGTCGGTGAATGTTAGCATCGTTCTTTTCTTCCTCCGTAGTAAGAGATTCGGGACGTTTTCTTTTATTGAGCGAGTAATCACGCTGTACACGATTTTTCCAGTCATACTCAATTGACTGAGCGATGCGAATTGTATTGGATTCTTTATTCAGCAGTCTTTCCAAAGATGACATATCCGACTGATATTTGTAACAATACTGAGCCATCATGTCGCAAAAGACATTGACTGCGACCCGTGAACCGATTTCGCTGTAGGGACAAGCACTACTGCCGTGACCGTCAGCCACAGAAATAATGACCGTATCATCTGATAGACCGGAATAAAATTCTTTTTTTTCTCCAATTCCGGGGTAGTAAAAGTTATTGTCGCATATGGCAAAATAATCCTGACAAGGGAGACCGCTTCTCTCATGAGCGGCTCCCTTGACTCTCGCGCCAAAAACAATCGGTTTCACTAATCGATTCTCCTTTTACCACACGTCAGAACTGTCAATATCGTCAGAGTCAGGAATATTATCCATATCCAAGATTAACGGTCCATTAACATGTTTTTCTGCACTGTCTCCCTTCTCCGTAACGTCAGCGGCTTTAGATGCTCCCGAAGAAACCGCAGAAATAGCTGTAGAAGCCCATTTGATCATCTTGACCAACATCGTTGCGGAATTCGCCTGCAAAACTAACTCGCTGTTACCAGTAAACTCACGCAAAACATCGTCATCACAATCTTTTCCGACTGAAATCGCGATTCGAACTGATTTCTTGAACCACGGAAGTTTGAATAATTTTTCCAACCCTCCCTTATAATTGTCAGTTGGCTGTCCATCGGAAAGCAGGACAATTACCGGAGGAAGAGCACGTTCCGGCATGGGAGGGATTGACAATTGAGCGGCTAACAACTCGTAAGCTTTCCCCAAATCCGTTACTCCGTTGGCGGTCAGATCTTCCCAAACATAGTCTTCAATCTTAATCGGATCGGGTGTTGACCAAGACGCTCCGGTTGAAAACTTCAAAGTTCTTACAAATAACTGGGCGTTGGGGTTGTCTTCCGCCGCTGAAAGCATTTCCGGCAACACGTTCTGTATCGCGTTATTGACAACACCGATTTTTCCATTGGCATCCATCGAGCCCGAACAGTCGACCAACCAAAAAAAATGTAGCGGGCGACTTGCAAGTTCGCCACCAGGACGATCCAGATTCTCTGACATTCGTTCTTCTCCTCTGAGTTTGTGTTAACCTAGTCTACTGCAGCACATTTTCTTTACTCAAATCTTCCCTCTTCGTTTCCGAAGTCGATTTTTACGTTCTTGCGGATCACGGCCGCCCTACCTTTGTCAACGACGATTTGGGTACCGTCCGGTTTATTATAGTTCCAATTGTTATTACTCAAATTTCTGAGTCCCCATTGTGAAGAGTTTTTGGGATTGATTACGACTTGTCCGACAACGGTTTCAATGTCAAAATCCGCATTAACTTGATGAGAGTACAGCTTTGTTTCGCTATTGATTGGAATACAAACCTCACGCGATCCCTTTCCGATGATCAATTGAGAACCGACCGGAATCTGCCTGCCGCATTTTCTATTCCAACAAACGTGTTCGTTTTTCCTTTTTGTTTCATCAAAGAAATTTTTTGCGCCGCAGTATGGGCATACCATAATTCCAACTTCTAATTTCGCCAAGGCATTCATCCATTGGATTTCCGTAACTCTTTTTGCCGGAGTGTTCAGTCCTATCGTAAATGACTGAATGAACAGATCTTTTATGCTCTGGGGGAAAATATTCCAATAAATGATTGCATTTTCGTGATAGCCGGGAACAGGCCGGTTTAAATCGTTGTTCGGATCAAAAATAAAAATTGGATTCCGACCGTACAATCTTTCCATTGCAACCGGATCCATACATTTGATTTTTGCCTCCTGCGCCCCGTCAAGCGGATGACTTACCATCATCATATAGAAAAGAAGAACGGCAAGGGAAAATCTGTCGGTATTCCGCGAAGGCTTCGATTCACCGCGTACAATTTCAGGCGCCATAAAACGCGGAGTCCCCTTAACTCCACCTTCTTCGTAACCGTTTGGTGTTACATTATCGTTGTCACAGATTTTCACATCACCTGTTTTTGGATCAAAAAAAGCGTTTCCAAAAGAAATGTCTCTATACTGAAACCCCTGTTCGTGTAACTTATTGAACCCTTTTGACAGGTTAAAACACGCTCTGATTAACGCAGAAAACGAGGGGTTTGCGCGTCCTTTCATCAGATCAACAATCCCCTTAAACTGCCGTTCGCGAAGATCCATTATATAGCCAAAGGACAAATCATTAGCCGAATAGACCAAATCCTGCGGCCAAAGAAAGATATCTTTCTTTTCATTTTTTGTCGGAGATCCATTTTCTATGAGTTTTTCAAGGATTTGTTTCTGTTGAACTGTGGCACTGGGTTTAAAATACCATTTCAGAGCGTAACGTTCATTTCCCGTAGAAACTTCGTATACTTCCCCCTGACCGCCCGAACCGATCATCTTATGAACTCGGTACTTTTTTCCAAATTCGGAGGTCAGCTCCATGCCAAGTGACAACCGCCCTTCCATCAACAAAACCTTTCTAACTTCATTTTAAATGTCTGAACCAGCGTTTATTCCCGTTCCTTCATAGCTTGTAATCACCCCTTCGTGTCCACACCAATGGCAAACGAAAGTTTCCTCTTCGGCAGAAGGAACATAGCAATTCAGTTTTTTACAATTGCCGCAGATAATAAATAGTTTGGCTCCACAATAAGGACATCCGGGATAGTCACTATGACGGTTAATCATACCTACGATTTCAGAATTACTATATCCTTCACGTTCTGCCGAACCTTCTTTCTTGATTGGAAAAGCCCATGTCGCAACCCAACTCTCTTCAATTTTTTCAAACCGTATTCCATAGGGAAGATGTCCTTCAGCGCATTTGCAAAGCGCAATTTTAGCTTCTCGCATATCCATGACTTTTTTTGATTGTATGAAAAATACGGTTTTACGACATTAACATCACAAACGATATCCGTAGTAAGCCTTATCCCCCACTCTCAACAGCACAACCTAATGTAAGGGTGTCACCGTGGGGATTGCGAATGGGCAGAAAGACCAAAAACTACAGCTTGCCCATTTATACCCCCCCCCCCAGTTTGTCAATAATCTTGGCGATATTTCTCTGAAAAAACTGAGATTTTCTAAATTCCGTCCGGTTTGGGCAGGTTAAACCGACTGTACGGTAAAGCGGGGTTGGAGGGGTACGTTTTGAGCTGGATTTTGAATTGGAATAGCTCGAGTCAGGATTCCGGCGCGGGCGGCTTAGGCGCCGGTGCTTTCCATGAAGAACGAGAGGACCAGCAGCGCCCAGATTCTGGCGGCGTGGTCGAAGGCGCCGCTGAAATGCTCGGCGAGAAGTTTTTGGACCGTTTCGGGACGAAAATAGGACGTCGCGGGATTTCGGGGGTCGCCGAGGATCTCCCGTACCCGCTCTTTGAGCGGCCCGCGAAACCAGTGGTCGAGCGGTACGCCGAACCCGGTTTTCGGGCGGTTGTCGAGTTCCGGCGGGATGAATTCGCGAAACGCGTCCCGGAGAATCCGTTTCCCTTTCCGGCCCCTGATCTTATATTTCAGCGGGATCCGCGTCGCCAGGTCGAGGACGTTGTCGTCGAGGATCGGGCTGCGGACTTCCAGACCCCAGGTCATCGAGGCGATATCCATCTTCGTGAGGATGTCGCCGGTCAGATAGGTCCGGATATCGGCCAGGCTGATCTGCGTGACGAAATCGCGGTTACCGGCGCGGCGCATCGCGCCGGTCAGCCAATCGAGGATGTCGTAACCGGGCTCTTCCCGGTCGGCGGCGCGGTTTAACTCGTTCTGAAACTCCGGCGTATAGAGTTCGCCGCGCCGCGCGCGGTTAAAGATCGCGATCCATTGAAGGTACCGTTCGGCGGGGGGCATGGTCAGCCCCTCTAAAAAGCGCTTGAGTCGGCGCGGAAAGGAGCGCTGCCGGGTCGAGGCGGGGATCAGGGAACAGACCGGGCCGGCCAGAAAACGGCGCAGCGGGCTCGGGATCGCGTCGATCGCGCGGCCGAGCGCGACCGCCTTGTACCGGTCGTACCCGGCAAAAAGTTCGTCGCCGCCGTCCCCCGACAGGGCGACGGTCACCTCTTTTCGGGTCAGTTCGCACATCAGCCGGCATGGGATCGCGCTGCTGTCGGCGAACGGTTCGCCGTACTGTTTGGCGGTGAGCGGCAGGAGAGTTTCGATATCCGGCTCGATGAACAGCTCGTGATGGTCGGTGCCGAGCCGCCGGGCGGTACGGCGGGCGACGGGGGTCTCGTCGTATTCCTTCTGCGCGAAGCCGATCGAGTAGGTTTTGACTTTCCGCGAGGAAAGACGCTGCATCAGGCCGACGATCACGGTCGAGTCGATCCCGCCCGAAAGGAACGCGCCCAGCGGCACGTCGCTCCGGAGCCGTAGTCGAACGGCTTCGGTAAGCCGGCCGCGGAGCAATTCGAGCCATTCCTCGTAAGGGCGGTCCTCTTCGGCGTTGAAATCGGGCTCCCAGTAGGAGCGGATTGCAAGACCCGAATCCGGAGTCCAGACGGCGAGCGCGGCGGGGGGGAGTTTCTTGACGCCGCGATAGATGCTCCGCGGGTGCGGAACGTACTGATAGACCATGTAAAGGTCGAGCGCGATCGGATCGATCTCTTTCGGAATCCCCGGCATACCGACGAGCGTGTTCAGCTCGCTGGCGAAAAGAAAGCGGTTCGGTTCGGCGCAGTAGAAGAGGGGCTTTTTACCGAGCCGGTCGCGCAGGAGGAGGAGCTTCCGCGCCACGCTGTCCCAGAGGGCGAGCGCGAACATACCGTTCATTTTAACCGCGAACTCTTCACCGTACTCGCGGTAAAGGGCGAGAATCACTTCGGTGTCGGTGCCGGTACGGAACCGGCGGCCTCTCTTTTCGAGATCGGCGCGCAGTTCGAGAAAATTGTAGATCTCGCCGTTAAAGACGATCTGAAGAGAACCGTCGGGGGAAGCCATCGGCTGACGCCCCTGCGGCGAAAGGTCGAGGATCGACAGACGCCGATGCCCGAGCGCGACGCCCGGCGCGCCCGCGCCGAGCTCGTTCGGCCGGGCGTAGAAAACGCCGCGGTCGTCCGGCCCGCGGTGCGAAAGGGTGTCGACCGTCCGCTCGAACGCGGAACGCTCGAACTCGGTCGCGCCGGGGGTCCAGAGAGAGCCGCAGATACCGCACATCGGCGTTCGGGCTCAGACCAGGCCGGCCATCGTGCCGACGAGATTCTTTACCGCGTCGACGCTCTTGTCGAACATCGCCCGTTCGTCGTCGGAAAGGTCGAGTTCGACGATCTTCCGAACGCCGCCGTCCCCTAGAACGACCGGTACGCCGACGTAATAACCGCCGACCCCGTACTCCTTGTCGCAATACGCGGCGCAGGGGATCAGACGGCGCTTGTCTTTAATGACCGCTTCGGCCATCTGAACCGCGGCGGCGCTCGGCGCGTAGTAGGCGCTCCCGCGCTGGAGGAGCGCGACGATTTCGGCGCCCCCTTTCCGGGTCCGGTCGACGATCGCGTCGAGCCGGTCTTTGGGAATCAGCTGGGAAACGGGAATCCCGCCGACCGACGAGCAGCTCGCCAGCGGAACCATCGTGTCGCCGTGCCCGCCCAGGAGCATCGCGGTCACGTCTTCGACGCTGACGTCGAGTTCCATGGCGATGAACGCGGCGAACCGCGCGGTGTCGAGTACGCCCGCCTGGCCGACGACGCGCTCTTTCGGGAACCCGGTGACCTGGAGCATTCGCTGCGCCATGGCGTCGAGCGGATTGCTCACGACGATCACGACGGCGTCGGGACTCGTCTCGGCGATCTGCCGGCCGACCGCCGAAATGATCTTGGCGTTCGTCGCCAGCAGGTCGTCCCGGCTCATTCCCGGTTTACGGGGGATCCCGGCGGTCACGATGATCACGTCGCTGCCGGCGGTATCGGCGTAATCGCTCGTACCGGTCACGCGGGCGTCATATTTCATGATCGGGCCGGCCTGCGCCATATCGAGCGCTTTCCC
>CADBQY010000171.1 GCA_902796885.1 uncultured Planctomycetota bacterium
ATAACGTAAGTATCGTTCCCCTTGTCGATCACCTGACTGTTGGCAACGGGCGTGAACCCGTCGGATGCGAAGAGCGGCTTCGTGGAATCGTAAGCAATATCCCGGCCGACCGACGCTGACTGGTCGGAGAGGAACTTCGCGGCATTGACCGTCGCATTGGTTCCCTTGCCGCTGGCCGACCCGTTTCCGTATTCGACCGAGTTGTAAATATCGACGCCTCCCGCCGCCGCGTAGAACGCGCCGCCGTTATTCGTGTTGTTCGTGAACGTGCAGTTGTAGATGAACGCCCATGTATTCGACCCGGTCGTATAGATGCACTTATGGTTTCCGCTGGTCGCCGTGAACGAGTTGGCGGTGAACACGGTATTGTAAAGGTAGACCTGGGCAAGGTTCGCGCAGTAGACAAGCCCGGTCGTCGCCGCGCTCGAACTGTTCCCGGTAAACAGGCACCGGTTGAAAATCACCTGATGCGTCTTGTTCGTGTACCCGTAGCAGTAGACCACCCCGCTGGTTCCGCCGACGTTATGGTTCACAAATTCGCAATCTTCGACTGTCCCGGACTGGACGGTGTCGTAAATCGCCGCGCCGCGCCCCGATGTGCCGGCGATATTGCCGTCGAATCTGCATCGCAAAACCGCAACATAGCGGTGCTGTGCCCCTGACGAGCCGTACAGACAGAGTGCTCCTCCGTAACACGAGGTATTGCCGACGAACTCGCTGTCCGTAATCCGCACGTAATAGTGCGTGTAAGCGCAGACCGCGCCGCCGCAATGGGTGTTGGCACCGCCCCCGGCGCTGTTTGAGTCAAAAACGCATCCCGACACCGACAGGAAACCGACCGTGGTGTAAATCGCTCCGCCGCGCCGTGCCGATCCCGCCGAGTCCGGAATACTGTTCCCGCGGAACGTACAGTTCCGGAACACCGCGTTCGCTGCGTAACAGGCCCCGCCGAAACTATTGGTCGCGCCGGAAACCGAATTGTCCGTAAAGGTGCAGCGGTCAAATTCCACAATAGTCAGCGAGCCGCCGCCGAAGACTGCTCCGCCGTAGCCGCTTGACCCGGTCGTGGCCGCCGAGTTTGCGTCGAACACACAGTCCGCAAAATAGGCGCGCCCCGTCGAAAGGTAGACCACTCCGCCGCCTAAAGGCGACGTAGAACCGCTGAGATTGTTCCCGCGGAACGTCACGCCACGCGCCTCCAGCACGCTGTTCGTCGTAACCTGAATCGCGCCGCCGTAGACTTTACTGTTCGCTGCACCGGCCCCGTTCCCTCCGGTAATCGTCAACCGGCACAGACGCAACACCGTGTTGGCGTTTGACAATGCGAACACTCGGGACGCATTGTTCCCGCTGATCGTGACCTTGTTTTCGCCATCGATCGCGATGTTCCCGACCGGAATGACGATCTCACCCTGTTCAAGCTTGATCGTCCCGGAGACGGAGAACTTAATCACCACGGACCCGTTGCTCGTCACCGCCTCAATCGCGTCCCGCAGACTCGTCCCCGTATGCGTCGCCGCGTCGGAAAGCGTCGTCACGTAAACAACCCGCCCAAGCGCGGCGGGTTCTTCAATCGGCGTTGCGCTCCCCGCCGCCGCAACTGCGGCGTCCACATACGCCTTGTTGACAAGGTGCGAATCTTCGGTCGGCGCCAAGCCGCACGAAATCAAAGAAGTAGCGGGTATCGACACAACATTATCTCCAGAACCGGACGCGGTACCGGCGCCGCTGGCGACCGCCGCGTCCACATAAGCCTTATTGGCCAGGTGCGAATCCGCAACCGGCGCAATCGGGCAGGATATGTTATCTAATGCTTCCATCGTATCAGCGGCCAACGAGCCGCTCGGCTAGGGTTATCTATCGTCGGGCTTATATTGCCAACCCGGGCTCCGGGTCGGGGGAGCCTTGCGGCCCCCCCGCGTTCTCTCGCGCCTACTTCCTGACCACGACCCGATACACCTTCCCGGATTCCGGCGCGGCGCCGAACCCGATCTGGACGGTACCCGTATCGACGCAGGTCACGGCGGCGAACACGCGCTGATGGGTCGCGTTGTCGATCAGGGTCACGTCCACGTCTCGCACGCCGAGCCCGTGGGCGACGTTGAACGTCGCCGCCGAGCCGGTGCCGATGATCGTCGTCTCGTATCGGCTGACGGCGTCGAGCGTGACGGCCTGCCAGTAGTTCGCCGCGCCGGCGGTGCCGGGGTTCCCCGACACGGGCCCGACGAACGACCCGTTATAGACCGCCTTCCAGATCTTCCCGCCGTAGTAGACGAAACTCCCCGGCGCGTACTGATTCCCCTGGCTGAACGCCGGAACGCCGACCGCCTCGTTATTGAGATAGTTCTTCGCCGCGAGCTGCGACGCGGTCAGGTAGTTCGACAGACCGAGCCCCTGAGCCACCGCGTCGAGATCGAGGGTCAGCGCCGTGCCGTCGCCGAGATAATCCTGGATAATATACCCGTCGCTGCTGCACGACAGCGTCCACGCGATATTGTCATAGTCGTTCGACGTGAGGATCCCGCTCGGAATCTGCCTTGCGACATAGGCCGCCACGGCTTTCGGCGTGATCGCCTTGTCGTCGGGGGCGGACGTCTGACCAACAAATTCGTCCGTGGACTTTAAGA
>CADBQY010000172.1 GCA_902796885.1 uncultured Planctomycetota bacterium
CTTCGTGCAGATGGTGATCTGGGACAAGGGGCGCGGAGGTCTCGGCTGGCATTACCGCCGCTGCTACGAGGTGGTTCTGGTTGCCAAACCGAAGGGCGGGAAGATGCCGTGGTACGACGAATCGGGGAGTCTGTGAAACGTGATCCGGCCCGGCGATCACGGCATCAGGCCGATGTCGCCGCCAACCCGGAAACATCCGACTCAGAAGCCGGTCGCTCTGTTCGAGCTTTTCATCCGGCTGCACACGCGGGCGGGGGGTCTGATCGTAGATCCGTTTTGCGGGTCCGGGTCGAGCGGCGTCGCCGCGAAGAAGCTCGGCCGGCGGTGGCTCGGGTGCGATACGGACGCGCGCTGGGTTAAGATGGCGCGGGAGCGGCTCGCCGCAACGACGCCGCCGTTGCCGGGGCTGGAATACGACGGGGGAGACGGGGAATGACGGCGAAGAAAAAGAAGCGGTCGCCTTACAGAGATCAAGAAATTGTGGAACGGAAAGGAGCAGAGCGAATGACGGCGCAGAGGAGTAAAGCCGAGGTCGATCGGATGTATCGTGTGGCGTGCGCCACGCGGCAGACGCTGTCCGGTTTGGCGACGGGGGGCGCGGGCACGTGGACGACTTTCGACGCGCTGCGCGCGCTGGATGACGCGATCACGGATTATCACCGGACGATCACGAACGAAAGAACGTTTAACGCGCTCCGCGACGCGGTTAAGCAGGCGGAAGCGGAGATTCTTAAGTATCACAGAGATAAAACGAAGGAAAGATTATGAAAAAATTATTTTTGTGCGGGTGGATTGCCGCGCTGGCGATTATGTGCGGCGGTTGTTCGAGCGCGTCGGCTCAGTGTGCCGGCGGGCGGTGCGCGTCTGTCGGCGTGTGGTCGCCGTGGGGCGGGGTGTGGTATTGGCAGTCGCCTTGTTCGGGCGGGCGGTGCGCTGTGAAGAAGGCGGAAGAGCCCGCGGCGGCGGAAGAATCCAACAGTGGCACGGATAACGCCGCCGCGGCTCCCTCTGAGCCGGAACCCGCCGACGAAACGCCGGTGCTGGTCGAGTTCAAGCCGTTTTGTGTCCGGGTCGCCGAGCTCGTGAACACGCACCGCAAGGCGCTCGGGTTGCCGGCGCTGGAACTCGACGAAAACCTCTGTTCCGGGTGCGATCGGCATTCGGCGTGGATGGCGTCGGGCGGAGGTCTGACGCACGCCTACTACGGCGGCGGGCGCGAGTGCATCGCGCAGGGCGTCCGGTCTCCGGAGGCGGTCGTCAATCTCTGGCTCGGGTCGAGCGGACATCGGGCGATTATCCTGGGGACCGGCCGCACGCTCGGCGTCGGCTGCAGCGGGTCGTTCTGGACCCTGAGAGTGAGGTGAGAAATGTATCGACAGATCGAAAACCTCGAAAAGAAAACGGCGCAGCTGCAGACCGAACTCGACGCGCTGAAAGAGCGGCTCGGCGAAAGGGGCGAGCCGCCCCAGGGCAATTTAAGCCCGACGGGGAGCTTCGCGGGGGCGAGCGGCTCGTTGGCCGCTGACCGGGCAAACGACAAGCCTGCGTCGGTCGCCGCTCCGGTCGGTTTTCCCTGGGGCTTGGTTATCCAAATTTTAATGGCGATCCTGACCTACCTGATTCAGCGCGCGGTCACCAGAACCGAACGCGATCACCTCGCCGAACTAAAATCGAAACTCGTAAGAGAAACCGGAGGGACCGAATGAGCGAGGCCAAGAAGGAATCGTTGCCGAAGCTGGTTAAGAGAGCCGAGGGGTTACGTCAGTGGCTCCGTCTGAACGCCGGGAAGAACACGGCGTACAGGATCAAAGGGAGCGACGTTATCTTGCCGTGGAAATACTGGCCGGAAGGGCCGGTCAGGGACGTGTACAGAGCGCTGACCGTTGCGAAGGGCATGGTCGAAGCCGCGATGCAATGCAACGTCCCCCCGGCGGCCGAAGACGTGGCGATTCTGATCAGCGCGTGTCGGCGCGTCGAAGAGATCAAAAAGATCAGCGAGAGCGTGGAAGGAGAAACGAAATGACCGACCCGAAAGAAAACAACCACCCAAGGGAAAGCCGAGTCGGCGACCATGACGACACAAAAGCGCTCGAGCGGATCGCCGCCGCGATGGAGACGATCGCCGAGGCGCTTAGAGGCATCTCGAGCGTCATGAACCCGAAGCCGACCGGCAGTATCTGGCTGATCACCGATATTCTCATCGAGCTGATCAATATTCGGCGGCGGTACGTCACGTTGGCCGACGCGGAGAAACTGGAAGAACTCAAAAAGAAGCTCGAACCCTACCAGTCGGTCCGGGAGGCGGTGTGCTTGGACGGGAAGGAGGCGGACGAATGACCGACACCCTCAACCAAGACACCTTCAGCGTCATTTCCCTCCTTGCCGACGTGTCGGTGCTCGCAACCGCGATGGCGCAAAAACACACCGACAAAAGCCCGATCGACCCCGAAGTGTTTCACGCGAAAATTGTCAAGATCCGCAAGGCGCTTTTAATGGCCGACCTGCTAAACCGGCGTGAATGGGCGGACAAACACCCCGAATCAGCGCCCAACGAGGCGCTCGGCCCCGCCGAAACAACGTTGGATTTTATTGCGAACCCCGGCTCGGGGGCGGACAAACACCCCGAAGAAACGGAAGGAGAAACGGAATGACTGACGCTCAGATTATTGCCGAATGCGATCGGCTTAAGGAGCTGCTGCTGGCTAAACATGCGAATTACGGACGGACCGCCGAGACGGCGCCTTGTCTGGTGCCGGGGATCTCGCCCGGCGCGGCGGTTCTCGTTCGCGCGTCCGATAAGGTCGCGCGGATCGCCGCGCTGTCGGCCGGCGAACCGGATAAGGTCGGCGAGTCGGTTGAGGACACCGTTCGCGATTTAGCGGGTTATTGTATCCTGTGGCTTGCGCTGCTGCGCGGTCGGACGGAGGAAACAGCGAAAGACGATAACGGCGGGCTGAAATGCCCGATTTAAGGAGGTGAGGATGAGACCCGTGACGAATTACGACGAATTGACCCTTTCCGCCGACGCCTATGACGAGTGGTGGCTCAATTATACGATGACCGCGGTCGAAGAGGGGAAGCCGGTTCCGACGAGGGAGTTTCAGCGCGGGTTCGGGTTCTCCGAACCGCCCGCGGCGGCGCGGGAGGCGGCGCTGAACGCGTCCGGCCGGCGGAAGCATAAACGGCACAACAAGGTGAGCGGGTCGCGCGAAGCGCTCCGCGCCGCGGTGGCGATCTGCGCGATGATCTACGGGGGAAGCGACCTGGACGCGCGGCCGAGCCGGGCTCAGGTGATCCACCGGTACCGGGTCGGACTCGACGACGTGATGGACGCCGAACGGCTCCTCGAGTCGCTCGGTCTGCTCCGGATCCGCCGCGCCGGCGAGCGCGTACTGTATCAAGAGGTGAGCTGATGCTGGTGCTGACTCTACGGAAGGACGAAGAGATTGTGATGAGCGTGGGCGGGACGGAACTCGTTCGCGTCAGGTATCTCGGGCGATCGCGTCTCGGGCTGATCGCGGGATCCGATGTGAGTATTGTCAAAAATAAAGAAGAAGACGAGGAGAAAGATGACTCAGGAATTAGTGAAGAAGAATGATGGCGCGCTGACGGTCGGCCGCACGGGGGAGACGATGGCGGGGTATCTGGAAGAGCACGCGCAGGAGCTGCTCGAGGTCTCGTCGGTCCGCGACCTGAACATGAAGAAGGTGGCGAACGTCTGTGTCGAGCTCCTGTCGAAAGAAAACGGCCGCGCGCTGGCCGAATGCAGCGTCGTCTCCTTCTTCAACGCGCTGAAACAGTGTCTCGGTCTGGGGCTCGAGCCGACCAGCTCGAAGCAGTTCGGCTACTTCATCCCCTACAAACCGGAAGTGCAGTTCAAGCTTTCCTGGATGGGGATCCTCGAGCTGGCCCGGCGCGCCGGAGTGACCGCCCGCGCGAACTGCGTGTATAAGGACGACAAGTTCCGCTGGGTCAGCGGCAACGAGGACGCGATTGAGCACGAGCCGAACATCTTCGCCCAGCGAGACGAATCGACGCTCGTCGGCGTCTACTGCGTGGCGGACGTTCCGAATCCGGACGGCTCGAAGCGCAGGCTGGTCGAGGTCATGTCGAAGGCCGAAGTCGACGAGGTCCGGAAGTGCGCCGCGAAAGGATCGACCGCGTGGTCCGGATTCTACTCCGAAATGGCCAAGAAGACGGTGATCAGACGCGCCAGCAAGAGCTGGCCGCTCGCGGTCGATCTGCACGACGCTATCGCGCGGGACGCCGAAGGGGAGTTCGACTTCACGAAGCCGGTTCGGATACACGCCGAATCGCCGGCGGACGCCGTCGCTCCGGAGATCCGGGAGGCCGTCGAAGCCGATGTGATCGAACCGGAGGACGAGGGCGTCAATTACTCTGACGCCGTGGAGGTGATGAATCAGACGATCGAAGACGCGCCGACGTACGCGGGCGAAGAACTGCTCGAGTATCACTTAGGGAAGATCCGGGGCGCGAAGACCCTCGCCGAGCTCCAGGCGTTCGGGAAAGCCGCCGGAAAAATCAACGCGACCGAAGCGCAGAAACTGGCGATCAACGGGGCGTTTGTCGCCAAGAAAACGGAACTGCTGGAAAAGTAAGGAGTCGGTGAGATGGCAGGAAAACAGCGGCCGGGTCTGGATTACTCGCAGATCGGATGCGATTTCGCGCTGAAGGAAAAGTCCGTTCAGGTGCGTATCAAATTCGGCACCCTGGGGCACCTTGTCCTATACGAGGTGATTGCCTGGATCAACGGCGGCAAAGGGTGCTACGTCGAATATACAGACAACACGCCCGCCGTTTTCGCGATGTCACGACTCGGCGATCTCAGCAAAGCCGAAGAGATAAAATCGATTTTCCTCTACATGCTCGAAATCGGCTTCTTCGACCGCGAGGCGTTCAAGGAAGATCAGATTCTCACTTCCGAAGGAATCGTCGAACGCTGGTACGACGCGAAACGGTCCCCTGACTCCTACGACATGCCGTGCGCCATCCGAAAAATCATCGACCGGATCAAAAAAAGACGCGAAGAAGAAAAACTGCAAGAATGCCGCCAAAACGCGCAAGAATGCCGACAAAACGCGCAAGAATGCCGCCAAAACGAGCAAGAATGCCGACAAAGTAAAGTAAAGTATAGTAATAAACAAACAAACAAACAAACAAGCGCGGAAGGTTTTCGCGATGAAACTCCGGACGGTTCGACCCCGTCCGAGCCGGATTGTGGGTGCGAAGCCGCACGGGCAATTTCAGGCTCCCGGCCCTTGCGGGCGGTCGCATCGGCCGCGGCCGACGGCAAAACTCCGCCGGAACCCACCTCATCGCCGGATTGTGGTATACTGCCGTCGTTCACGGAACTGGCCGCCGATGCGCGCGGCCGGGAGGGCTGGCCGCGCGCCCGGAACCTGGCCAAGGAGCAGCTCTACTTCCGCGGTATCAGCGCCGACCTGATCGACGCCGCCGCCGTCTGCCTGGTTCACGGGTGGCTCGGAAGCGGAGGTCTGCGCAACATCCGGCGAAAGGCGCGGGACGCGCTCGACACGCACGCCCAGACCCGCGGACGGCGAGGCAAGACGAACGGATGGGAGACCGTCCGGGACTGCGTCTCGCTGGTGATCCGCGAACAGGGACTCGAACCGCCGGCGTATTCGAGGAAAAACCCCGAACCCCCGCCGGCGAAAGAACCGCAGACAGCGGAAAGGAGTTAGCGCATCGTGGCGAAGAAGGTTGTTATACTCGACAATACCGCGGCGGTCCGGCTGCACTGGTGGCGGAAGATGGACCGGCTGGCGAAAACCGGCGCGCAGGAGGCGCAGCGCGAACTCAAAGGCGAGTTCGTCCGCCGCTCGCCGAAAAAACCCGCCAAGGGGCAGGGCCGGCCGCTCTGGCTCTACGACGGGACCGGCCGAAAGGTCAAGCCGATGACCGAGTTCGTCCGCGAGCTCAAACGCGACGTGCGGCGCGGCGCGACCCTGACCGGCGCGGTTTCGACCCGGCGGCAGAAACGCGCCGGCGGACAGACGAACGCCGCGTGGATCAACCGCGCGCTCAAAACGCACGACGACACCCCCGTTAAGACGCCGTCCGCGCCTGGTCAGCCGCCGATCACCTGGCGGAACGTCAACCGCGGCAAGAAGGGGCATCCGCAGTCGGGATACCCGGACTACTTCATGCGCAGCCGCGTCCGAATGGTGCAGAAGGCGCCGCTGAACTACGAAGTGTTCATCAAGCAGTGGAAGTCGTCCGAGGCCGTGTTTAAGGTCCTCGAACAAGGCGGGTCGATCGCCAAGACGAAACGGCGGCTCCTGGGATATTCCCGGATCCCCTACACCGTCGGGTCGCGCCAGCGGTTCCGAATCGAACCGAAGTTCGAGAAAGTCACGTCCGCGCCGAACGTCCGCGCCCGGCCGTTCCTCGCGCCGGTCGAAAAGAAAGTGCGAAAAAGCGCTGTTGAGAGGTTCAAACGGTGAAATACGAAAATCACGCGGAACGCCAACGAGCGCGTACGGTCAATCGGTTCCCGCCATCAGCCGCCAACGAGCGGCTCGGCCGGGCGAAGCCTTCGCCGGGCTTTATTGCGAACCCAGGCTCTGGGTCAGCCGCCAACGAGCGGCTCGGCCGGGCGTCGTCCATCGCCGGGCTTAAATCGCCCTGGGGCGGCTCGCCCCAGGTGAAATACAAGGATTACGAAGCGCATAAGCGCGCGATGGCCGACCGGTCGCGGCAGAAGTCGTTGGCCGGCCGCGACATCGCGCCGATGCCGCCCGTGAAGGATCCGCGCCGGAAATCGCGCTGCCGTCTCGACCTGACGCGGTTCGCCCGCGAATATTTCCCCGAAAAGGTGGCGTGGGATTTCTGCCCGAACCACCTGAAATATCTCGCCCGGCTCGAAGACATCATCCTGCACGGCGGGAAACAGGCGATCGCCATGCCGCGCGGCAGCGGAAAATCGACGCTCGCCAAGATCGCCGCCCAATGGGCGGTCGCCTACGGGCACCGGCGGTTCGTCCTGATCATCTGCGCCACCAAAGAGGAAGCCGTCGCCTTCATGAACGACATCAAGGAGATGGCCAAGGCGCCGCGGTTCGCCGAGGATTTTCCCGAAATCGCCTATCCGATCCAGCGGCTCAAAGGCTCCGCGCTTCTGGCCCGCGGGCAGCTGTTCTACGGCAAACCGACCGCCGTCAAGTGGCGGGAAGCCGAAATCGTCTATCCGACCGTGCCGGGAAGCCCCGCGTCCGGATCCGTGATCAGCACCAAAGGGATCACCGGCGCGATGCGCGGCAAGAGCGCCGCGTATCAGGGCGAAACGCTCCGGCCGGACCTGTGCATCATCGACGACCCGCAGAAAGACGAGGACGCCGTCAACGCCGAACGCGTCGCCAAGATCGAACGGAAGATCAACCGGACGATCGCCGGCCTGGTCGAAGACGGGCAGACGCTCGCCCAGATCATGACCTGCACCGTCATGGAGCCGGGCGACGTGGCCGACCGGTTCCTCGACAACGACATCTATCCGACCTGGCACGGACTCCGGTTCAAGATGGTCGAAGAGTTCCCGACCCGCCTCGATCTCTGGCTCAAAGATTACGCCCAGGCGCGCGCGAAAAGCGAGGAGGACGGGAACAAGTTCTACCTGGCCCACCGCGCCGAAATGGACGAGGGCGCCGTCGTCGACTGGCCGCAGCGGTACGACCCGGCGAAAGAATATTCGCGTCTGCACCGCGCCATGAACGCCCTGGTCGACGACGCCGACGCGTTCTACTCGGAACGGCAAAACGAGCCGCGCGGCAAGAAGAAGGACGCCGTCCTCGTCACGCCGAAGGATATCCGGATGCACCTGAACGGATACGACCGCCGGATCGTGCCGGACGGCGCGCACACGCTGACCGGGTTCATCGACGTGCACAACGATATCCTGTACTACGTGATCTGCGCGTGGGCCGATGACCGGACCGGATACGTCATCGATTACGGCACCTATCCGGAACAGCGTCGAAATTACTTCTTCAAGTCGGCGCCCGGCAACGAAACGCTCCGGCAGATCTACCGCGGATACGACGTGGAAGGCGCGATCCAGGAAGGGGTCCGCGAACTCGCCGCCGAACTCCTGACCGAAGACTACATGACAAGCGACAAGGTCGTCATGCCGATCAACCGACTCCTGATCGACTCGGGATACAAACGCGCCGAAGTCGAAAACGCCATCCGTCTCCTCAAAATGCCCGCCCTCGGCGTGTCGAAAGGTCGAGGGATCCGCGCGTCGTCGAAACCGATCTCCGAATATCAGCGCGAACCGGGCGACAGGATCGGGCATTACTGGGTCGAAAAGATCACCAAAGGACGGTCGTTCAAGACCGTGTTCATCGACACCAACTACTGGAAGACCGAAGTCCACAACTCGTTCTCGCTCGGGCCGGGGGACCGGTCGGGTCTGACCCTCTGGGGAACGACCCCTGAACGGCACCGGATGTTCTCCGAACATTGCGCCGCCGAACAGGTCCAGCTCGTTAAGGCCGGCGAACGCGAACTCTACGAATGGACCCAGGTGCCGGGCCAGGATAACCACCTGTTCGACTGCATCGTCGGATGTATGGCCGCCGCCAGCACGCTGGGCGTGAAAAAGCCGCGAGCCGCGGCGGGCGATGTACGGCCCGGCGAAGGATAAACCGCGGCCGAGCGGCTCGTTGGCCGCTAACCGGGCGAAACGATCGAGCCGGTGAGTATTTCAGCCTCCCGGCTCGTGAGATTGAAACACACGAAAGGAGTAAACCATGTCCGAACGATTCGAAAGATTGAAAGAACAGCGGAAAGAATGGCTCTATCAGCGGATCGAGCAGCTGCAGACGTTCCTCGCCGGAACCGATCCGGTCACCCTCATCTCGATCGACGGCGTCCAGACGCAGTTCGACCGCGAAGGCGCACGGAAAGAACTCGAATCCGCCTGGGATCAGCTCGGGAAAATCGAAGGAACCCGGCCGGGAATGACCACCATCGAGATGCCGTAAAGTGTGAACGTTCACAGCTGAAAGGATGCCATGGCTGACAATGTGTTTAGGGTGAGCCCCGGAGACCCAATCTCCGCCGAAACGATGAACCGCGTTATCGCCGCATGTAACCCGCAGGTCGGGGACGGACGCGCCATGCCGCCGAAGTCGAAGATGATCCCCGCGTCGTTCCTCAACACAGGAAACGCTACGATCGAAGCGGGTACCGCCTGTCTCGCGACATGGCGCGATGAAAACGCCGACGCCGACGTTGCGCGAAAGCGATTCCTGCGGGACGGGTTCTGCCTGCAAAGGACCGCCGCATATGAATTTTACCGCCACCGATACAGCGACGGAGAATACTCTCATCCGTATCAACGATATATACCCGTCACGCTCCTCAAAACCGCCGCGCCAGGCAAGATCGTGCCGTGTTACGTCTCCGGAATCTTCGCCGGAACCGTCCGGTCGAACAGCGCCGACGCCGTGATTTCCGAAGCGTTCTGGAGCCCGGACAGAAATCCGTATTTTTTCAGCCGCGGAGAACGTATCGCGAGGGCGGATTCCGCGAGTTACGCGTTCGACGTGCTCGCCGCGTCCGCCGTGAAGGAAGCCGAGACAAACAGTCAGCTGCGATGGGACCGGTTCTGTATTCTCCGGCCGAAATCGATGGTGCCCGAATTTGTTAAAGATTTAGTCAAAACGATCGATGAAAACGGAACGATCACGGGGCGCGACTCCGGCGTGACACTCGGAACGAGTGAATATAACAAAGCGGTCGACGAAGTTCAGGCCGGCGACACGGTCTATTTGCGTGACGGTTACGCGTGGCTGCCGGTCGGTCTCGAACGCGGGATTTCCGAAGCGCGCAGTAAAGCCGCCCAGTCGCTGACACGAACCGAGACACTGGCGAACTGCGTCTGGTGGCTCTATCATGCCGTGATGTCGATCAAGACCCAAGGGATGCCGATCTCGGTACCGTGGCCGAACGAGTCGTTCCCGAAAGGGTCCGGCCGCGCGGGACTGCAGCAGTGGGCTCCCGACCCGTATGACAACGGCACGCCACAGATAAGCGGGGACGAAGGGGAAAGCGGGGAAAGTAGCGGGGAAAGCGGCGGGACGGAGCAGAACGGGGACTAGGGGAGCCTGCCGAGCCGGCGGAGGAATTTATCGAGAATCTCTTCTGTGATGTAGTCGGGATTCGCGTGGCGAATGCAGCGCGCGATCGTGTCGGCGTATTGTTTGCCGATCGCGCCTTCGCGGCAGAGAAGAAGAAGCGTTTCGAGACCCCAGAGGACCCGGACGCCGTTTTCGGCGCAGGCTGTACGCAAAGGCACGTCGTTCGTCGCAAGTGTGCAGCCGAGCCGTTTGGCGGCTCGTAAACACAGCAGGTCGAACGGCGACAGTGCGGACGAAAACCCGATATGCGCGAAGTCCTCCTCGGCAGGCTCAAAAAGGTTCAGACCGATTCGTCTGAGAAACGGTCTGTCGGCAAATTCCGGGAAAGACACGGTCAGCTCGTCGATGACTGGCGTGATGATGCCGACACTTATGCGAGGACAGCGAAGCTCGGCGAAAAAGCCGCGGTCGGCCTTGTAGAAGTCGCTCACAACACAGGTGTCGGCGATGATGATGCGAACGGTGTCTGTCATAGATTCCCCGCCCGGCAGCGGCTGATGCGGTTGCGGAACTCCGTGACGGGGATTTTCAGCAGACCGGCGCCTTTGCTGATCGAAATCTTCTCCTGAACGCCGGCATCGAACACAAGACGGGCGAACCGGTCCTCCCAGAACCCGTATCGGCTCAGGTTTTCGGGCTCGATGGATTCCGGTTCATGGTGCCCTTTCAGGTCTTTTCCGGTCGACCTGTTATACAACTGCGCGAACGTGATCCAGATGTCTTTCGACGCGAGCTTCTCGTCGGTCAGCCTCTTTAGAACCGTCCGGTAACTGACGCGGAAATACTGCTTCGTTTTATAGACGCGGTCCAAAAACGGAATCCCGCGGGTTTCGCCCCAAAACGCCCGGAACGCTTCGCGCGGCATTAACAGGTACGACGCGAAGGTGTCGGCCTGCGCTTCTTCCTGCGGATTCTCTTCGCTCTCCTCGGCGTTGTAGCCGGTCAGGTGCATGAGAAGATGGCCGACCTCATGAAACGTCGTGAAAATTTTGTGCTCCGTCGAAATCTCGCTGCTGTCGTTGATGATGACCGCGTCGCCGCACTCGCCGTCGCTGACGGACAGTCCCGAAAAACCGGTCCGCGTTTTGTAGAAAAGAATCTTGATCCCCGCCCGCTCGAGAAGCGCGCACGGATCGCAGACGGGAAGATCGCCGCCGATCTCGAACACTTCGCGGAACCCGGCGGCGAGTTTCTCGGGTGACCGCAGCAGCCCCTTAAACGGAGCGCGGTCGAGGCGCGCGGAGGTTCCGGTGATCTTTTCCAAAAAGGCGTAATCATGAATCCAGCGGGCCACGGCATCGATGATGACCCGTCGATCCCGCTTGTTGAGGGTCCGTTTCCGCGCCCTGAAACGGACCGCGTCAATCGATTCGTGCTCGCAGGTCAGCTCAAAAACGGAGACTCCAAACGCTTGAGCCAGCGCCGTGAGCGTTTTGACGGTCGGCCGGTGAGCGCCGCTTTCGATCTTTTTTATTCCGGAAACGGAGATGCCTGACCGCTCGGCAAGAGCCGACAGCGAATACTCCGAGTTTTGTCTCAGCCGACGGACATTCGTCGCAATGTGCGCGTAAAGATCCATGATGCCTTCTCCGACAGATTGGTGAACAACGAGACCGCGAACCCCCAATAGGGATCGATCACATTTTACCCCTTTTTTGAAAAAATCGAAATAGGGATAATTCAAGGAATCGAAAAATTTTTCTGAAATTCTTTAGCCAAAACCCCGTTTTTGTTTGACACGGCGCGGAATGTTTGGTATAATCCCGCATACCCGCCATCGCGGGTATATGAGGATAGGACTTTTCTCATTACAGCCTGGACGGCCGATTAACGACACTCTGTCCCCCTAACGGAAGAAC
>CADBQY010000173.1 GCA_902796885.1 uncultured Planctomycetota bacterium
ACATATTCGGAATAAGTATATGAACATTTGAACTCAACAGAGGCGATCTGGTCGTCAACCCCCCGTTTGAGCGTCCGAAGGAGTTCCCTTTCCTCTTCTTCAATGCCGAAAACCGTGAATTGAAGAACGCACGCCAGAAGCGCAGCGGGCAGTACCAACCGCTTGAATGTCAAAATGTTTTTCATTTTATCGTACCGTTATAAAACAATTCGGTCAACGGTGTGTAAAAGAAGGGACGAAAGACCGAATAATGGAACGATCTGAGGGGGCCGGACACTTTGCCGATCAAAAGATGCAGCCATTCGGAATAGAGGACCGTGACGACAGAGATGGCCAGCAAAACACCCGCGTAAAGGAAATACCGGGATTTCTTCCCCCGAACAAAATAATATACAGCCGTACCGAAAGCAAGAGCCCAGAGGTTGACGGAATACCAACGCGGCCAGTAACGCCAATTTAGGTAATAGCAGGCGTAACTCAAATTCCGCGAGTTAAGATAGGAACACGCCGCCAGGAGAAAAACGGCGAAAAGAAGCGCCGTTTTCCAAGACCCATACCTTAACTTTGAACTCTCGGTCGGGTCTAAACGTTCGTCAACCGGTTTTGGATTCATCTTTCCGCTCCGCGAGAACGATACTCCGTTTCTCTCTTCACAGCGACACCGTCTCGCCGCCGTTGATCGAACCGAGCGCGCCCCAGGCGCCATAGGCGCTCTTCCCCTCGACCGCCTGGTTCGTTTCGAGCAGACGTTCTTCCGGAACAAAGACGTCGCCGGTATCGATATCGTCGCGTATGAATCGGACCGAACCGTCCATCATGGCGGTGTTCGCCCCGCCGGGATGAAAACTCGAAACGCCGCCGAGGACCGGGCCGAACGCCGAAATACCGAACGAACAGGTCAGGCTGTTCGGCGGCAGATTCGTGGAAAACCCGTTGGATAGAGGTTTGCCGATAAACCAGTAGGCGCCCCGTTCCCCCCACGGCTCGACTTTGTCAAGTTTCAGCGGGTCAATCCGGTTCACCGATTCCATACAAAGCGAGGGCCAGACGCGCATACCGACGGGATCGCGGGCGACTTCGACGGCCGCGACGTCGCGAAGGGCGTTGCTGATCTTCGGATACGTTCCGTTATAAGCCGCCGCGAAATCGGTCGGACGTCCGGTGATCGATTCCGCCAGACAGAGCGTATTGCTCAAACCGTCGGTAATATGAGCAAACGATTTCCAGCTGTGAGGCGTAAACGCGCCCCGTTTGGTCGCCGGCGTGTCGATATCGCAGTTGTAGAGGGGCGCGTCCCCCATACAAAACATGATGTTGCGTCGGCTGAAGCTCCAGATCGAATAGTCGAAATAAAAACCGGAACGGTTCATATTGTCGTACTCCCGAGCCGGCGATTCGATCACGCCCGACTCGCTGTCCGAAGGACACACAAACGCGGGAACAACGACGCCCGACGCCCAATGACGCGGATGGGGGCCCTCGACATAGACGTTGGGATAAGTCGGCGGATACGGTTCGATGATGTGGGAGGGACGGCCGCTGTCAATCGGTTCCGACGAGGCGAACGCTTCAAAACCCTCGTAAACTTGTCCCTGTTCCAGATAGGGGAGCAGAAAAATCTGCGCGCCGCACGTTCCGATTTCCGTTTGGGTGTCGGTTGCTTCAAAATAGTTGTACCGCTTATACGTCGTGCAGAGCGCGGGGAGCCCGCCGTGCGACTCGTGATACAGGTGAACGGCCAGCGCGACCTGTTTCATGTTGTTGGTGCATTTCGCCCGCCTCGCCGCTTCCCGCGCCGCCTGAACCGCCGTCACGAGAAGACCGAGCAAAATGGCGGTGATCGAAATCACGACGAGGAGTTCGACCAGCGAAAACCCGGAATGATGTGTGGAAATCTTTTTCATCGTAAGACCTGTTCCTTTACCGTAACGATGAACGGATTAAAATCCTAACTTCAATTTGATTGAACACCGCTTTCACTCGTCCCAAAATCCGCAAACCCACTCTTTCCCGAAATAGATGAGCGGTACGGACAAAACGACCGCCAGCGCCGCGCGCCAGACGGCGGCCAGCGAAAAAACACCGCGCGTGAGCATATCGGTCAGCGGCCGAAAAAAGAGGAAAAAGCGGCCGGTCATCGACAAAATCAGCAGAGACGAAACGATAAACGCGAACGCCGTGCCGAAACCGATAAAATTCAGGGCGTGCTTCTTTTCGTCTTCGTCGTAGTCATACCAGTTTCGGCAGATCCGCCAGCACGCGAACAGGTAACCCGCGATCACCGGAATCAGAATAAAGAGTTCGTACGGCCAAAGGCGCACGTTAAAAGCGCGGAACGCCGCGACGAGAGATTCGGCCGAAACGAGACTGCCGACGATCAGCAGAATCACGCCGAACGCCAGAGACAAGGTCGAGGAGGAAAAATGCCACCACCGATCTCCGTAAGAAGTCTCAACCCGAACGATCTCTCCTTTAAGATTTCTGATCTCTTTCATGTGATTCCCCTCATTCGCTTTCCGCCCGTTCCGGAACGTAAACGATCACCGGAATGACCGCGGACGGTTTATTCGATTCATCAAGATAAATTGCAATTTCGCTGTCGATGTTTTTCCGATCACCGGCCGACAAATGTTCCGGCAGAAGAGAAACGCTAAGGGAATGGACGCGTCCGGTTTCTGCGGCCGGCTCGGACGCTTCCAAAAAATCGTCTTTGGGCACGATCCGGGTAACGGACGACGGTTTATCCGTCTCGATCTCAATCGTCTGCGGAACAAGACCGGCGGTATTGAAGAAAAGACTCTCCTTCGAGAGAGAACAGGACGATTTCGGATACCAGACGACGTCTTTCCGGCACCGCGTTTCGCCGCCGTATTCCAGGCTTACCGTATTATGCACGACCGGAGGCTTGACTTTCGAGAGATCACACCGAACGGTGATTTCGCCGGTCACGACGATCTCATAAAGTTCCGCGGAACACTTTCGGATCGTCCGGTTCTTTTCTTTGACAACCGCATAGTCGTCGCAAAGAACGGCGATTGAATCGTCCTTTTTATCCGGAGCGTAGACGACCGCCGTAAACGGTACCGTTCGTTCTTCTCCGTCCCGCAGATCATAAATCGCGTTGTCCGAAAAGGATATTGAATAGTAGGGGATCGTTTCGGCGAAGGTCGTTAGGGAGATCACGGGTAACTTCTCGTTCCCGGTTTTCAGCGTGATATCCTCGTGACGGTTATAACTGTCGGGCGAAGGCGTAATCGTCAGCTTCACGGCCGCCGTTTCGTGCGGCAAAAGTTCCGTATCCGTAAAGTCGGCGGCTACGCAGGAACACGATTTCGCGCCAATACTCAGCGAAATCGTCTCGTCCAACGGATTGACAACCGTAAACACGTCGGTAATCGGCTCGATATGGTTCGGGTCAAACCAGCGCGTTCCGAGATGATGCGTATAGACGCCGCTTTCGGGAAAATCGCCGAATTCGTATTCTTTTTCGCGGGGCAGAAAAAAGGAGACGATCACCGCGACCGTGGCGGCGGCGCCGATCCACAGCGGAAACGAACCCGTTTTAAGCCGAGTCAACATATTCGAACCCTCTCATACCTTCCGACGGAATAACCCTTTGGTAAATGCCGAAATCAATCGCCCGCGAAACCAGCGGACTCCCGATCACGCCGAAACCGATTGTCTGGCGGCTTTCCACTTCTTCCAAATCCCGTAAAGAATCAAGAAACCGGCGATCAGCAGAATCGCGGGTCGGATCCAGACGGCATACTCGGAAATCTTGTTCAGCTGTGTCTCGATTGGAGAACTGTTCTGCAGATCGCGAACGCCGTATTTGTTGATGTCGAAGTATTCCGGAAGGTTCTCTTCGAGTTTGTAGTTAAGATTTAAAGCCAGTCCCCCAATATCGGAATCACGGTCAAGGTGGATGTAAAAGTCGGATTTCTTCGGCTTATGCTCGCCTAAATCGCGGCTCTCCCAACACGACACCACCCATTTACCCACATCCTCTTTACGAAAATCATCGAAGAATATCGTCGAATACTTTTGTACCTTCTTAGGAAGAACGCATCCGTCGTTAAGACGAACAAAATCGGATGTCTTTAATTGCGATGTGCACGTTGCGTCCGTATCGAATTTAACATAATGCAACATATCACTATATGTACTCTCTAAAAGAACGGGATACGGGAACGAATTGGAAACGGTAAACGTTTCGTCTGTAACCGAATGAACGGCCTGAGCCGCGCTGGTGTGGTGAACCTGTACAACCGTATTTCCATCCTGTTCCAAAAGAGAAACATCGGTCGTGTCCGCGTACTTGTCCAGCATCAAGAGGACGTAATCTAAAAAATTCGGTCTGCCGCGGGTTCCTCCGACCGTCAAGGGACAAAAAAACCGACCTTCCTGAAGGTTGAGTATCGGAAGGTCTTTGTTCTCTTCCTGGCGCGAAAGTACAAAAAGGGTTCTGTAAGGATGCTGCAAACTCTGTTTTCGATAACAAGCGCGGAGCTCCTGATTGGTTACCGTCACGTGGTCCATATAGTATTCAGGAACTCGCGTTTCGAGCTTGTCCACAACAAGGCTCTCATAAGTCATCTTCTTATTCTTTGCGAGCGTTCCCGTCGCGTGGACCACAAGACGGCCGTTCGCCGTATCGAATCGCTCGGCCTCCTCCAATGTCTCAACGACGTGTTCCGTGTACGTGTACGTACATTTAAACTCAACGTCTCGGAGCTGCTGATCAACCCCTTGCTTTAATGTTTGAAGCAGCGCAACGTCTTCCTCCGCGCAGCGAACAAAAATCGGAGCGGCAATTATCTGCACTAAAAAGAACAGCGCCGCAATGAATCTTCTTCTTTTAAACTGCTTCATTTTAGGGATCCTCGTTCGTTTGCCGTGACTGACGATTTGTTAAATCGATTGATCTTATTGCCAAGAATACTTTTTACAGCTTGGGACGCCGGACGATCTCTCGTAAAGGATACTGCCGTTGGTCTCTTGCTCACAATTCTCCGGTTTACAGTATTTGTACCATACGGCACATCGGGAAGTTGAGGGATCCTGCTGTTATCCGTGAAATCGGCGGACTCCCGATCACGCCGAAACCGATTGTCTGGCGGCTTTCCACTTCTTCCAAATTCCGTAAAGAATCAAGAAACCGGCGATCAGCAGAATCGCGGGTCGGATCCAGACGGTCAAATCGGATTGCCTGTCAACCTGCGTTTCG
>CADBQY010000174.1 GCA_902796885.1 uncultured Planctomycetota bacterium
GGCCTACTGGTCCCTCGTCTTGTGCCGTTACGGCGTCGAATACGTCGAAGACCCGGCGACGCGCAAACGCGTACCGACGGTCAACCGTACCCAGTTCACGTCGATTTTTGACGACGACGATTACCGGTCGGCTTACCAGTACGCCGACGATTATCAGCGCGAAATCTACAAGGAGGAAGCGAACCGAATAGACGAAATCCAGAAGGAGATTCTGGCAATCTCGCAGAAGGAAGACCCTTTCGACGTTTTCATCTGTTACAAGGAGACCGACGCCAGCGGCAGAAGAACGCCGGACTCGGCTCTTGCCAACGACTTATACCATCAGCTGACACAGGAGGGGTTCAAAGTCTTTTTCTCGCGCATCACGCTTGAAGACAAGCTCGGCACCGCCTATGAGCCTTATATCTTTGCTGCGCTCAATTCGGCGAAAGTGATGGTCGTGATCGGAACCAGACCGGAATATTTCAACGCCGTTTGGGTAAAAAACGAGTGGAGCCGATTTCTTATGCTTGCGAAACAGAGCGGCGGCGATAAGGTTCTCATTCCGGCGTACAAGAACATGGAAGCCTACGATCTGCCTGAAGAATTCGCTCGTCTTCAAGCGCAGGACATATCGAAGATCGGTTTTCTGCAGGATCTTATTCGCGGGATTGAGAAGATCGTGCGGCCCGGCGAACGGAACGAGCCGAAACGGGACGTCCGGGAACCCGCCGGGGCCGACGACGCCGCCCCCGGCGCCAAGCCGCTTCTGGAACGCGCGTTTATATTCTTGGAGGACGGAGACTGGGAAAACGCCCATAAATATTGCGAGAAGGTACTCGACCGAGATCCCAAAAACGCGCGGGCCTATCTCGGCAAACTGTTGGCGGAATTAAATATTTGCCGGCCTGAGGATCTCGCCGAGTACAAAGAGCCTTTCGCCAAGAACAACAACTACCGGAAGATTCTCCGTTTCGGAAGAGGGGAAATGAAAAGCTATGTCGCCGGTATCAACGAAAGGAATATCGAGGAATTTTACAGAAGCACCGTCGAGGCCATGAATGTTGCGAAAACAAGTAGTGCCTATGAATCGGCGGCCAAGTCCTTCAGAAAGATTCCCGGTTTCGAGAATGCCGATTCTCTTGCGGAAGAGTGTCTCGCTCACGCGGAAATATACCGTAAGGATGAAATATACGCTCTTGCGAAATCGACCATGGAAGGAAATATCTCGGGTAAATTGGCGGAGTACGAAAAAGCCAATCTATTGTTTCAAAGAATCCCCGACTGGAAAGACGCGAATAAACGGAGATTGGTTTGTCAGCGCGAAATCAAAAAGTTGCGTAGTTTCGCAAATCTAACGTCCGGAGCAATTACCGATAAGGACTCGTTGCACGGATGTCTCGTTTTCATCGTACTCGTCTTACTCGTAGTGATTGTCTTTTTTGTCAATCTCATCACTAGCGTATGAACGTTCGGGTTGCCGCCTAAAGCGGGGCGCAAGCCGCCAAGTCGAACGACCGCCCTTCATCGGCTCCTCCGTCCCGCGGCCGATTTTACATCTTGCCCAATTTCGGGAAAAAGACGGCGATTGCCCCGCAAGGCGTGCGGTTTTTGCGCCTTATTCTAGCGAACCGCTCACGGGAGAATCCTTTGCGCGCGCTTTATTCCATCCGTGGGCTTGCGGCGTTCTGTCCCAGGCCGTTAGCCGCCGACATCGTATTCGCAGAATTTGACTCGACGAAATTTGAGATCGATCCGGACCTGTTCTGAGTGCCGTCCGGTACGGGAAGCAGCCCGCAATCGTAAACAAAACGCCCCCGAAGTTTGCCATCCGACGCGGCGGCGAACTTCAGGGGGCGTTATTGCGGAAACGTTCGATTTCAGGTTTCCCGGTTGTCGTCAGAAAGACGCGATTCACCGGTTTTTCCTTCGACCCCTTTAACCTTCGCCTCGAATTCGGGAACGGCGAGTCCGGCTTCCCGGGCAGCCTGTTCCGGAGTGATGATTCCGCGGTCAACGAGGCGCGCCAGAGTTTCCAAAATACCTTCCGCACGGCCTTCCGCTCGGCCTTCCTCTTTGTACTCTTTGGCTAAAAGCTGCAGCGTCTTCTCTTCGTCGTATTCGGTCAGAAACATCGCTTTTACCTCCGCTTGATTGGCCAGAAGGAAACGCTTGATGACAAAATCGTCGGGCATTTCCTTTAAGGCGGTGTCGATCGCGTTTTCGAGTGAATTTTCGTCTTTCGGGTTCGATTTCCGGACGGCGCGAACCGTGTCGCCGATCCACGCGTACTCTTTCAGCGGCTTGCAGGCGTCGAGCAACTCGCGGTTATGGCCGTAGTTGATGTTGATCATCGTCACCCTGACGTCGATGTCGGGCTCGATGTTGTTCCCGAACGCGTCGGAAAGACGAAGAACCGTTCGGTCGTCCGTCTCGGCCGCTCCGTTATAGAAACAGACGCATTTCGGGGTCGGGATCTTCTGCCGCTTGATACTGTAAAGAAAGGTGTTGTTTTCTTCGACGTATCTCTGATATGCCTTTCCCGCGTAGAGGAAAAATCGCAGAGGCAGGTTCAGATTGATCGTCGACTGGTGTTCGTAGAAGCTGAAGACGTCGTTGATGAGGAACGAAACGTCGTTCTTCATCCCCATATAGAGGATATCTTCGATCGTCTTGAGCTGAATTTCGTTCGGGTCGGTGTGGTTCGAGCCGTTGATCGCGTTATAAAGACTCAGCGTCCATTCTTTGTTTTCGGGATTCCCGAAAATGAATTTGAAGAGCCTGTCGCGGTACTGGCGCTGAACGGTCGGTTTTTCTGACATCGGAACGATCTCCCTTTGAACCATTATATAGCATTTTCCGACAAGAAGGTCAAGAATGCCGGCGGACGGCGGCGAACGAACCGTCAAAAGGAGATCGGCTCACCAAAGCCGCGGCCGATTTTACCTCTTGCCCGATTTCGGGAAAAAGACGATGATTGCCGCGCAAGGCGTACGGTTTCGGCGCCTTATTTTAGCGAACCACTCACGGGAGAGTCCTTTGCGCGCGCTTTATTTCATTCTTGGGTTTGCGGCGTTCTGCGCCGGCTGCTGCTCTTTAAACGAGAGCGGCCGCGTCGGCTCGTATACCGCCGACATCCCGAAGGTGACCGTTACGGCGGGCGAAAAGCTCAACCCCCTTTTCGTGCAGACCGAAGATCCCGACTACCTTTGGGAATCGATCGTCGACGTCGTCGACAACTATTTCCCGATCCCGCACGAATACCCGATCCAAACCTACAAATACCAGGCGGACGACGGCTCGGTCCGCACGACGCAGACCGAAGGGCGGATCGATACCGATCCGGTCATCGCCGCCGGGCTGTTTGAGCCGTGGAAAAAGAACTCGGTCACGTGCCAGCAGCGGACCGAAGCGACCTTCCAGACGATCCGCCGCAGCGCGGTCGTCCGCGTCGTGCCGGAACAGGGGGGGTATTCGATTCACGTCGCGGTCTATAACGAATTGGAAGATATGGCGCAGCCGATGAACGCCGGGTCGAGCGGAAGCAACCTTCTCTTTTTCGACGACATGTCGGCGCTCGAATACCCGCCCGGCGAAGTCCCGCGTCACGAAGGGTGGATTCCGACCGGGCGCAACACCGAGATGGAAGACTACATTCTGCAGGAGATGGCGTGGCGGTTCCAGAACGCGCCGGTTCTGATCAATCCGCAAAACGCCGCCGCCCAACCCCGCTCGTAACCGCCGGAACCGGGAACGCCTATTTTCCCCTCCGCGCGAAGCTGTTCGCGTGGAGGTCGCCGAATCGTTCGCCATCCTCGCCGAGTCCCAATACGGACAAGATCTTCCCGTTGATTTCGTTTCTATATATTTCCGGGAACTTGATGTTCTCCTGCAGCCGGCCGGCGTTTAATTTAGTGACGATAAAGCGGTCTTCCTCGTCCATGAGCCTTTTCGCCGTCATCACAAAGTAGTCCTTGTCGCGGTCGTCGAGCAGATTAAACGGCAGCGGCATGTCATAGAAGAGACTTTTCGGGTACGTGATCCCGCCGTCGTAAATCCGCCACCACCAATACGCGAAACTCGAGTTGATCATACAGTACAGAAAGGCGCGTTTGGTCTCGTCGGCCGCATAAACGGCGATCGAGCCCGTCCTTTTTAATTTTCTGCAGGACGCGGTCGTATAATACCGGCACGTGTTCGGCATGTCGATCAAATAATCGGTTTCGCGGTCGGAAATGAAATCCCTCACGGTGAAAAGGGATTTTTTCGTCCAGGCCTCGAAGATCTTCTGATGTTTTCCGCCGACTTTCGCGAACATACGATTGCGGTCGCCGACAACCTGCAATGCGTCGGGAAGGCTTTTTTCCAGAACGGAGCATTGGAGAACCTCTTTTCGCTCCTCGTTCTTGAAACGGATCAGCGGCGAGACCCTGAACCCGAACTTGTTCGGGGAGCGGCGCAGAACGGTAATGGCAGCTCTCACCGAATTGGCGGTATTTGAATTGAAAATACCATGTTTCCTTCCGCAGAAGATGGTTCCGGGAACGTTGTCGAACGCCACGATGAAGCCGTTGCCCCGTTCGCACATTTTCTTCCGTAAAGAATAGAACTTCGAGCCGGAAATAAAACTAAACGGAGAGATGACCACCGACGCCGCGGCCTGATCGAATATTTTTTCCATGAACGCCGAATAGAGCTCTCGGGTATCCAAAAGCACGTCCGAACGAGCCCAGCCGCTCCGCGGCGCGTCGATTCGCGCGTAAGGAGGATTCGATATCACCTTGCTATTTTCGGGGAGCCGGACCGACCTGTCCAAAAAATCGCGGCAAACGACGTTGACGGAATCGGCGATATCCGGGCCGTATTTCAGAGCGATAATCGTTCTGCAGATTTTCAGCGCGACGCGATCGGAATCGTAGAGATAAAGGCTGCCCGAGGCGATAAGTTGCCTCGCGTTATCGAACCCGATGAGATCAAGATAGGTTAAAATAAGTTTTCCCGTGCCGCACGCGACGTCGCAGACGGCCGACCCTTCGCACCTTTCAAGCCACTTGCACATCACCGCGGCCGCGTCGTCGGGCGTGTAGTACTGGCCGCTCTTCTTTTTTAACGACTTGTCCCGAATCGCCAGGCCGATCTCATACAGCTCCCCGTAGTTCTTCGGGTTCAGAAATTCCGGAACCGAATCCTTCCGATCCGCCGCGAACCGGCATATGTCGTCCCACGTTTTCTCCAGTCCGACGGATTCCACGTCTTCGACGTAACGTTCGAGATGATAAGAACGCAAACGCTCCGCCGTATCGGAGGACGTCTTCCGCTTCGTTTGACGCGTCATTTTCCGCCGTCTCGATCATATGTTTCGTGAATTCCCAAAGCCGTTCGCCTCCGACGAACCGGCGCGCTCATTTTAACCGCCGGGACAAATCTCCTCAAGACCGCGTCCGCGAGCCCCGCCGGGCCCCGCGGCCCGGCATAATCGTTACAATCGGACTTCTTCTCTTTTCTTTTTTATTCTGACTGACCGTTAAACCTGGAGATTCGCTTCGCCCCGTTTATAATAGGCTCGTATCGTTCTCTTTTCGTGCGGGAGCGCCGGCCCTTTCGACGGCTTCCCCGCGGAACAATGGATCAAAACGGAAAACGGCTTTATGGCGATCTTCAAAAAGGACCCTTCCCGAGACGAGCCGGCGTCCCCGGCGCCGTCCGAAAACGAAACCTTCTCGACGATCCTGTCGGACCTCGACTTCTATCTGTTCGGGGAGGGAAAGTTCTGGAAATGCTACGAAAAACTGGGGGCGCACCCGCGCCAGGTCGACGGCCGGACGGGGGTGAACTTCGTCGTCTGGGCGCCGAACGCCGACAGAGTCTCGGTGATCGGGAACTTTAACGGCTGGAACGGCGCGGCGAACCCGATGCGCAAACATTATCCGTCCGGACTCTGGGAGACGTTCGTCCCGGGGATCGGGCCGGGCGAAGTCTATAAATACCGCGTCGAAAGCCGGCTCGGTACGGTCGACAAGGCCGACCCGTTCGGCCGGCGCGCCGAGATCCCGCCGCGCACCGCGTCGATCGTCGAGGGCGAGAGCGCGTATGATTGGCAGGACGCCGACTGGATGGAAAAGCGCGCCGCCGACGACACGTTCTGGCTTCACAAGCCGGTCTCGATCTACGAGGTTCATCTGGGGAGCTGGCGGCGCGACCCGTCCGAGCCCGGCCGGTTCCTCACCTGCCGCGAACTCGCCGAGCCGCTGATCAACTACGTCAAGGAGAACGGCTACACGCACATCGAGCTCCTGCCGCTGGCCGAACATCCCTTGACGGCGAGCTGGGGATACCAGGTGATCGGTTACTACGCGTTCACCAGCCGTTACGGAATCCCCGACGATTTCCGCTACCTGATCGACCGGTGCCATCAAAACGGGATCGGCGTGATCCTCGACTGGGTCCCCGCGCATTTCCCGAAAGACGACCACGGTCTGCGCCTGTTCGACGGGACGGCGCTCTACGAGCACGCCGATCCCCGGCTCGGCGAGCATAAAGACTGGGGCACGCTCATCTTCAACTACGGGCGGAACGAAGTGCGCAACTACCTGGTCTCGAACGCGCTCTTCTGGCTCGACCAGTACCACATCGACGGATTGCGGGTCGACGCGGTCGCCTCGATGCTCTATCTCGATTACAGCCGCGCCGCCGACGAGTGGCTCCCGAACAAATACGGCGGGCGCGAAAACTTGGAGGCGATCGACTTCCTCAAAGAGATGAACCTCCAGACGCACACGCAGTATCGGGGGATCATGACGATCGCCGAAGAGTCGACCGCCTGGGGGGGCGTCACGCGGCCGGTCTACGCCGAAGGGCTCGGCTTTTCGATGAAATGGAACATGGGCTGGATGAACGACACGCTCGCCTATTTCAAGAAGGACCCGGTCTACCGCCGCTACCACCACAATCTGCTGACGTTCAGCCTCTGCTACGCGTTCAGCGAGAATTTCGTCCTGCCGATTTCGCACGACGAGATCGTGCACGGCAAAGGGACGGTGATCAGTTCCGCGCCGGGCGACCTCTGGCAGAAGTTCGCCGGCGCGCGCCTCCTTTACGGCTACATGTGGACCCATCCGGGGAAGAAGCTCCTCTTTATGGGGAGCGATTTCGGACAATGGCACGAGTGGGACTTCAACCGGAGTCTCGACTGGGACCTGATGGAACACGAGGACACCCATGCGGGACTCTTAAAATGCGTCGCCGACCTGAACCGCCTCTATACCGAAGAGAAGGCGCTTCACGAGCTCGATTTCGACGGACGCGGATTCGAGTGGATCGACTGCAACAACGCCGACGAGTCCCTGTTCGCGTATATCCGCCGCGCCGCCGATCCGTCCGACTACCTGGTGATCGCGCTCAACTGGACGCCGGTTCCCCGATGCCGGCGGTTCGGGGTTCCCGAACGGGTCCTCTACCGCGAGATCTTCAACAGCGACGCCCCCTATTACGGCGGGAGCCGGACCGGGAACGGCGACGTCCGCGCCGAGGCGATTCCCGCGCACGGGCGGAGCGCGTCGATCGAGATTCTCGTCCCCCCGCTGGGGCTGACCGTCTTCCGCCCGATCCGCGGCGAGTGACGGCGGCGGCCTTCGCGCTTTTGAATCCGAGGCGGCGCGCGATTTGTCAAATCGCGCGCCGCCGATTATAATAGGCTTGTGACGAAAAAGTTTCCCCTGCGCGCCGCGGCGCGTTTTTTCGCGTTTGACCGATGAAACTTCCCAAACCGACGTTCCCCCTCTATCAGCAGATCGTCGCCGCCGTCGTCGCCGGAATCCTCTACGGCGTCTTCCTTTCGGACCGGACCGGCTGCGTCGCCTGGATGGGGGTGATTTTTCTCCGCCTTTTGAAGATGGTCGCCGTTCCGCTCGTCTTCTTTTTGATCGCCTCGTCGATCGCCCGGGCGGGAAAGACGCGGAGTCTGAACGTGCTCGGTCTGAAAGCGATCCTCTTCTACGGCGGCACGACGATCCTGGCCATTCTGACCGGCATCGCGATGGTCACCCTCTTGCAGCCGGGGCGCGGGGTCGATCTGGGCGACGCCGCCCAGCTGCCCGACGCCGTTCTGAACGCCGCGCCGAAATCCCTTTCGCAGATTCTGATCGAGATTGTCCCCGACAATCCGGCGGGCGCGTTCATGCGGCAGGAGATGCTCGCGATCGTCTTTATGGCGATCCTCATCGGCGCGGTTCTGGCGCGGATGCGGGGCGAAAGAGCCGAGCTTCTGATTCGATTCTTCGACGCGGGGTCGGAACTTTTGATGAAGATTACCGAGCTGGTGATCAAACTCGCGCCGCTGGGCGTTTTCGGTCTGATCGCCGCGCAGATCGGCGAGATCGAAGGGGGACCGGGCGCGCTACTCCGGCTGGGCGGCTCGCTCGGCCTCTACACCGTCACGGTGATTTCGGGGCTCGGCTTCCATATGCTGGTGACGATGTCGGTCATTCTCGTGCTGTTCCGGCTTCGGCCGGCGGCGCATCTGCGCAAGATGTTCCTGACCCTGATCACCGCCTTTTCGACCGCCACGTCGAACGCGACGATCCCCGTTTCGCTCGAACTGCTCGAAAAGGAGGAAGGGGTTTCGAAAGAGACCGCCTCGTTCATCGTTCCGCTGGGGGCGACGGTCAATATGAACGGCACGAGTCTCTACGAATGCGTCGTGGTTCTTTTTCTGGCGCAGGCGCACGGGATGGAGATGAACTTCGTCCAGATGGCGACGATCGTCCTCACCGCGCTCCTTTCGGCGATCGGCACCGCCGGAATCCCGATGGCGAGTCTGGTGATGATCACCGTCATTCTGGGCGCGGTCGGCCTGCCGCTGGACGGACTGGGGATCATTCTGATCGTCGACCGGTTTTTGGATATGCTCCGGACGGTGGTGAACGTCTACGGCGACACCTGCTGCGCCGTCTGCGTCGCCAAGACCGACGGCGAAAAACTGACGATCGACCGCTGAGTCGGTCGGCCGCGTCGGCCGCCGACGGCGTTTCCTCCCGTCATAATCCGCAAAAGGCGGACCGCAAATTCGGTCCAAATTTAATTTCGGCCGTTTTATAAAACCTAACCTTCCTCTTTTACCACTTTTATATTATAATTCTTCTGGTTAAATAGATGGGGAGGAGTACGGAATCTGAACCGACCTTCGGTTTTTCCCCTCGTACCCCTTCTATGTTCACGTCAAAAGATTCAAGGAGCCGAAGTAGCGCAAACGCCGCGATTCCCCGGACGGGAACCGGGCTTGGCGGCGTCATTTGCCAAGGGAAGATTATCGTATGACCAACCATCCTTTTCGATTTATTCATGCGGCTGATCTGCATCTGGACCTCCCGGTCACCGGGCTGTCGCATCTGCCCGAGCATCTTCGGGAGAAAGTCCTCAACGCGCCGCAAGAGGCCGCCGAACGCCTTTTTAAAGAGGCGCTGGCCGAACGGGTCGATTTCGTCCTTTTGGTCGGCGGGGTTCTCGACCCACTGAAGACGGGGGCGTGGGGGCCGCTTTTCCTCCTCGACCAGTTTGAAAAGCTCCGGCTCGAAGGGATCCAGGTTTTCTGGGCTTGCGGCGTCGACGACGACCCGGCCAACTGGCCCGACGTCTTCCCCCTGCCCGACAACGTCCATCGGTTCCCGGTCGACGAAATCGAAGAGGTCATCTACCGCAAAGAGGGTGTCCCGCACGCGCGGATTTTGGGTACGAGTCTCGGGAAAGGGCAGACGATCGTCAATCCCTCCAGCTATCTGGCCGACCCGGAAGGGCTCTATTCGATCGGCGTCTTTTACGGAAAACCGGCGATCGAGTCGCTCAAAGCCGCCGGAATGCAGTACTGGGCGCTCGGCGGAAGTCCCGTGCGCGAAACCCTGTCGCAGACGCCGGCGGTGATCCACTATCCGGGGGTCACGCTGGCGCGCGCGCCGTCCGACCGCGACGACTGCGGCTGCTCGCTGGTCGAGGTCAACGAGTTCGGCCGGACGGTGATCCGCGCGATCCGCACCACGCCGATCGCCTGGGCCGGCGAACGGATCACCCTGCGCGGCGACGCCTTAAAAGAGGACGACCTTCTGGCCGAGATGCGGCTACGGCTCCGCGCGCACCGCAAGGCGATGGACGACGACACGCTCCTTTTCGTGAACTGGCTCGTCGAACTTCCGATCGAGCAAGTCGGCGAACTCCGTTACGGGAACCTGGTCCCGACGCTCCTGCGCGACCTGCGGAGCGATTTCGGGAAAGACGAGCCGATCGTTTACAGTCTCGACATCGAACCGCTCGTTCCCGAAACGCTCGACCTGTCGCTGTACGATCAGCAGACGATTCTCGGCGATTTCCTGCGGATCACCCACTTCTACCGCGAGAATCCCGACCAGCCGATCGCCCTGTCCGATTTCTTCCCGGAAGAGGTCCGCGACTATCTGGAGAACCGTCTTCTCGTCGAAAAGATCAAGGCGAAGAACGAGGCGCGCGCCGCCGACGGCCAGCCCGACAACACCCTTCCCGACGAACTCCCCGAAGACAGGCATTTCCGGCCGGAAATCCCCGAAATCGTCCGGCTCCTTTCCCTGTCGATCGACGAGCAGGAGGGGTTCCGCAAAACGTTTAACGATCTCAAAGAACGAAGAACCGGCGAATGGCTCAAGCGGATCGCCTATCTGCGGGGCGAGGCGCTGAAAGAGGCCGCCGTGCTCGGCACGGAGCTTCTCACCGGTCAGCCCGAAGAGGTCCGCCGCCAGGCGGCGCCCGCGATACTGAAAGACCCGCGCATCGAGCAGGAACGGCGCGGCGCTCTCGATTACAACGAGAGGAAGGAGAATTAATCAATGCGTATCACCTCCCTGGAAATCGAGCGTTTCGGCGTTTGGGAAAACCTCTACCTTCCGAAAATCCGCCGCGGGATCAACGTCTTCTACGGTCCGAACGAGGCGGGCAAAACCACGCTGATGCAGTTCATCCGCAGCGGTCTGTACGGCTGCGCCAATCCCGAACGGGCGCGTTACATTCAGATGGCGCTCAATCCACGGATCGAATCGCCGTTCGCCGAAAACCGCCTCTCCCCCACCGAAATCGAGGAGACCGGCGACCGGCGCAAGAAGGGCGACGCGCCCGACGAGACCCGCTGGATCGGCGGCGTGCTGACGGTCAAAGACGAATACGGCACGCACCGGCTCGAGCGGCGCTACGTGCGCAAGAGCGCCTCGGCGCTTTACGGCGCCAGCACGCTCGAACAGAAAGCCGGATTCATCGTCTCGGGCGGCCTGGCCGCCTGGAGCGGGCGTTTCTTCCCGATTCCCGGCACGGGGATCGCCGAGTCGCTCATCATTTCGGGCGACGACGGTCAGCGGCTGAGCGACCACTTCGTCCAGTCGATCGTCAACAACGTCGACGAGTCGACCTTTAACAACGTCTTCGCCATCGGCCTGGACGAGCTTCAAAAGCTCGGCAGCCTCAACGAGACCGACGCCGCGCAGATGCTCTATCGTCTGAGCGTCGGGGTCGACCGCGTCTCGCTCATTCAGGTCCTGCACCAGATCGTCGAAGAGCGGAACGAGATCTTCGACATCAAGGGAAAACCGGCGATCCTCGACGCCCTGCTGGCCCGGCGCGACGAACTGAACGCCAAGGCCCTTTCGTCGTCGACGAACCTGCGCGAATACGCCGAACTGCGCGGCGAGATGCTCGAAGCCGAAGAGGTCGTCCGCCAGCTCGAAGAGAAGCTCGCCGCGCACACGCGGCAGCAGCGGATTTACGAAATCGCCAAACGCGCCGCCCCCTACTGGGACCAGCGCGCCGCCCTGCGGATCGAGCTGGCCGAGTACGGCACGGTTCTCGAAGTCCTGCCGAGCGCGGTCGCCGAGGCCGACGGCCGCGCGGCGGCGATCGAAGGCGTGCGCCGTTCGCTGTCCGACCTGGCCGCGCAATACAAAGAGACGCGCAAAACGCTCAAAAACACGCCGTATAGCAGAGAGATATGGCACAGCGCCCCGCTGATCGAAATGCTCGTCGGCGAGATCCCGCACCTGGAAGCGATCGACGGGAAGATCGGCGCGGTCAGGGGCGAAATCGCCGCCGTCCGCAAAGAGCTCGATCTGGAAGAGCAGCGTCTTCGCAGCGCGCGCAGCGGCAAGACCCTCCTGACGCCGACGCTTCTGCGGTCGATCACCGACCCGGAAACGGGTCTGCCGGGCGAAGAGGTCGCGGCCGACGCCGCCGACGGGGCCGCGCCGCTGCCGCCGGTGCCGCAGGCGCGCGAAGTGGACGACTTCCGCGTTCCCGCGCGCGCGGTGTTCGCCGCCCGCAAGCGGTTCGCCAAGACGCGTCAGCAGGGCGCCGAAACCGCCGAACAGATCAAAAACATGGGCGCGGAACTCGAACGGGAACTTTCGAACCGCGGCCAGAAAGACCTCGACGAGGCGGTCGCCGAGACGGGCGTTCTGGTCAGTCAGCTTCGCCGCCGTCAGGAGATCGCCAAACGTCTGGACGACCTCGACAAGATCAAGCGCGAACTGACCCGGCAGAACGGTTTTCTGGTCGCGAACCAGTCGCTCCCCTACCCGATCACGATCGCCATCGGGATCGGCGTCGCTCTGGGCGGGCTTCTGGCCGTCTTCGCCCTTCTCGGGAAAGGCCCGTTCGACCCGTCGATCGGAATCCTGGGGATCATCGTGGCGGTCGGCGTTCTGTTCTACAAGACGACGATCGAACGGCGGAACTACGCCAAACTCGAAGAGAACCAGCGCCAGCTGGCCGCCGTAATGAAACGAATCGATCAGGTCAAGGGCGAAGCCGCGGTCATCGACCAGCGGTATCCCGCGCCCGGCCAGTCGATCGAAAACCGTCTTCAGAAAGCCGAAGCCGACCTGGCCGCGTTCGACCGGCTCCGGCCTTTGGCGGTCCGCTACAAAGAGGCGGTCAATCGGCAGAGCCTTCTCGACAAGCGTCTTGAGATCGCGCGCAAGAGGGTCGGCGCGGCGCACCACCGCTGGATCGCCTGGCTCAAGGGGGCGGGTCTTTCGCCGACGCTGAAACCTTCGCACATCAAAGGGCTGATTCAGCGGGTCGACTTCGCCGAATCGCTCCGCCGCCGTCTCGACGAGAAGAACGCTCTTCTGAACCTCCATCTGCGCGAAAAGAAAGGGATCACCGATCGGCTCGACCTTCTGATGAACGAGACGGGAACCGCCGCGCAGCCGGAGATGACCGCGCAGGAACGGATCAACCTGCTGGCCGACCGTCTGGAAACCGTCCGTCTGACCCGCGCCGAACGGGGCGGACTTCTCAAGAAGCTCGCCGGGTTCCGCAGGGACCGGACGAAAATCCTCGGCCGGATCCACCAGATGAACGGCGATCTGGGGGACTACCTTTCCCTCTTCGACTCGAAATCGGTCGACCATCTCAAAGAACTCGCCGAACGCTACCGCGCGCATCAGGAGCTTCTCGGACGTCTGACGGCGGTCGAAGGACAGATCGCCGACGTGATCGGCGGATTTTGCGAGGAGGCCGAAATCGGCGACGTGCTCGACGACGAGAAAGTCCGGCCGAACCTTCCCGCCCTGACCCAGGCGCTCGGCGAACGGATCGAAAAGCTGACGGGCGACAAAAAAGAAAAGACGCTCCAGATCGGCCGGCTGGGCGAACAGCTGACGAACCTGGCCGCGCAGCGCGACTTTGTGTCGCATCGGTTCGAAAGCGCGGCGGTCGCGCGCCGGATCGACGAGATGTCGCGGATCTGGCAGAGCCGCGCGGTCGCCTGCAAGATGATGGAAGACATACGCCGCGCCTACGAGAAGGAGCGCCAGCCCGAAACGCTCAAAGAGGCGTCGCGTCTTTTGAGCCGTCTGACCGACGGGCTTTACGTGAAGATCTGGACGCCGCTGGGCGAAGACACGCTTTACGTCGACACCAGCGACGGACAGACGCTCGACATCGGGTCGCTTTCGCGCGGGACGCGTGAACAGCTCTTTATCGCGATCCGTCTGGCGCTGGCCACTTCGTTTGAGAAACACGGGGTCAACCTCCCGCTGATCCTCGACGACGTGCTGGTCAACTTCGACAACCACCGCGCCGCGGCCGCCGCCGAGGTGTTGCGCGAGTTCGCCGAATCGGGCCGGCAGATCTTCCTGTTCACGTGCCATCAGCATATCTGCAAGACGTTCCTGAAACTCGACCGGCCGGTCTTCGTCTTGCCCGACAAGACCGAAAAGGTGAAACAGTTCCGGGTCATCCTCCCGCCGTCGATGCGCGGAATGCCCGACGAGCCGGACGACGAGTTCGACCCGAAACCGATTCCCGCCGAAGAGGAATACGGCGCGCCGCGGGTGATTTCGCCCGTCTCGGTCGCCGTGGCGCGTACGCCGGCCGAGCGCGAGACGGTCGTTCCCGCCGACGACGCCGCCGGCCTGAACCTGACGGTGGAGGCGCCCCCCCTCCCCCCTCAGACCGCCGAGCCCTCGACACTCGAAGATGACGAAGAGTATCCCGAGGACTCATGGATGGTCGCCGACTCGGAACTCGAACCCCAAGGCGAGGCGCACGGACTGACCGGCGCCGAACCGGTCGACGAAGAGCCCGAAGACGAGTTCGAAGAGGAGGACGAGGATTCGGAGCTTGAAGA
>CADBQY010000175.1 GCA_902796885.1 uncultured Planctomycetota bacterium
AAGTTAGATCACCGAATGTATATTCATCTACAACATTAACAAGACTGTAGAGTTCGAGAAGCGAGTTTTGTAGCGGGGTTGCTGTCAGGAGTAATTTCGGAGCATCAGTAATTCCCTCAATTATGTTCTGTGCCATGGTTCGGCGGGCCGAACGACGCCTTCGAGACATCGTTTTATAAAGATTGCGCAGTCGGTGCGCTTCGTCGACCACAACTAAATCCCAATCGACCAAGCTGATTTCAAAATTTTTAGCCGATGCAAAATTATAAGAACAGATTACAACACGATCGGTATCTGAAAACGGATTATCATTCCCCTGCCGTTTTTGCTCGTTGAAAACTTTGGTATCGAGAACTTTTGCGTGGATAAAGAACTTTTCGTGGAGTTCTTGTTGCCACTGGTTCCTAAGCATTGCCGGAACGATAATTAAAATTTTTCGTCGGCGTTCCGCCCATCGCTGGGAAATAACAATACCTGCTTCGATTGTCTTTCCAAGTCCGACTTCATCAGCCAGAATTGCACCGTTCGCAAACGGATTGCGCAACGCAAAAAGCGCAGCATCTACTTGATGTGGATTTAGATCGACACGCAAATTTGACATCGATCGTGTTAGCGTGCCAATTTCGCCGCTTGTTCCACGGAGAGTCAGAAGATTTGCCCAATATTTTGAATGATATCTGGTGCTCATAAAAATCCCCAGAAAAAACCTTTCATAGAGATTATACCTTGTTTCATTCAAAACTGGTACTGTGAAAAAAACGCCCGGCTTTCAGACCGGGCGGTTTTGCTTTCCGTCGTATCAAAGAAAAATCAGCGAACCCGTCCGCCTTGCGGGGGGTAATAGGGTGCCGCCCCCTGCCGCGGCGCCGTTTGGCGCGCCGCTCCGCGCTGGGCGACGCGGTATCGCGCGGCCGATTGCGACGGGTATTGGGTCGAGGGCTGGTAGCGGCTCCCGTCGATCACCGGCGTCGGGTCTTCGGGACGCTGGGCCTGACCGGTCGGAAAGAGCGCCGGGTTCTGCTCGGGGGCGGGCGCCGCGCTCTTTTGATCGAACGGCACGGGGCCGGTTTCGGTCTTTTCGGGTTCACCCAGCCGGCGGCGGAGAGCGGCGTTTTCGTCCTGCAGATGCTGGATCTCAAAATGCGCCCGGTAGAGCTGGTCTTCGAGCATTCGCGTCTGGTCGATCAGAAGCGCCTCGTTGATCGCGTATTCTTTGCGCGTCGGGCCGCAGCCGACCGCGAAAGCGAGACAGAAGAAAGCCGTACAAGTCAGAAAGATCGGTTTTGTCATCCCTGAAACTCCGCGTTTTGCGCGTCTTCGTGACGCGCCGGGTTGATCTTCGTACTCCAAGGGGTCGTTCGGAAAGGCGCGCCCGAAACCGGGCGCGCGGCGGTTCGGAATTATTGTTTCGGCGCGGGGGCCTTTTCGATGACCCGGTCGATCAGACCGTAGTCGCGCGCCTCTTCGGCCGACATGAAACGGTCGCGGTCGGTGTCGCGTTCGATCTGATCGAGCGGTTTGCCGGTATGCTTCAGCAGAATGCCGTTCATCTTCTCTTTGATCTTCTTGAACTCGCGCGCGTGAATCAGAATCTCTTCGGCGGTCCCTTCCATCCCGGCCAGCGGCTGATGGATCATGATCCGCGAGTTCGGCAGGGCGAACCGCTTTCCGGCGGCGCCGGCGGTCAGAAGGACCGCGCCCATCGAGGCGCATTGGCCGATACAGTAGGTCGCCACGTCGCAGGCGATATACTGCATCGTGTCGTAAATGGCCAGACCCGCGGTGACCGAGCCGCCGGGGGAATTGATGTAGAGGTGAACGTCGGCCGACGGGTCTTCGGAATTGAGGAAGAGGAGCTGCGCGACGATCGCGTTCGCCGACTCGTCGTTGACCTGCGAGCCCAGGAAGATGATCCGGTCTTTGAGCAGGCGGCTGTAAATATCCATCGCCCGTTCGTCACGGCCGTTCTTTTCAATCACATAGGGGACGTACATATCGAAAAAACCTTTTTGTTGTTGTTTGGCAAAGGAAACGCGCCGGGAAGGGGCGCGGCGGAAGGGGGGCCGGGTTACTCTTCTTCGGTCTTCGGTTTCTGCGACGTGAGGATTTCGTCGACCAGACCGTACTCTTTGGCTTCCTGAGCGGTCAGGTAGTAGTCGCGGTCGGTGTCTTTGGCGATCTGTTCGACCGATTTGCCGGTATGTTCGGCGAGAACCTGATTGAGCGTGTCGCGGTCTTGCAGAATCTGCTGGGCCTGGATTTCAATATCCGAGACCTGGCCGCTCACGCCGCCCCACGGCTGATGGATCATGATTTTCGAATGGGGGAGGGCGAACCGCTTTCCTTTGGTTCCCCCGGCCAGAAGGACCGCGCCGCCGCTTGCCGCCAGACCGACGCAGTAGGTGTTGACCGGGCAGGAAAGGATCCGCATCGTGTCGTAGATGGCCAGCATCGCCGAGACCGAGCCGCCGGGAGAATTGATATAGAAGTGGATGTCCTTGCGGCGGTTGTCGCTCTGCAGGTAGAGGAGCTTCATAATCAGCTCGTTGGCCGAACCGTTATTGATTTCCCCCTGGAGGAAGATGATCCGGTTGTCAAGAAGAAGGTCGCCGACGGTCATGTTCCGCTGACGCTGGTAGTCGCCGTACGCGTTTTGCGGCGCGCCGTACAAATGGGAAGGGAATGCTGTCATTATATCCTTAACTTGTTAAATCGCTGTGCCTGATCGGCGTTGTCTGTTGCGCGGGGTACACGAAATCGGCCCGCAAGCGGGGCTTGGCGAAAGGGCCGGAGATTCGAAAAAGAACCACGTCTTATTTTTACCTTTTTCCCCGTTTTCGGCAAGAGGAATTTCGGGGCGGCGCGTCGAAGGAGACGCGAAAAACCGAGAAAAAAGCGGAAAGCGCCCGAGAGCGCTTTCCGCCGTTTGATGGTCGACGAAAGGAAGGTCAGTCCTTCTTCATCTGGGGTTCGTTGGCCGCTTCGCGCGCGGCGTCTTTGGCTTCCTCTTCGCTCACTTCGGGAATGTCGCTTTCGACTTCGTCGCTCCCGGCGGCGCGGTTCAGAGCCTCTTCCTTTTCGGACTTCATCTCGTAAGGAACGTCTTTGAATTTCGCTTCGGCAAGGATCAGGTCGATCACTTTCCGTTCGATGATCTGGTTCCGGAGAATGTCCATTTCGCCCGACTTTTCAAGCTGGGCGCGAACCCGGCGCGGAGTCTGGTTCGACTGCGCCGCGATCAGGGCGATCTCGGTGTCGTAATCGATCTGCTCGTCGGTGATGTTTTCGGTATCGGCGATCTTTTCGAGAATGAAGTGTTCTTTCAGGGCTTTGGCCGTCTGCGCCTGGCTGTTCTGACGCAGGTAGTTGATCTGCGAGGCGATCTGCCCTTCCGAGAATCCGCTGCGGCGGAGTTCGAGGATCGCGCGCTGGAGCTCGCGCCGCGACTGGCGTTCGAGAAGCGCCGGCGGGAGTTCCCAGTTGGCGCCCGCGGTGAGCGCGTCGGCGATCTGAGTGCGCGCCTGCTGACGCTGTTCGTGGTCGAGCTGACGCTTCAGCACGTCGAGGACGGCGTCGCGGAAATCGCCCATCGTCTGGAATCCGCCGATCTCTTCAATGAAGTCTTCGTTGACTTCGGGCAGTTCGAGAACCTTCACGGCGCTCACTTCGAACTCGGCGTCGATCTCTTTGCCGCGGAGATCTTTGTTGGGGGTGTTTTCGGTCAGCTTGACCTTGGTCGTACGGACGTCGCCCGCGCGAACGCCCGCCATCAGCTTATCGAAACCTTCGATGGCGCCGTCGTGGAACGAAAGGGTCGGACGGATCCGGATCGTTTCGCTTTCGGCCGAGGAGATCGTCTTCCCTTCGTGGGTGAAGGTCAGCTTGGTGACGATGTAGTCGCCGTTCTTCGCCGGTTCGTCGGTGTCGACGAGGACGCCGTTGTTGTTCCGCAGAATTTCGATGGCGTTGTCGATATCGGCGTCGCTGAATTCGCGGGTCGGGCGGTTGATCTTCAGACCTTTCCAGTTCGGAACGTCGAAGACCGGACGAACTTCGATATCGTACTCATAGACGAACGGCCCTTCGTCGGGAACGACGACCGAACGGACGTCGAGGTCGGGCTCGCTGATCGGAACGATCTCTTCGGAATCGTTGACCTGCGCGAGGGAGTCGAGGAGAAGACCCTGTTTGACGCGGTCTTTGATCTCGTTTTTGAATTTCTTTTCGATGACTTTGCGCGGAGCCTTTCCGACGCGGAAGCCGGGGACGATCGCCTTGTCGCAGAAGTCGTCGACTTCCCGTTTATAGTACTTGGCGACTTCTTCGGCCGCGACGGTGACTTTGACGTGACGCTGGCAGGAGCTGATCTCTTTGATGTCAGCCTGCATGTCGAGCTTGACGGCGTCGGTTTCGGGGAGGTCGGCTTGGATGTTTTCGGATTCAGCCATGTGAGTTCATTCCGGTTTGACAGGGGCCAGAGGTAAACAAAAAAACCTGAAGTGAAAATCCCAAATTCTCCGGCTGAGAAAAAAAGCCGTTTTGGCGAAAACGGCTTTTTACTGAACCGGATTCAGAGGGAGCCCAAAGGCAATCACTTCAGGTTCACCAAAATTGAAGCTGTAACTCACTCAGGGGAAAACCGGGGTAAACCCCGATTTTGAAACGACCACGCCCGGCGAAGTCACAACCGGGCAACCGGTAAGACTGCCTCAAAAAAAAGAGCGGGCGAAGGGATTCGGACCCTCGACAACAACGT
>CADBQY010000176.1 GCA_902796885.1 uncultured Planctomycetota bacterium
CACGTTCAAGGGGTGTACGATCAACGACATCCTCGAGATGGACGTCGACGAGGCGCTCGTCCTGTTCGAAAACTTCCCGAAGATCGCACACAAGCTCAAGACCCTGCGCGACGTCGGACTCGGCTACATGAAACTCGGCCAGCCGTCGCCGACCCTTTCCGGCGGCGAGGCGCAGCGGATCAAACTGGCGCGCGAACTGGTGAAAAAGCCGACCGGCAAGACGCTCTACCTACTCGACGAACCGACCACGGGGCTTCATTTCGCCGATATCCGAATGCTCCTGAACGTCCTGCGGAGTTTCGTCGACCAGGGAAACACGGTTCTGGTGGTGGAACACAACCTGGACGTGATCAAAACCGCCGACTGGATCATCGATCTCGGGCCGGAAGGGGGCGAAGCGGGGGGCCGCGTCGTCGCCGTCGGCACTCCCGAAGAGGTCATGGCCAACCCCGACTCGCTGACCGGCCGCTGTCTGCGCGAACATCTGGCCAAAGACCGCGCCGCGTATAAAAAGGCGAAACCGAAACGGGGCAAGAACAAAGCCGCCGAAAAACTCGACGCGCTGAGCGAGGCGGCCCGATCGGCGATCCTCGTCCGCGGCGCGCGCGAACACAACCTGCAGAATATCTCGCTCGACATTCCGCGCGAGCGGATCAGCGTCTGTTCCGGAATGAGCGGCAGCGGCAAGACGTCGCTGGCGATGGACACCGTCTACGCCGAGGGACAGCGCCGGTTCGTCGAATCCCTGTCGAGCTACGCGCGGCAGTTCCTGGGCCAGATGCCCAAACCGGACGTCGATCAGGTGGTCGGCATTTCGCCCGCCATCGCCATCCAGCAGAAGACGGGGGTCCATTCCCCCCGCTCGACCGTCGGGACGATCACCGAAATCCACGATTATCTGCGCGTTCTCTTCGCGCGGCTCGGCGTTCCCTACTGCCCCGACTGCGACGTGCCGGTCGGCACGCAGTCGACCGACGAGATCATCGACAAGGTTCTCGCCCTGCTCGACGAACGGCCGACCCTGATCGCCGCGCCCGTCGCCCCCGACGTGACCGATTACCCCAAACTCTGGGAACGTCTCCGAAAACAGGGGTTCCTCCGCGTACGGATCGACGGCTTTGTGTATCGGCTCGACGAAATCCCCGAAATCGACCGGCGGCGCCGCCATCAGATCGAGGTGATCGCCGACCGGATCGTCCTGTCGCACGACGACGCGGCGGCGCTCGAAGCGCGCGACGCGTCCGGAGCCCGATATAAGCGCGTTCGCGGCCGTCTGGCCGGAAGTATCGAGTCGGCGCTCGCGCTCGGAAAGGGAGAACTCCGTCTGGTGCGCGTTCCCGGCGAAAACGACGACGAAGACGACGACGGCGAAGTGACCCTCAGCCAGCACCTCTGCTGTCCCGAATGCGGCCGGAGTTTCGAACGCCTGTCGGCGCACAACTTCTCGTTCAACAGTCCGCTCGGCTGGTGCCCCCACTGCGAAGGACTCGGCACCGAAATCGGAACGAGTCAGAATCTCGTGGTGAAAGAACCGAAACGGACCCTGCGCGAAGGGGCGCTCGACCTGTGGCCCGCCGATTCCCCGTACGCCGCCGCGCTCATGACCGCGTTCTGCCGCCAGACCGGGATTCCCGCCGACCAGCCGTTCGAACAGCTCGACGCGCGCCATCGCCGTCTCCTGTTCCACGGAACGGGCGACCGCTGGCTCGCGCTGACCGCCGACGACATGAATCCCGCCGCGAAGCCGGCCGGCCGAAAGTCGTCGGCCCCGGTTCTGTTCCGGTTTCAATACAAGGGGCTCTATCCCGCCGTCGACGAGGCCGCCCGCCTGGTCCCCTCGCTCCGCAGCCGTTTCTCGTTCCAAATGCAGGAGGTCGAATGTTCCGTCTGCATGGGAAGCCGTCTGCGCGAAGACGCCGCGGCGGTGCGGTTCCGCGACATGACGATCGACCGGATCGGCCGCAAGCCGCTCGACGACCTTCTGGCGTTTTTCAAAAAGGAAAAACTCTCGGACCGCGAAAAGAAAATCGCCGGCGAAATCGTCGGCGAGATACGCAAACGGCTCGAATTCCTCATCGACGTCGGGCTCGGCTACCTGACCCTGGCGCGACCGGCGGCGACCCTGTCGGGCGGCGAGTCGCAGCGGATCCGCCTGGCGGCGCAGATCGGCAGCGGACTGACCGGCGTGCTTTACGTCTTGGACGAGCCGACGATCGGGCTTCATCCGCGCGACAACGGCCGGCTGATCGGCGCGATCCGCAAACTCCGCGACCTGGGCAACACGGTTCTGATGGTCGAGCATGACAAACAGATCATCGAGTCGGCCGACAACGTCTTCGATTTCGGGCCGAAAGCCGGACGCCTGGGAGGCGAGATCGTCGCCTCCGGCCCCCCCGAAGAGCTGCACACACAGCCCGCGTCGGTCACCGGCCCCTTCCTTTCCGGCGAAAAGACGATCCCGATCCCGATCAACCGACGTATCCTCCGCTAGCCCGGAGCCTGGGTAGGCGATTGTTCCCGTCGAGGTTCTGAACCGGGCCGACGGCGTCCGCTCGTTGGCGGGCGTCCGCGAGCCGCGGCGGGCGATAACTCCCGTTGAGATTCTGAACCTAGCCGACGGCGCCCGCTCGTTGGCGGGCGCGCGAGCAACCCAGGACGTTGTTCCGTCCGCGAGCCGCGGCGGGCGATAACTCCCGTTGAGGTTCTGAACCTAGCCGACGGCGCCCGCTCGCTGGCGGGCGCGCGAGCCGC
>CADBQY010000177.1 GCA_902796885.1 uncultured Planctomycetota bacterium
AACGCGCACCGGACGGAAATCGAATTCGGCATCGAGGCGGATAATCCCGCGATCTACGAGGAGGGGGACGTCAACACGATCCACTACGCGCTGAATTTTTGGTGCCGGTCGGAAACGGCGTTCTGGTGCGAGCTTCAAAACGACGCGCAGCGGGCGAAAGAGGAGACCGGCGGCACGCTCACCCCGATTGTCGTGCAGCGCAAGCAGCTTGTTCCCGCCGGCGAGTCGCGGCCGCTGCGGCGCTGCCACGTCCCCGCCAACACGGAACTGATGACCGCCTTCGTTGACTGCGGGGAGCATTACCTCAACTACGAGGTGACGGCGTTCGGCGCGAACTACGAGTTCGCGCACGTCGTCGATTTCGGAATCTGGCCGGAACAGAACTATCCGGTGACGAAAAAACGGTCGTTCCGGGTCGATCTGCAGGACGCCTATTCGGAGGGGGACAAATTCGACAAATTGGGCGCCGCTGTGAAAGATTGTTTGCGCCATATTTTCGAGCAAACTTATTTCGATGCGGACGGAGAGCCGTTTGACCCTTTAAAACAAGGGGTTTTCGAGCAGCACGCGCACTTTCCCGGAAAATTCAGAAAAACGTTTTCGACGCTCGCGATTTGCGGTGTAGACTGTTCGGACGGGGAAATGGAGTTCGCCCTCTGGAAGGCGATCGACGAGTTCCACCGGTTCGACAGCGGCCGGTATGCCGGACTGGCGATTCCCTGTTACGGCGACGAGGCGCAGTCGCGGCTGATGCGCTACTACGACCTGAAGCCGGGGGAATGGCGGCGCGGCCGGAAAGACGCGGCGGTCTGCGACTGGATCGAGAATCCGACGCGGTCGCAGCCGCTAATGCGGCAGTTCGCCAACATCTACGCCTCGCTCCTGTATGACTCGAACACGTACAAGAGCCGGCGAGACCAGGCGTGGATGACCGACGCCGACCGGCCGGGGGCGCTCACCCTGTTCGACTGGTCCGAGCCTGACTATCTGCGCATGTTCGCGGAGCATCAGTGCGCGGAAGAGTGGATTGAGGGGTGGAAGTCGAACCTCCGCTACCAGCGCTGGCGGATGAAGCGGCCGCGAGTCTCGGACAATGAATTCCTCGATACCGATGCCGGATGCTGGGCGCTGGCAAGTTACGTCGGGCTGGAACACGCCGCGAACGTGTCGCAGAACAAGCGGCTCCGCGTTACCTGGAAACGAAACAACACGGAATAAGCGATGGCTGAAAACGAGAACAATAACAGCGCCGGCGCCGCGCGGAACTTCGCCGAGCAGCTCGATCCGAAAGACGTGCAGAGCGTCAGCTCGAACGGAGTGTCGGTGACGATGCGTTCGGCCGCCGACAAGAAGGCGGAACTGGAGCTGGAAGCGGCGCGGAAGTTCAATCCGTTCAACACAATGTTCCGCGCCGACAAGTGGAGCCCGATGCACAAATGAGCATATTCAGTCGAGTTTTTAAAGGGAAAGAGGCGAAACCCGCGGCCAGAACGGCGCGGGCGCAGCTCGACTCGACCTCGCTTGCCGCGCACAAGCAGTGGAACTACTACGCCAACGCGACCGGCGGACCGACTTCGGTCCGGTTCGACCGCGCCACGCGCCAGCTCGCGCAGAACCTCTGCGAATACGAGTATCTGAACGACACGACGCTTTTCGGCGCGTGCGTCAAGGCGGCGGCGCTGACGGTCGGCGTCGGCGCGACGCTCAAAATCCTCGGCCCGTCCCTGCCGTTCGGCGCGCCGTCGTCGGAGGACCAGGAGCGGAAATGCCAGCACCTGGAAAGCGAATGGGAGTATTACGCGCGGCAGACCCGGCTCTGGAAATTGATCCGGCTGATTCCGCGCGAACTGATCTTCCACGGCGAAGTTTTCCTTCGCCGGTTCCCGTCTTCGATCGAGGAGGGGTTCCGCTACGAGCTGATCCGGCCGGAACGGATCGGGAATCCGTACGAGTTCACGACCGACCCGGCGGTATTCGACGGGATCCGGTACAGCGCCGACGACGGGAGCGGCGAGCCGACGGCGTATTACGTCCGGGAAGAGTTCGTCAATCCGGTGAAAAACCTCTACGAATACGAGGAGGTTCCCGCCGCCGACATGATCCACCTGTTCACGCCGATCCTTCCGGAACAGCTCCGGGGGATCCCGCCGTTTCAGTCGGGGTTGCCGAAAATCGCGCAGATGCGGCAGCTGATCAAGGCGGAGCTGACGGCAATGACCAACGCGGCGAAACTGGCCATCATCTTCACGACCGACAACCCAGACATTCTCGCCGCGGCGAGCGACAACCAGCAGCTGAGCGGTTACGAGGGTGGCCAGGCGTTCGAGATTCCGGACGGCGGCGTCTTCGCGCCTCCAGGCTACGAGCCGAAGACGAGCGACCCGAAACACCCGTCGGCGCAGTTCGCCGAGGTCAAGCGGATCATGGCCGCCGACGTCGGCGCGACGATCGGGCTGGGGAACGGC
>CADBQY010000178.1 GCA_902796885.1 uncultured Planctomycetota bacterium
AAACGCTCTCCCCGCCGTTAATCGAGCCGAGCCCGCCCCAAACGCCGTAGGAGCTCTTCCCTTCGACCGCCTGGTTCGTATCGAGCAGGCGATCGCGGGGAACAAAAACGTCGCCGGTGTCGATGTCGTCGTGTATAAAGCGAACCGAACCGTCCATCATCGCGGCGTTCGCGCCGCCGGGATGAAAGCTCGAAACGCCGCCCATCACCGGCCCGAAAGCGGAATAGCCGAAGGAACAAGCCAGACTGTTCGGCGGAAGATTTGTCGAGAATCCGTTGGAAAGCGGGCGGCCGACAAACCAATAGGTTCCCCGTTCGCCCCACGCCTCGACCTTGTCAAGTTTCAGCGGATCGACCTTGTTTACCGAAAGCATACAGACCGAGGGCCAGACGCGCATATTCCCCGGATCCCGTCCGTCGGGCGCGGCGGCGACGTCGCGCTGCGCGTTGCTGATTTCCGGATACGTCTTGTTGTAACTCGCGGCGTAATCGGTCGGAGCGCCGGTGATCGATTCCGCCAGACAGAGAGTGTTGCTCAAACCGTCGGTGACGTGGGAGAACGATTTCCAGCTGTGCGGAGTGAACGCGCCCCGTTTGGTCGCCGGGGTGTCGATATCGCAGTTATAAAGGGGCGCGTCCCCCATATTGAACATGATGTTGCGGCGGCTGAATTTCCAGTCCGAAAAGTCGAACGGATATCCGACGTTGACCATATTCGAGTATTCGCGTTCCGGCGACTCGATCACGCCGGACTCTCCGTCGGAAGGACACGCGAACGCGGGGATGACGACTCCGGAAGCCCAATGACGCGGGTGATCCCCCTCGACGTAGACGTTCGGATAACTCGGCGGAAACGGTTCGTTGATGTGGGTCGGTTCGGCGTTTTCAAGAGGTTTCGACGAGGCGAACGCCTCAAAACCCGCGTAAACTTGTTCCTGTTCCAAGTACGGGAGCAGAAAAATCTGCGCGCCGCACGTTCCGATTTCCGTTCCGGTATCGGTCTTACGAACCGCGTTGTACCTTTTGTAGGTCGTGCAGAGCGCGGGAAGCCCGTTGTGCGTGTTATGATACATCTGAACCGCCAGGGCGACCTGTTTCAAATTGTTGGTGCACTTCGAACGGCGCGCCGCCTCGCGGGCCGACTGGACCGCGACGACGAGAAGCCCGAGCATGACCGAGATGATGCTGATGGTGACCAGCAGTTCGATCAGCGAAAAACCCGAAAAACGGAGGGTGCCTTTGAGTTTCATGGCGAATTCCTTTCTTGATTTTTGATTCGGCGGAATCGAACCGCGCAAAAAAGAAAGACGGCGATCGGCAGCCAAAACAGGAAAAAGGTTTTCGCGGCCGAATGCGATTCCGCGGAAACAAAGCGCGGGAACGTCGGCCGCCGCCGGCGCTGCTTCAAGAGCCATTCCAGAACATGGTCGTCCCGCTGGGCGCCGGTCCACGTGTCGTGACCGCCCGACGTGTGTATCGTCAGATACAGGTCGCCGCCGGAACGGTTCACCGCCTTCGCCAGCGGCGCGTTGTCGCTCCAGACGTCCAGGTCGTCGCGGTTGTTGAACATCCAGATCGGAAGCCGCCGGTAGGCGTCGACGTTCGGCCCCGGCTGACTCGGCGAACAGGCGGCAAACGCGGAAAAACGGCGCGGGAACTTTTCGATCAGATCGAATCCCGCCATCGCGCCGGAACAGATCCCCAGGAGACTGATCCGATGGGTATCGATCGGAAACTCCCTCGTCAGCGCGTCGGTAATCTTATCGAGCATCTCCAAAGGCGTCTCGCCGCCGGGCGCGCGGGGATCGGGTCTCCCCCACGACCCGGTCTCTTTCGGACATTGAACCGCGACTAAAAAGAAATCGGGCCGATTCGGTCCCGCCAGAAGATCGATCGAAGGCTGCATATGCGCCAGCTGGCTCTCGTTGTCGCTCTGACTTTCGCCCGCGCCGTGGAGCCAGAGGATAAGCGGGTATTTCTTCTTCGGCCGAATCGATTTCGGAAGAAAGAGCCGGAACGGATAGGGCGCGGCGTCCCCCTCGCGGTAGACCGCCGCGCTCGACGCTTCGATCACGAGCGGGTTCGCCAGAAAACCGTCGTGCGGCCCCCGTTCGACCGACGGAGCGGAGCGCGCTTCGGCCAACTCGGCGTCCGTAAGGGGACGCCCTTCCTTTTCGACGGAAACGCTCCCCCCGGCGCCGAAGACGCCAGACGCCGGGACGCAAAGAGCGGCGCAAAAAAACAGAGCGTACATAAAGGACTTGTTCACGCGCTTACCCTTTCATTCGTCCCAAAACCCGCAGATCCATTCCTTTCCGAAATGGATGAGCGGAACCAGCGCCGCGATAACGAGCGCCGAACGCCATAGCGCCGCCATGGAAAACGTACCGCGTGAAAACATGTTCGTGACCGGCCGGAAAAAGAGGGAAAAGCGTCCGGACATCAGGAGAATGAAAACGAACAGGAGAATCACGAAAACCGTTATGCCGAACCCGATGAAATGTTTCGCGTGACGTTCCTCGGTTTCGTCGTAATATTCCCAGTTTTTATAGATCCGCGCGCACTGATAGAGAAACGCCGCCAGGAGAGGAACCAAAACGAAAACCTCCCAAGGCCACAGGCGGATATCGAAGATTTTGAACGCCGACAGCACAAAATCGACCTTCACGAAAAGGCCGGCGTTGATCAGAACAAGCCCGAGAATCAGAAACCAAGTCGATACGGAAAGGCGAAAACGACCTTCGCCGCCGTCCGGCACGGTTTTGACAACTTCCCCCTTCAGATTTCGAATTTCGCGCATGGTTAATCCTCCCGTTGAACAGGTTTTGTTTTCCGCCTTCCGATCCGTACTCGGAGAATAAAAAGGAGCACGAGGACGGCGGACAGGACGGCCGCCAAGATCAAAAGACGCGGGGTGACGCGCCCCGTGGTCAAAAGTTCCGTGATCGGCATATAGACGTAAGGGATAATCGCTTCCCGGAAAAAACGGATCGCCGCGCCGCGGAACATTTTGAAAATGGCGTGAAGCCAAACGGAACGGACGACGACGAGCGCCGCCGCGGCGGTAACCGAAACTAAAAGGATCCCCTTTTGCGTTTTCCGGTTGCGGAACAGAAGGACGAGAACGCTCGCCGCCGCGAAAATCCAAAGGACGCCGGAAAACCAGGCGGGCCAATAGCGGCAGTCGCAATAATAAAAGATGAGGCTCCACTCCCGGGGACTGATCGAGGCGACACAGAGTAAAGCCGCGCCGAACAAAAGAATCTCCGGAAAGAACTTAAAGCGCTTTCCGGCGGAGGTCGACGATTTCTCGGCTGTGCCCGATTTTTCGTTCACGGCGCGTCTCCTTTCGTGATGGCATTCGAAGCATTTTCCGTCCCGCCGTTCCTACGGCATGATGAGTCTATCAGAAAGCCGCGGGAAAAACAAGCCGGCGGACGGAAAATATCGGGAAATTTTAAAATTACGATTCGTAACCCGGAATGATCGCCTGTTTTCTCCGAGACCGGGCGTTCGCATTTCCGCGCCCGTTCTCGCCGCCTCCGGTCCGCCGCCGCGAATCTTTCGCGGAACCCTCTCTCAAACGCTCTTGCTTCGACGACACGGGAAGCGAAAATTATCATCACCGGTTTTCATATTGACACGGTAATGAAATTCGGTCAAAATAACCGTGTCCGCCGTAGAACGCGCTCGTCGTTTCCCGGCGGGCAAATCGGGCAGAGACCTGCGGGATTGCCGTTCCGTTCGGTCTTCCAATTTTCGCCCAAGATTGTCGTTTCCGCCTCTTCTGTTCCTCTCCCGCAGTAATTCTGGAAGGAGGGGGACTGCGCAAGCTGCGCTCACCCTGAGTCCGGTCCGCGCGTCATAGAGATTCCCGTTTTTTTCGAAATTCAAAGAAGGAGATCCGGTTATGCAGTGTCGTTTCTTTGTTTCTTTTGCCAGAGGGGCTTTCCTTCTCCTGATTTTTCTCGCCGCGCTTTGCGCCGCGTCCGTTTCCCGGGCCGTCGAGGGGACCGGGGAGGAAGCCGGCGTTCGGCCCCCCCGCATACCGGTTGAGGCGGAGACTCCGGTAATCGTCGATACGGTGCCGGGCATCCCGGACACCCCTGAGAACCGCAATGCACTGTCTGTGCCTGGCCCGACATCCGGGGGTATCGAAAAGACAGCAAGAGTGGTCGATACGATGCCGGGCATCCCGGACACCCCTGAGAACCGCAATGCACCGTCTGTGCCTGGCCCGACATCCGGGGGTATCGAAAAGACAGCAAGAGTGTTGGAAGAACTGGCCGCCGTTTCCAACGTCATTTCCAAAAACACCGGAGCAAAAAAAGTCATTTTTGTTTTGGATCCCGCGTCTGTGGGCGGCGGCGCCGTCATGCAGGGGGCTGAAGCGGAAGGAAATTTGCTTGTACTCTCGTTTCCAGTAGCCGAATCTCTTTACGGACAGCGGTTGACAAGTTACTTACGGACGGACGAACATCAGACGGGAGAGATCACCGACGCGTCCGGAAACGATTTCCGGGTTGTCAAAGGGAGTGTTCTGTTTGAGGACGCCAACGGAAACCTTTCCACAACGCCGCCGGCCGCGGATCCGTCCGATAACGCCGCGGGGCCCGCCGACGGGGCGGCCGCGCCGGAATCCTCCAATCCGCCCGTCAGACATTCAATGAGATTCGACATTGCGCCGGGCGGCGGCATCCATTCCGATTCCGACGAGTTCAATCGGGCGAACGACGAAATCATCGGCCGC
>CADBQY010000179.1 GCA_902796885.1 uncultured Planctomycetota bacterium
CACGGCAACGGACGAAATACGTTTTATGTCAGAGCGGACGGCGATCGGGAAAAGGGCTAGGCGTGAAAGCCGCGGCTCGCGGACGGGGCGCTGTCGGCTAGCCGAAACCTCGACGGGAATAATTGCCCGCCGCGGCTCGCGGCCGGCTATTTTTTGGGGTGACGGCGCTCGTCCTGTTTGCGGTGCGTGCGCATGAACGTTTCGACGGCGTCGACCGATTCGTTTTTGAGCCGGTCGGCCAGCTCGACCGCCGAACGGGAGTCGGTTTCCTGCATGTCGTACTGCATGAACAGGTTGCCGCAGTATTCCTTGTCGCGGACCATCAGCGGGATACGGAGCGTGAGGATCGAGCGCGGATCGGCGCTGATCCCCTTTTCGACCGCCTTGTCCCCCTTCGAGGCGTAGAAGTCGACTTCCATCGCCGGAATGTTGACGTCGAGCGAAATGAAGAAACAGGGGTAGTCGGCGGTCTGGTTCAGAATCGAAGTCCAGAGCTGTTTCCAGTCGTCTTCCTGAAGGTTGATGTACTCGTGCGGCTGGTCCGGTTTCAGTTTCCGCGGAACGAAAATCTTAACGAACAGCTTCTTAACGCCCAGAATCATCAGCTTGAGCTCGTTCCGGCCGAAAATGTTCGTGACGATTAAAAAGACGAGTACCAAAAACGCCGCGCCCAGCGGAACGAGATCGCCCCACGGCTTTTCCCCGCGCGCGTAGAGCGTGCCCCAGACGCCGCCGACCGACAGCGGAATCTGCAGCGCGACGAGCGTGCCGAGGAGTTTCCAGTTCCGGCCGACGTGAGTCTGGATCCGGTGGTGCAGGTGGCTCCGGTCGGCGAAATAGATGCTCCGGCCGGCCAGCGTACGCCGGATGATCGCCGAAAAGGAATCGAGAATCGGTAAAAACGCGATCGTGAACGCCGGGAAGAAACGGATCGTTCCGCGTCCGACGCTGCAGACGTTGATCAGAAGAACCGCCGCCATGAACCCGATCAGCATCGAGCCGGAATCGCCCAGATAGATCTTCGCCGGCGGACGGTTACAGAGGAAGAAACCGAACGTCGCCGCCGCCATGACGAACGCGATGAACGCGATCAGCTCGTAGGCGGCGCCGTGAAGAACGCCGATGACGCCGACCGTCACGAAAATCATAATCCCGATCGTCGAGGCGACGCCGTCGGCGCCGTCGATCAGGTTGATCGCGTTGATGAACCCCGCGAGCCAGAAGAGGGCCAGCGGGAAGAAAAGGTGGCCCAAGTTCAGCGTGCGGCCGAACAGCTCGACGCCGCCGTAATTCTGCGCGCCGCCGACGATGACCGAGGCGGCCAGAAGCTGGAGCAGGAGTTTCCGTTTCCCCTTTATTCCGGTTTTGTCGTCGACGAATCCCGTGAGGACCAGAACCAGCGCCGCGCCCAGAATGAGGACGATTTTGGTGAACGAGACGTCGTAGGCGTCGTTGCTGCCGACGTTGTGGTGCGCGACGCCGAAAATGATCGCCAGCGCCGCGACGGCGTAGATGACCACGCCCCCGCTGACCGGAGTCGGCGCCTTTTGGAGCTTGCGCAGACCGTCGGCTTTATCGACCACGCCGTGGTTCCGCGCCCAGCGGGCGTAGACGTCGGTTGCGATCTTGGTGACCGCGACGACGCAAAGGAGGAAGATATAAAACTGAGGAGTGTTCATCGGGACGGTCGGATCTCGGTTTGGATTGGTAACAGGCCCTTTCCGGCTCGGCGGAAATCCGCCGCGGAACCATGAGATTGTCTAAACGGTATCGGAAACTAGCTCTATTTTAGTGGGAACCGGTCGGTTGTCAATAAAGGAAATTGACGGCCGGCCGGTTTTTGTTTCGGGGGGCGGACGGGAGACGCTCGGGAGAGTAACCAAGCCCCGCCAACGAGCGGGGCGCCGTCGGCTGGCCGAAACCTCGACGGGAATCATCGCCCGCCGCGGCTCGCGGACGGGAAGGCGCTCGGGTGGTAACCAAGCCCCGCCAACGAGCGGGGCGCCGTCGGCTGGCTGAAACCTCGACGGGAGTAATCGCCCGCCGCGGCTCGCGGATCGCCCGCCGCGGCTCGCGGACGGGAAGGCGCTTCGCTGTTCTCGCGTGGGGGCGGAGAGTTCTTTGCTCACCTGGTATTGACAATATGGGATATATCCTATATGCTCTCTGTTGAAAGGTGAGGCATATGTCGAAATTTGCGGTAGA
>CADBQY010000180.1 GCA_902796885.1 uncultured Planctomycetota bacterium
CTGGTGGTCGAATGACGGGAAACCGCGCCGCGGGTCAAGCCGCCTCTACCTCCGGTCGCGGCGGCGAAGGCGGTGTCGGCGGACCGCGACGCCCAGCGCGACCAGAAGAGGCGGAATCGGGGGGAGAATCACCGCGCAGAGTTTGTACCGCCCCTGGATCTGCCGGACTTTTTCGTTCATCCGACGGCGCGAGTCTTCGACTTTGCGGTTGTACTCTTCGTTCTTTTCGTCGAAATCCCGCTTGAGACGGTCCTGCATCGCGATGACCGCCGAGTTGATTTCGGCGGTCTCCTTCTCGCTCAGTTTTCCGCCGTTTCCCCCGGCGTTCGCCAGTTCGGCGATTCGGCGGTTCATCTTGTCGGTTTCGGCTGCGCGGGTCGCCTCGAGCTCCTTGTAGAACGCGATCTGGTCGAGCGAGGCGCGGTTCTGGATATCGCGCAGGGCGTCTTCGACCGCCGTCAGGGTGCGGTGGCGGGTTCGGCGGCTTCGCAGGCGAATCAGCGGTTCGTCCCCCGCCGCGGCGTCGACGGCGTTCAGGACGAACGTGACGTTGTCCGAGTCGAGCCGCGCGCCCCCCGGCAGATCGCTCCCTTCTTCGCGCAGACGGAAGATTCCCGGAGTGAGGAAATCCAGATCGCTGACCAGAATCGCGTTCAGCCGCGCGTCGGCGTTCGTTTCGTTTTGCGCGTATTCGGGAATCGGTCCCGTAATACGCGCGGCGAGCGTGTAAAAACCGGGCCGGTCGACTCGTTTCCGGACGCTGCTCTGGACTCCGGCGCGAATGATGTTGCTCTCGTCGGCCGACGCGGTTCCCTGCGCCTCGGCGGTGACCAGCGGCGTGATTTCGGCGGCGCTTCCGCGCCGAGGGACGATCGACCCGGCGAACGGAAAGAGGAGATGCGTGAGCGCGGCGACCGATTCTTCGCGCGGATTGAACGTGAACGACCCGTCGGCGCCGCCCAACGGGAGGAGATCCGAGACGCGCACTTTTCCCGGCGCCGGCTCGTTCGGCCTGGCGTCCGTTTCGTCAAGTTTGAGCGGTTTGGCGTCGACGAAAAGGAATTCTTCCGAAAAGAACGCCAGCTTCGGGTACGGGTTATACGTGCTCCAAAGAACGTCCGTTCCGAAAAGGATTCCCAAGGCCGACCAGAGACGGCCGATCTCCCCTTTCGGCGCGGGGAGGATTCCCAGGTCGGGGCGGTAAACTTTCGCCTGCTCGGTTCCGGCGAGGAAATCGGCGAAGAGGGGGAACGGATCCTCGAAGATGACCGCCGCGTCGCCCCGCGCGACCGCGTCGGTAAAATGCGCCAGACGCGCCGGGTCGAGCGACGAGGGCTGTACAGCGACCAGGGCATCGTACGTCCCGGCGGGGATCGGGTCGGCGGGATCGACTTCTTCGACCCGGTACTGCCGCGCCAGTTCGTCGATCAGTTGCCAGCGGGGGACGAGCGGCCGACCGGCGGAATCGGTCTTGCCGAACAGAAGCGCGTCGGTTTTCAAGACGCCGAGACGTTTCTTTTCGCGCTTTCCCACGCTGATCAGCGAAGCGACCAGCTCGTATTCGGGGGAAAGCCCGCGGTTCATAAAGGGGATCACCGCCGTTTTCGGCCCGGATCGAAAGACGACCGTCAGAAAAATCGACTCTTCGCGGAGCTGTCCGCGCGTTTCGAACGCCACGCGCCGCGGCTTAACTCCGTATTTTTTTTCAAGCTGATAGGCGGCGTGGGTGTTGGCGCGAACCGAGCTGACGGTGACGAACGCCCGTGAACCGAGCCGATTTTTCAACTCGCCCAGGAAGGCGAGCAGATCGAGCCGCGTGCGCGCATATTCCGGCGGGACTTCCGGGCTGATGTACGCCTCGATCACCATCGGAAAATCGGACGCGTACCCGTCGATCAGACGGATCGACTCGTCGGAAAGGGAACTGAGTTTCTCTTCGGTCATGTCGCGCCGCAGGTCGTGCGTGCGGACGAGCGCGACGAGCGAGACGATAAGGACCAGCGCCGACAAAATACGGACCGCGTAATGCGCAAGACGCGCCGCCGGACGGCGGGCGGACCAGCGGGGAGCGTCGGCCAGAATGACGCAGACCGCGAGAACCGCCGCGGGGATCAGTGTGAAATAGAGAATTCCCGAAAGGGCGACGATCCCCCGGCCGAACGGTTCGAAGAAGGCGTCGAGTCCGGCGGCCTTGAAAAAGGCGGCCGCCCGGCGCGAGATCGGCAGGGCGTCGGCCCAGCGGAACGCCGCCAGGGGAACGTTGAACAAGACGCCGAAGATATACGCTACGGTCAGCTGGCGCGAAAGGAACGAACCCAACATGCCCAGCGCGAGCATAACCAGCCCGATCAGCTCGTACCCCAGGTAGGTCGAAACGAAAAGTCCGAAATCGGGCCGGCCGAGCCAGACGAGGATGATCCAGTTCGCCAGGAACGAAAAGAGGAGCGAGACCGTGTAAACGCCGAGCGCCGCGGCGTATTTTCCCAGAACCGTCTGCGCGGTCGAAAGGGGAGAGGTGAGCAGGAGTTCGGCGGTTCCGTTCCTTCTTTCTTCCGCCCAGATCCCCATCGTGACCGCCGGGATGAAAATGAGCGAGATGAACGGGAACCAGACGTTCAGCTGCGAAAGGTTCGCCAAGTTCGAGTTGATGAAGTCGTCTGGTAGAAACGCCGCCGCCGAACTGAGGAGTACGAAGACGCAGATGAAGACGTACCCGGTTGGGTTCAGGAAGTAGGAAACAAAATCTCTTTTAAAAACCGCTGACATCTCTCCGGCTGAACTCTCTCTAAATCCTTACGCGGCGCGCGCCGCGGTCTCTTCCCGCGACAGTTCGTAGAAACGTGATTCGGCGTCGCCGCCCGCGAGAAACTCGTCGGTCGAACCGTCGAAGACGAGCCGTCCGCGGCAGAGAAACAGAACGCGCGAGGCGACCGCGCCGACTTCCTGCAGAATGTGCGTCGAAAGGAGAACGGTCTTTTCGCGGCCGATCCGTCTGACCGTCTCGCGCACCTGAAGAATCTGGTTCGGGTCGAGACCGGTTGTCGGCTCATCGAGAATCAGCACTTCAGGACGGCGGAGAAGGACGTTGGCCATACCGACCCGCTGGCGGTATCCTTTCGACAGAGAGCCGATCGGCTTGTGCATCACAGAACGTAAATCGCACAGTTCGGCGGCCTCGTCGATCCGCGAGGGGAGTTCCCGCCGCGGTACGCGCCAGACTTCCCCGAAAAAACGCAGAAGGGCGCGCGGGGTCATATCGGGATAGAGGGGGCCGTTCTCGGGAAGGTAACCCAACAGGGCGGCGCCGTCGCGGCGGTTCTCGGCCATGTCGATTCCGGCGAGACGCGCGGCGCCGGAGGTCGGCGTCAGATAGCCGGTAAGCATTTTCATCGTCGTCGACTTTCCCGCGCCGTTCGGGCCAAGAAACGCGACGACCTCGCCGCGGCGAATCGCGAACGAGACGTCGTCGACCGCGGCGAATCGGCCGTACATTTTTTTCAGACGCGCCGCTTCGATCATGACGTCGGCGGCGGGGGAGGCGGCGGTTTCGGTCATGGGAGCCGCGTTAAAATTTGTAGCTGTCGAGCGGGCCGGTCAGAACGACCGGTTCGGCGATCCCCTGGCGGCGGACCGCGTCGGCCCAGGCGTTCACGTCTTGCGCGATCGGCGGCCATGTGTTGAAATGTCCCGGAAGGACCGTCTTCGGCTTGAGGGCGGCGATGGCGTCGAGCGAAAGTTCCGGACCCATCGTGTAGCGGTCGCCGATCGGCAGAACGGCCAGGTCGATCCCCAGTCGTCCGATCCACGGCATCTCGGCGGTCCAGCCGGTGTCGCACGCAAAATAGATGTTATGGCATCCGGCCAGGATTTCGGAAAGGGGGCGAATCGGCGTCGTGAATCCGATCGATTCGTCGTTGTTGACGTACCCGCCGTCTTTCATTTTCGGGAACGAGACCAAAAAGCCGACGGCGCTTCCGCCGGGGGCGCCATCGGGCAGCGTCGAGCTGTGCGACGCCGAAACCATCCCCACGCGAATGTTATAGGGGGGGGTCTTGGTTCGGATCCGAAGCGAGCCGCCGACGTTCATCGGTTCGACTTTCTGACATCCTTTCTGCCGAAACCACGAGGCAACCTCGGCGATCGCGATCAGCGTCGCGTCGTTGATCGTCAGGATCATCTGCGCTTCGGCGCAGTGATCGCTGTGTCCGTGCGAAAGGAGGACGTAGTCGGTCTTGACCACGTGCTGCATCTTCATCGAGTCGCCGTCGTGAAAAATTTCCGGGATCTCGTCGACGACCCGATCGGTCTCTTCGCGCGTTTGAGAGGTAAAGAAGGGATCGACGACAAACGCGGTGTTTCCAAGACGCAGCCGCCAGAAGTTATGTCCGAGCCAAATCAATTCGTTGTTCATTCTTCGTCCTTGTCTTTCGTTTCGGGGTTCCTGTTCAGTTCGACTTTGTAGGCAACGACTCCCATGCTGTGGGAGAGAATCAAATATGTTCCGTCTTTCCAGTCGGCGATCGCCGCGCCGGTGACTTCGCGTCCGATCGAGAATTTGTCGAAGAGCGCGCCGTCCTCTTCGAAGATCCAGACCACGCCTTCCCGAGTCGGCACGATCCATTCGGCGTTTCCGTCCCGGTCGAATTCGCCGGCGATGATCCGGTCGGTGTGGATGTTCCACGAAGAGCCGGAAAGTTCGGTTTCGGAAAGGACGTTCCCCTCGAGCGAGAGGATGGCGAAACAGGGGGCGGACGTGTCGCTGTGCTTGATCAGCGCCGCAATCGATTCGGTCGGCTTGGTGTGGTCGCGCGCGTCGTCGGGGGGGGCGAACCAGAGGATCGAAATATCTTCGGGAGTGTCGATCGTTTTGATTCGCTGACCGCTTTCGATTTCATTTTCGATCAGCACGCCCATGTCGTCCGAAGGGGCGTTCATCGCCATCAGAACGCGGCGCGTCTCCCCTCCCGGAATCTTTGTGCGGATAAAACCAAGCTGATAGGGGGAGATCACGAATTCGTCTTTCCAGAAGATTTTGCACCGATCCGATCCGTTTTCGGCACGGGTCGCGATTGAGTAGATTCCGTGAACCGGGATCATGTTCGAGACGCTGTCGCCACAGAGCGCCACGATCAGTTCCGGTGTTCCGTCTTCGTTCTCGTCGTTTAGAAGCGCGTCGGCGACCCATTGCTGTCGAACCGACGCCAGGTTGGCGGTGTTGATCAGTTCGAGCCGGTCGCCGAAAATGCAGACCTTGTGAGTGTCGAGGAACGATGAGGCGGCGAAATAGCGCCGTCCGTCCCCCGCCCGAACCATTCGAACGAAGCTGACCGGTTCGCCCGCGCCGGTCGGCTGCGAGCGGAGGAAATTTCCCTCGGTGTCCAAGACGGCGATCATGCTCCCGCCGTAGGGAACCAGAACCGATTCGACGGGAATGGCGTCCGTCCCCGCCCCGCCGTCGTCGACGGTGACCAGGGGGTTCGCCGCGTCGGGAAGGGTCTGCTCCCAGACCTTGGTCAGCGTGATCTTTTCGGGCGACGAGGCCGGCACGAACTCGATGTTTTCGACGGGTTCCCTGCTGCTGATGGCGTAGAAGTCGTTTTCTTCGGCGGAACGGAGGAGTTCTTCATACCCCTGACCGGCGGCTTCGAACGCGGCCAGGTCGGTTTTATAGACGTCTTTGCCGTCGACCAGGGCGACCAGATTCGATTGGAGCGTGACGTGCGAGGTCGGCTGATTGTAGTACTTTTGAATGATCCCGTTTCCGTCGACGATCACGATCGAGGGTTTCGACATCATTCCGATCGGCGGGCGTTTGAGGTCGGCCGCGCCGGGTCGATAGAGGGGGAAATGGAAACTGAGATTTCCGTAATCCGAAATGACCATCGTGTCCGAACGGTTGCGGTCGTCGACGTTGACCGCGCAGAACTCTATCTCCGGCTGATTGTTAAACGTGGCGGCGGTTCGCGCCATCTCTCTTAGAAGTTCCTTGCTCCGACTCCAGGCCAGGGGCGTGTCGTCCGTTCCCCCCCAGAGCGCGTAGACGCGGATTTGTCCGTTCGGCTCGTCGATCTTGATGGGCGGATCCCCCGAGAGGAGAGGCTGAAGGGTGAGAGGCGGGACGCGATGCCCGTAGAAGCCGAGTTCCGCCGAAACGAAATGTTCGACTTCTTCGATCCCCGGCGCGTTTTTGACCGTAAAGACCGGCGGCGGAATTGTCTCGGACGGGGGGACTTCGTCGGAGATGATCTGGTCGGGGAAATCCATCGTGATTTCCAAAACGCGGTCGACGCCGCTTGCGACCGGCGTCTGCTCGATCGGCAGCTCGATTCGAACGATCCCTTTCGTTTCGCGATTGATCCAGAAAATGCGCCCCCCCTGAGGTGATGTGACCGAAACGCGGTCGCAGGCGATCGTCTCGGCTTTGGGGTTATGGCGGTCGAAACAGATGTAACGCGGCGGCAGAAGCCGGATCCCCGAGCCGCCGGGGTTCGGTTTCACCGAGTCGGTTCCGATCAGCGTTTTCAGCGGCTCGCGCGCCATCAGGAGGATCAGCTGCGGCGGAGCCCAAAAGATGTTTTTCGGGATCGGCATATCCATGGCGATCCCGAGTTTCAGATCGGGGTAGAATTCCCGAATCGACGAGAAGATATGCGGAGCTTTGACTTTGAGCACCTGTCCGTTATACAGGGGCGAGTCGATCGTCCCCCAGAGGTACTCGCCGTCGCAGACCAAGAGTCCGCCGACCACTTCCATCCGAAGGTAGTTCGGTTTTTGAAGCGTGATGCTAACCGGATATCGTATTTCGAACGTCTGGCCGGAGCTTTCGTAGACGGTGCGAATATAGCCGCGGTCCGAGTAGTATTTGAGCATATCGTGCTGATAGACGTTCAGCACGTCGCGCAGGATCTCGTCGACCGACTCGGAGGTGGCCGGCGGCGGAGACTCTTCTTCGGAATACGGTTCCGGATATGCGGGTTTCGATTTGACGACCTGAGGTTCGGGTTCTTCTTCCGGCCGGCATCCGGCAAGGATCGCCGACAAGAGGAGTAGGAGGAAAAGAAGAACCTCTCCTCCCGGACGCTTCGCGCGATGGAGAAATATCAGTGAACGGCGTTCTGTTCGGCCAGGCGTATCCGAATCCGTTGCTGTACGCGTTACCGGCATGGCGGTGGGTTCTCCGGAATATCTCGATTACTGGTTCACAAGGATCTCGGCGATATGGAAGATATCAACTTTACGGCAGGTCGGATCGTGCCGCATCATTCCGCCGAAATGCATGGCGCACGAAAGGTCGGGAGTCGCGACGACGTCGGCGCCGCTTTTGAGGATATTCTCGACTTTCAGTTTTCCCATCGCCAGCGACGTTCCCGCCATCTTGACGCTGAACGTGCCGCCGAACCCGCAACATTCGTCGACCGCGGGGATCGGGGTATATTCGATATCTTTCACGTTGAGCAGGAGCGTTTCGGCGGCATCGGCCATCCCCAGCTCGCGTCGGCCGTGGCAACCGACGTGAAGACCGACTTTTCGCGGGTAGCGGGCGCCCAGATCGGTCACTTTTAAGATGTTGACCAGGAACTCGCAGAATTCAAAGACTCGGCTTCCCGTTTCGGCCGCGGGGAGACTCGGGTCGGCTTCGGCAAAAAAGACGCGCGCCATGGCGGCGCAGGCGCTCGACGGCGTGACGATCAGGTCATAGTCGGCGAAGACCTCGTGGAACTTGTTCATCACCTTGATCGCGTCTTTTCGATAGCCGGAATTGAACGCCGGCTGACCGCAGCAGGTCTGTTCGGGGGGGTAGACGTACGAAACGCCGAGCCGATCGAAGATCTTGGTCATGGCGATTCCCGCTTCCGGGAAGAACTGATCCATAAAGCAGGGAATAAAAAGCGCGACCTTTTCGCCGGGACGGTACTCGGGGAACTCCCAGTGCGGCACGGCTTTGTTCAGTTGTTCGATCGTCATCGGCGGATCTCCTGAAAATACAAAATCGGCGCGCGGGCGCCGAGCGAGCGAGATTTTGCGGAAAAGGGGGCTGGCGAGGCGCACCCTGTTGATGTCCTATTTCAGTTTGCGAAAGATGAAAAAACCGATCGTACCGAGCGCGGCGCCGCTGACGACGAACCAGAGATCGGTCATGACGCTGGTCCGTCCGAAAGGGATCCCGATCAACAGATCGAGGAGAAAGATCAACAGTAAGATGGCGAAAATCGCCATCGCGAAGATACAGAGGGCTTTCGGCATGGCACAGAGGTCGGCAGTGATTTTTCGCAAACGGGGAAACTTCCCGCCGCATTCGGGCGGGAAGAACGACCGGTACCATTATAATAGAAAGCGGAATAAATAAAAAGAGGTTTCCGCGCGCTTGGCGGAGCAAGGCTACTCTTTGGCCGGCTCCCGCTCGGCAATGGCGGGAAACCGGAGTGTAAAGGCGGTTCCCTTCCCGAGCGTGCTTTCAACCCGAACCTTTCCGTGATGCCGTTCGATGATCCGCTTGCAGAGGGAGAGTCCGAGCCCGGTTCCCCCTTTCCCGCTCTCGTCGGGTCCCTTTTTGGTGGTGTAGAACGAGTCGAAAATTTTCGGCAGTTTATCGGCGGGAATCCCGGTTCCAAAATCGCGGATCAACATTTCGACCGTCCGCCCGGTCGCGTCGGGCGCGATTTTTAGGATCAGCCGCCCCCCCTGGGGCATCGCCTGACGCGCGTTGATCAGCAGATTGACCAGAACCTGCTCGATCTGGTTGGCGTTCGCCGAAATTTCGGGGACGGGGTGAAAATCCTTCTCGACGCTGATCCGGTATTTGTTCATTTCCCGATCGAGCAGCAGAAGAACGTCTTCGGTGATCGCGACCAGGTCGGTCGGTTCAAACCCCGGTTTTCGGTTTCGCGCCAGGCCGAGAACCGTCGCGGTGATTTTGGCGGCGCGGGTCGAGGCGTCGAAAATCGCGTTGAACGCTTTGTCGCGGGTCGCTTGATCCTGATGGCGGATCCCCATTTTGGCGTAGTTCAAAACGGTCGTCAGGATGTTGTTGAACTCGTGAGTCGTCGTCGAGGCCAGTTCGCCGACCGCGGTCAGCTGCGCCACCTGTTCCAGACGCTCTTCAAGCAACCTGATCTTTTCTAAAAGTTCGGCTCGTTCGATTTCCCACGGCTTTTCCGGCGACATTCCGATCACGTCCTTCTTTGCGGAGATTCATGAAACCGCCGGTTCCGCTTCCGGCGGAACCGGGGGCTTTCGTCAATTATCGACCTTTTTCGATTTTCCCCTTGCCGGCCCATCGTCCGTTTTCGCGAAAAATTTTTTCTTCCGGCGTGAAACTTGACGCATTCGCTATGATCGGTTAAACTACAAAAGTCGTGGGAAGCTCGTAACCGAACCATTGGTTCCGTAAAACAAGGAGCGATGTTATGAAGCTAAAACAAATCTCTCTCTTTCTGGAAAACCGTCCCGGCCATCTGAGCAACGCGTGCCGTAAATTGGCCGACGCCGGCTTGAACGTCGAGGCGATGGCGCTCGCCGATACCGAAAATTACGGCATTCTCCGGTTCCTCGTCAAAGACTGGCAGAAGAGCGTCGAAATCTGCGAACAGCTCGGCCTGGTCGCCAAGGTGACCGAGGTCCTGGCGGTCAGCGTCTCGAACACGCCGGGCGGGCTTGCCGATCTTCTGTCGATCCTCGCCAAGACGAGCGTCAACATCGAGTACATGTACGGGTTCAATTTCCATCCTTCCGGCCGGGCGGTCATCGTCCTGCGGATCGATAAACCCGACGAAGCGCTCGAGGCGCTCAAAGACTCGAAGGTCGAAATTCTTACCGAAACGAACCTTTTCGCCTGAGGTTCGCGTCCCCGGATCATCCGGACTTAGAAAGACGCCGAAAATGGAAATCTGGCCGGCAATCGATATTCGCGGCGGGCAGTGCGTTCGTCTCGCGCAGGGGGATTATAACCGCGAAACCGTCTATGGAGCGGTTCCCGCCGATATGGCGCAGCTCTGGGAAAGTCAGGGAGCGCGTCATCTTCATCTGGTCGATCTGGACGGCGCCAAAGACGGCGGAAACACCAACGCCGCCGCGGTCGCCGAAATTATCCGCCGCGTCTCGATCCCGTGCGAACTGGGGGGCGGAATCCGCAGCGAAGAGACGATCCGCGCCTATCTTGAGATGGGAGTGAGCCGCCTGGTGATCGGCACCCTCGCGTTAAAAGAGCGCGCGTGGTTTCGTGAAATGGCGCGGAAATATCCCCGCCGGCTTGTCCTGGGGATCGACGCCAAAGAGGGGATGGTCGCGGTCAACGGCTGGCTCGAAACGAGCCGCGTCTCGGCGGTCGAACTCGCGCGCCAGTTCGCCGATCTCCCACTGGCGGCGCTCGTCTATACCGACATCGCCACCGACGGAATGATGAAAGGTCCGAACTTCAAAGAAATGGAGCAGATGAGCCGCGCCACGGCGATCCCGCTGGTCGCTTCGGGGGGCGTCACCCGGATCGGCGACGTCGCCCGGCTGGCCGAACTGGGGATTCCCGCCTGCATCATCGGGCGCGCTCTCTACGAAAAAACGATCGACCTGACCGAAGCGGTGAAGTACGAGGCGTAGAACGGATAAGTTTGAAAAGAGACGCCTTTTCCGAATTTGCGGGAAAGGCGTCTCTTTTTTTCACGGCTGACGTTACCGCGTCAGGGCGTTCTCGGTTTCGATCCAGCCCTCGGCACCGTCCGGCGCTTTGACGCGGAGCCAGTCGCGGCGCGTTTCCAAAAGTCGGCATTCGTCGAGCGGACGGAGGCGGGCGATCCGCTCGTAAGCGTCGCCGTTTCCCTCTCGGAGATCGGTCTCGGCGATGACGACGATTCGGCGGGCCTGGCAATATCGATCGAGCGCCGTCGCGCCGAAGACGGCCAGCGAAATCAAAAACGCCGCCGCCGCGATCCGCCGCAGGGCGCGTCGGCGCGGGTTCGGCGCGAAAACCGTCGACGCCGCCAGGAGCGCCGCGGCGAGAGTCAGTCCCAGGAACAACTTTTCCTGCGCGGGACGCGAAATCAGCCGGTGCCAGAAAAAGAGCGCGTCGAGGAACCCCCGCTTTTCCGCCGCCTCGTTCGGCTTGACGTCGGCGATCGCCGCTTCGAGTTCTTTGTCCCCCGGAATATAACTTTCGGCACGCCGCCACGCCGCCAGAGCGCGGGGGTTGTCCCCGGAACGGCGATACGCGCAGCCCAGGTTGTAGAAGATCGCGCCGCTTTCCTTTCCTCTGACCAAAAGCCCTTCGTAGACCGCCGCCGACTGTCGAAAGAGGCGAGCTTTTTCGTCCGGGTCGCCCGACGCCTCGGCTTGGGCGTGGAGCGCGACCGCACGGTCGAATTCTTCGCGTGTTTCAAGGTCGGGCTTGCATCCGGTCAGGGCCAGGAGAATCGGCAACAGAATAAGGCCGAGCGTTTTCGTTCCGCTTTTTTTTACGCGGGACGACGTCCGCTCTTTCAGCGCGGCGGTCCATCGGCGGTAAAGCGCCGTCACTTCCGATTCGGTCACTCCGGCGTCGGCTCCGGCGAACTTTTCCGCTTCGAGCCGGTCGAGGAGAACGCCGAATTCGTCGGCGAGCTTGGGAAATTCGCCGCCCGACGCGTCCGCTTTTCGAGCGGCGAGGAGGGCGTCGATTTCGCTCCGGCTCAGCGCGTCGGCACGCCGGTTTTCTTCGGCCGCAAACGGCGAGAGAAACGCGGAGACGACCGCGCGGTGTACCGCGCCGGCCCCTTCGGCGAACGCGCGGCGGAGGAGCCGCTCTCCGGTCTGCCGCGCCGTGCGGTCTCGGTTCGCGCGACGCCGGCGCCGCGTCCAACCGGCGAGAGCGAGAACGCCGGCCGCCGCGTAGAGAACGCCGGCCGCGAGGGCCATCCCGCCGAGCGAAAAGGTCGCCGGGATTCGCGTGAGCGGCTTGGGGGTTCCGACCGTCGACGCGGGTCCGTCGGTTTCGACGGCGGGTTCGTCTTGCGCGAAACTTTCCAGGTCGGCGTTCCCCGCCTCGATCGAAAGGGGCAACTCGTCGGTGCGGAGTTTTTTGAACTCTCCGGCCGCCGCGTCGAAACAGGTCAGATCGATCGCCGGGAAATCGTCGCCATCCGGCGTGAGGGGACGCAGATTCCATCGCCAGCGAATCGCGCCGCCGCTTCGCTCTTCGTTCGGAGCGTAAATCTTAAATCGGTTTTTCAATCGATCGATCTCCGTCAGGTCGGGTGTTTGCAGATCGACCGCCCCTTCGGCGCCGGTCAGGGTCAGCTCGAGCGTGATCGCCTCGCCGACCCGGCCGCGGTCGGACGAAAGACGCGCGGCGAGGCGCGCGCCGCTTCCGCGGCTCACCACGCCGATGTAACCTTCCGGGCGCGGCTGGGGGATCTCGCGGACCGTCACCGTCACCGGTTCGGACGCCGCGTAGATTTCGCGGCCGCCCAGAACCCCTTTCAGACGCGCCGGCGGCATGTTATACGAACCCGGTTCCCCGGCGGTGAACGTGCGGGTGAAGTCGTATCGGCGATAGCGGGGCGCGTCTTCGCTCTTTCCGGCGCGAACGAGTTCGCTCTTCGGCAGGAAGGTCAGGAGGCTCGGCTCCCCGCCGAAAAGGGAAAACGGATTGTTCTGCCGAAGACGGTTGATCGAAAAACCGCCCCGCGAGCTGATATACGATTCCAGCCACTGCGACAATTCCTCGTCCGGTTCGAGCCCGGCCGGGATCGTCTCGTCGAGCCCCCAGTCAAAGAGAAGTTCCGGCGGGTTTCGATTCCCCGATTTCAGAAGGGGGTCGCCGGAATTCTTCGCGGTCGAGTCTTCCCTGAGATAGACCGAAAGGGTGATCGTAAAGGGCGACAGGGGATAGATCTCGTCCGGCGAAACCGAAACGTCGAGCCGAGCGCGCCGTTCTTCCGGCGGCAGGTTCGCGTCGTCCGGTTCCATGACGCGGAGGATCGCCGGAGCGGCGCTTAAAGGGACGCCGTCCGACTCGACGATCGGCGGTTCGATCTGTATGGTTCCGCCCCGTTTTGGGGTCAGCCGATAGACGAACGTCTCGCCCCTTTCTTCGGTCACGGTCGTCTTTCCGTTGATCGTGATCGTCATGGAACGGGAGAGGGGGTCGCTCCCCAGGTATTCGACGTCGAATTCGCCTTCGAGGTAACTCAGATCGGGCGTTACGCTCTTGGCAAGGTTCCGAACCTGAACCCGAAAGACGGCCGATTCGCCCGGCCAGATTCTGTTCGGCGAGATCGAGACGTTCAGCGACGGTTTCTCGCGCGAAGCGCCCTGTATGGCCGAAAAAGCCGACAGCAGAAGCAGAAGGAACGCCGCGGCCGGCACGCGGAGCGCGCGCACGGCGCGGCGGAACGTCGATCTGTTATATTGAACGGAAGTCGTTGTCATTCGCTACCAGTCTTTCTCCGGTTTTTCGTATCGACGGAAGTGCCTCTCCCGCTGTCGGCGGAGCGCCTCGACCTGCCGCTGGCGTTCGTTGACCTTCCGCATCATCGCGTCGGTTTTTTCTTCCTGCCGGCGCGCCTCCTCCTCTTCGGGAGTCATTTCCTCGCGGTTCTCTTCCTGACCTTCGTTCTGTTGGTCTCGGTTATCCTGATCACGTTCTCCCTGCGGATTTTGATCTCGATTCTGTCCGTCTTGATTCTCGCTCTGTTGGTCTTGATTTTGTTCTTGGGGGGGGTCCCGCGGTTTTTGATTCGAGTCCCCGCTGTTTTGTTCGTTCTGTTGCGAATCCTGTTGATTTTGATTCCGCTGATCTTGGTTCCGGTCTTGCCGGTTTTCCTCGTTCGGGTCTTGAAGCGGCTCGGCGATCTTGCGGAGAAGATCGAGAACGGTCTCGGCGTGCCGGGGCGCCTCGGTGCGGACCGCGTCGGCGGGAAGTTCGGAGAGCGCGTTCTCTTCGGCGGTGATTTTCGGCTCGAGTTCGAGCGCCCGGCTCATCGAACGACGGATCCGCTCTTCGGCCGAGAGTTCTTCCCGCGGCTCGGCCGCCGGCTCGGCGTCGGACGGGGCGCTTTCGCTTGAGTCGGCGAAGAAATCCGTTTCGGCTTCCCCTTCTTGTGTATCATCGGCGTTTGCCGTTTCGGTTTCGTCTTCCGGCGCGGTGCCGTTTTCCTCGGCTTCGGTCCGCGGCCTTTGGGCGAACTCTTCCCGCGCGTCGGCGGTCATCCGATCGAGACGTCGAAGGATCGCGCCGCCGCGCGCCGCGAGTGTTTCGCGTGTTATAGGAGGCGTTTCCGTTTCGGCTTCTTCGGCCGCCGACCCGGCGCGATCGGGCGCGGCGAGCCGTTTGACGATCTCTTCCTGACGCGCGACGGCGTCGAACACGACGGTCGGGTAATCGGCGTACGTGAGCGCCGCGCGGTCGAGGTCGGCGATTCCTTCGCGAATTTCCGCGGTCGCCGACTCTTCACCCGCGCGGAACGGCCGGATCGCGTCCGAAAAGGAGGTCAGAGCGCTTTCGGCCGACTCCGTCCGCGCGGCGGAAACGGACGGATCCTCGTCGTCCCGCAATATCCCTTTCTCGAGAATATCTTCCAGGTCGCGTTTTCGTTCGACGAGCGTCTCTCCCGCCTCGTAGATTTCCTGCCACACGTCGGCGCCGCGCGGATCTTTCGCGAGGATGTTTTCTTCGGTAAGACGCGTCAGTTCTTCGTCGAGCCAGCGGAGCTGGTCGGCGGGCGAAAAAAGGTCGGCGCGTCTTTCCCGTTCCCTTGCGCTGAAGGCGCGCGACTTTCCCTCGCCCCAGGAGAGGATCAGGTCGCTTCCCCTCAGCGCGTCGGCGCGGAGATCCCTGTTGCCCTCCGCGGCGGCGTCCCGCAGGGTCGTCGCCGCCTGGAAAACGCGGCTTCGCAGATCCGCGAACGCCGCGTTTCGCTTTTCGGCGGCGCGGCGGTAGTCGGCCACCGTATCTTCCGGCCGGGCGTTCGCGCCCGGGCCGGAGACGGACGTCTCGGGATCGGGAGATTTCGCGCCGGTCGGCGCGTCGTCTTCGCCGAAAAGTCGTTCCGCGTCCGCTTCGAGCCGTTTGGCTTGTAGTACGCCGAGATTGTACCGCACGCGGGCGCGGAACGATTTTTCGCGCGGACCGGTCAGGTCGAGCGCGCGCTGCAGATAGAGAATCGCGCGGTCGTCTTCTCCCCGTTCGGTTAGACCGCAGGCGGCGTTGTAAAGCTCTTTGGCGGTTAGATTCGCTTCGGGATCCTCGTCCGGCGACCCAGCAAGGCCGGTTTCTTGTTCAGGCGTCGGAACCGGTTCTTGCGCGTCCCGAACGGTTTCGCCGTCGGCCGGGTCGTTGAAGAATTCAACGCCGTCCTCGGACGGGGGGGCTGCCGGAACTTGGCCGTCCGGTACGGCGAGAATCAGCGCGGCGAAAAGGAGCGTCGCGGCGATCTTCCCCTTGTTGCGCCAGGGAGAGACCGCGCACCCGAATCCGAGCAGAAGGATTCCCGCCAGAAGGAACGGCTGAAATTCTTCTTTCCAGACGCGGCGGTCTTCCTTGCCGTAACCGGTCCGCTTGAGGTCGATCGACTTGCGGTAGAAGGTTCCCAGGTCGGTCGGCGTCTTTCCCATATCGAGGAACGCGCCGCCGGTCTTTTCGGCGATCTGCCGCAACAGGTCGCGGTCCGCCTTGGTGCGGATCTCTTTTCCTTTGTATTTCTGATAGCCGGTCAGCTCGCCGCGGTCGTTATGGAGGGGGATCCGTCCCCCTTGGTCGGCGTCGCCCAACGCGACGGTGTAGATTTTCACTCCAATCGACGCGGCCTGGTCGGCGGCTTCGATCGGGTCGGACTCGTGGTCTTCGCCGTCGGTGATCAGAAGGATCGCGCGTTCGCGCGAACTTTCGGGATCGACGCTGCGCAGCGCCAGACGGATCGCCTCGCCGATCGCCGTCCCGCCGCGCGTCGCGTCGGCCGTCGAAAGGGGGCGGAGCGCTTCGCGGAAAAACGCGGCGTCGCTTGTCAGCGGAATCTTCACCGTCGGCCGGCCGGCGAACGCGATCAGACCGACCCGGTCGCCCCGAACCTTTTCCAGAAGGTCGCTGATGTCGAGTTTGGCACTTTCGAGTCGGTTCGGTTTGACGTCGTCCGAAAGCATCGACCTGGAGATGTCCAGCAGGATCTGTATGTCGGCCCCTTTCCGTTCGACCCGGACCAGTTCGCCCGCGCCGCGCGGTCCGGCCGCCGCGACCAACATCAGCGCGACGCCCGTCAGGACGAGCGCGGCGCGCAGACCTTCCCGTATGCCGCTACGCGTCGGCGCCAGGCGGTCGGCGATCGGCGGTTCGGCAAAAAGCGCCCCGCGCCGACGCGCGCCGACGGCGGCGCGTCGGAAGAGGAGGGCGAGGATCGGGAGGAGCCAGAGCCCCCAGAGCCAGTATTTCGATGTCCAAGTCATTTAGGGCAGACTCCGAAATCGGGTCGTTCTCAAAACGATTCCCAGAAGGATCGACACGATCCCCGGGAAGAGAAACCAACCGTATAATTCACGGTAAAGGGTGTAGGCGCGTTCGTCGTACGGACTCTTTTCGAGTTTGTCGATTTCGCGGCAGACGCGGTCGAGCGTCTCGGTGTCCTCGGCGCTGTAGTACGCGCCGCCGGTGATCTCGGCGACGCCGCGGAGCGTCTCCTCGTCGAAGTCGAGCGGGTCGAACGGCGTGCCGCGGGTGCCGATCCCGATGGTATAAATGCGAATCCCGAGCGTTTTCGCCAGTTCGGCGGCCTCTTCGGCGGTGACCGCGCCGACGTTCTGCACGCCGTCCGACAGAAGGATGATCACTCGGCTTTCGGCGTCCGACTCTTTGAGCCGGCCGACCGCCGCGGCCAGCGCGTCGCCGATCGCCGTGGCCGACTCTTCCTGAAAGAGCTGGTCGGGAACCGGCTGTCCGAGCCGGTTGACCGGCGGGTTCGGTACGTGTACGGTGCGGAGCATTTCGGCGAGCGCCTCGTGGTCGAGGGTCAGGGGACAGAGCGAATCGACGTAGCCGCCGAAGACGACCAGCGCAATCTTATCGTTCGGCCGCCCGGAGAACTTGCCGTCTCCCAGGACGAAATCGTTAAAGATCTTTTTGACCGCGTCGAACCGTTCGACTCGACGTCCGTCCAGGACGAAATCGTCGTTGCGCATCGAGCCGCTCCGGTCGAGACAGATCGCTATGGCGATCCCCTCGTTTTCGACGCGGCTCTCTTGCTCTCCCCACTGAGGACGGGCCAGGGCGACGGCCGAAAGGACCAGACCGAGCGGAACGAGCGCGCGGACGGCGGGGGAAAGACGCGTCGCCCACGTTCGCGGCATCGGGCCGAAAACCGTCAGACTCGAAAAGAGGAACGCTTCCCGTCGGCGGGGCGCGACGATCTTCCTTGCCAAGAGCGCGATCGGGATCAGCAGGAGAAGCGCCAGCGGCGTTTGGAACCGAAACGAGGATTCGGCGGCAAAAAGGATCGTCATGCCGCGCCCCCTTCCTTCGGCGGAACCGCCGGTTCGAAGGTCGAGACGAAATCGCGGGCGCTGCTCAGTCCCGCGTCGATTTTGTCGGGCGCGGGACGGAACTTGGCGAACTTCACCAGATCGGCCGATTCCAGAAAACGGGCGAGCCGACCGCGCGCCTGCGGCGGGAAATGGCGGTTCGGCTCGGTCTCGATATGGCGGAGAAACTCTTCGGTCGTCTGTTCCCCGGCGCGGATTCCGGTGGTCTCTTCAATGAACGTGCGCACGATTCCGGTCAGATGGATGTAGTACTCTCGCAGATCCGTTTCGGCCAGGCCGGAACTCTTCAATACGTCAAGGCGGCGAAGCGCCCGCTGGCGCGGCGAAACCTCCCGGGCGGCGAGGCGGATCGGCGAGCGGAAAAGGCCGCGCGACAGGAAAAAGGCGGTGACCGCCCCGGCCAGGAGCGCGACGGCGAGGATCCACGGAAATTGCTGGATCGGCGGCCGCGCGGGAGCCAGGTCCGAAAGGACCGCGCGTTCGGGATCGAACCGCGAGGTGACTTCGATTTCTCCCGCGGGGATCAGCAGGGGGAAAGAATCCCCCGCCGCGTCGCGCGTTTCGATCGGAATCGGAGGGAGAAAGAGGGTTCCGCTCCGGTCGGGTGCCAGTCGGACGTGAAAGACCGAGGTGTGTTTTCCGGCGGCGAGCGTGGGCGGGTCGTCATTGACACTTTCGACCGATAGCGCGCCGTAGGTCGGGGGGAACGACGGAGCGATGGTTTCCCATCCCGCCGGAAGAGAGACCGTGAGGGTCATTTCGGCGCTTTCACCCAGCGGAATCGGCTCGGGCGCGATTTCGGCGACCGCGCTCCTTTCGCCGTCGGCGGAAACGGCCGTGCGGTTCGACGCGGCTCCGAGCGGCGCCGCGAAGAGAAACGCCGCGAAAAGGAGGAGGCCGATCGGTTTGAAGTGGGACGAAATATTCATCGAAGCTTGCGCTTTAAAGTTGAGGGACGTTTTTTATCGGTCCGGGTCAGACGTGTTTCCGGCCCCGCCGCTTTTCGAAAAAGCCGCGAAGGTCTTTGACATAATCTCGGTCGGTGCCGATCTCCAGCTGGTCGATTCCGTAATGGTTCAGGCAATTCCTGACCGACTCGCGCTGCGCGCCAAGCCGCCGCGCCAGGAGTTCGCGTACGCGGGACGAGGCGGTGTCGACCTCCGCCGTCTGGCCCGTTTCGGGATCACGCAGACGGATCAGGCCGACGTTCGGGAAATCCATTTCGCGCGGATCGGTGAGCGAAAGGGCGATCAAGTCGTGCTTGCGGCGGCAGATCGCCAGCTCCTTATCCGCCTGAGGGGCGAAAAAGTCGCTGATCAGAAAGACGACCGACCGCCGTTTCAATATCCGGTTGGCGTAATCGAGCGCTTTGGCCAGATCGGTCGGACGGGGAACCGGCTCCTGCGCGATCATCTCGCGAATCAGACGCAGAACCGCCCCTTTTCCCTTTCGCGGGGGGCGGCAGTCGATCACCTCGTCGCAGAAAGTGAGGAGACCGACCTTGTCGTTGTTCTTCAGCGCCGAAAACATCAGCGTGGCGGCCGCTTCGACCGCGGTGTCGAGTTTACCGCGCCGCGAGCCGAAGATCCCCGACGCCGAAACGTCGAGCATAAAGAGGATCGTCAGTTCCCGCTCTTCGACGAACCGTTTGATGAACGGCCGGCCGGCGCGGGCGGTGACGTTCCAGTCGATCAGACGGACGTCGTCCCCCGGCTGATACTCGCGAACCTCGCTGAACTCAATCCCCTGTCCGCGGAAAACGCTTTTGTATTCACCCGCGAAAAGGTCGTTCGCCGATCGGTTCGAGACGATTTCGAGCCGCCGCACCTTTTTCAGAATATCGCTGAGCTGACCGTTCATCCGGACGATCCTTTTTGTATTACGGTACCGGAACCGTGTTGAGAATTTCGCCGATCACGTCTTCAGCGGTGATCGATTCGGCTTCCGCCTCGTAGGTCAGCAGAACGCGGTGCCGCAGAACGTCGTAGACAATATCCTTGACGTCCTGAGGGGTGACGAATCCGCGGCCGGCCAGCGCCGCGGCCGCACGCGCCCCTTTCCCCAGGAATATCCCAGCGCGGGGCGAAGCGCCGAACTCGATCAGCGGCCGGAGCTTCGCCAGACGGTAATCTTCGGGACGGCGCGTCGCCTGAACCAGGTCGAGAATGTAGCCGCGGACCGATTCGTCAATGTAGACCTGGGCGACGGTTTCCTGCGCGCGCAGGACCTCGTCGCGCGTCATCGCCGCGCGGATGGCCGTTCCGACCGAGTCGAGCGCGCGGTCGAGAATTCGGCGTTCCTCGTCTGCGGTGGGGTAGCCGATCTTCAGTTTCAGCATGAAACGGTCGACCTGAGCCTCGGGAAGGGGATAGGTCCCCTCCTGTTCGATCGGGTTCTGAGTCGCCATGACCAGGAAAAGATCGTCGAGCGGGAAGGTGGCGTCGCCGATCGTGACCTGTTTTTCCTGCATCGCTTCAAGGAGCGCCGACTGCACTTTCGACGGCGCGCGGTTGATCTCGTCGGCCAGGATAAAATTGGCGAAGATCGGGCCTTTTTTCGTCTCGAACTTTCCGTCGCTCGGCCGGTAGATCATCGTGCCGATCAGGTCGGCGGGGAGAAGGTCCGGCGTAAACTGCAGACGCTGAAACTTCGTCTCGAGAGCGTCGGCCAGCGCCTTGACCGTCGTCGTTTTGGCCAGGCCCGGCACTCCTTCCAGCAGGACGTGTCCGCCGGTCAGCAGACCGATCAGAAGACGCGAGACCATATATTCCTGCCCGACGACCACACGGGCGATTTCACTGCGGACGCGGTCGATCTTTTCCGCCTGTCGGCGAACCTCTTCTTTTATCTGGCTGACGTCGGTCATGAATTCCTCTTTCGGATCTGATTTGTGAACCGCTTGACGGTAAGGTCGCGCCCCTTCTTCCGGTACCGTTACCGCGGCGCGGAAAAACGTTCGCGTCAATTTTATCACGATTCCCTTTTTTTTCTAATAGAAGTCGGCGCCGCGGACCGGAAAACCGAGCCGTCGAATCGCGGAAGATTGACGGTCGGTCTTTAGCTCCCGAGATGTCGGATGAGTGTTGTCCGGTTGCAATTGACGAGTTCGGAGACGTAAGGCTTCTTCATCTCTTAATTACAGCGAAAGTCGGAAGTTGTCGCCTGAGCACGGTAAAGGGCTGGCTATAAATCTCATGGCAGAATCCCCGCCAAAGACATCATTTTTTGGCAAAGGCCGACGGCAAATTGAAAAATTGAGTTTAGAACACCACAATGGGAAACGACATAGCGATGAATGGGGAAAAAACAAAAAATATTTATAGGGAACAATATCGAAAGTAACAGAAGGCTTAACCGGGAGACAGCATTATTAAAACGCTTAAAATTGATAATCAGAAAAATCAATACGGCTGTTGCTCCAATTGGACCTGGAATTGTACAGCAAAATCCAGCAATCCAGGATAATAGTCCTTTTTCCACAAGACATGAAACACCTATACAAAACAGTAACGGGGTAAAAAGCGCAATAATGATTAGTGCATAATTGAGCTTCTTTAGCGATTTTTTGTTTCTCGTCAACATCACCGATGCCACGATGAGTTCAAGGGGAATTGCGGTGACGATAAACGTCATACTCGTGTATTTACAAAATTGCACGACTAAAGCTGACTGACACCCATTTCTCACAAGATTTTGTGTAAAATAACCCAAAGAGCACCCTGCGAGAAAAAGGAAGGGCGCTATGGCAGCAATCGCTTTTAATTTTATATTTAATTTTGTTTGTCTGTCCATGGTTCACATCTCTACCTTGGCAAAAAAATAATTGTTCAGCCAGAAGATGACTTCCCCGCTATCGTCCATGTCTCCATGATAAAGCAGAGAGTATTGAAGGTTTATCGTGTTTATAGATGTTCCGCTGGACGTAACATCTCCATGGATATTTAAGAACAACGGCCCAAACCACGCCCCGTTTAGCTGGTATTGATTCAAGTGAAATAGGCTATTCATCGGACGACGAATCTCCGGCACTGTATTGGTAACAAATTCGTTCAGAACGGCGTCAATAGATGACGTAAAAACAGGGATATAAGGGTTCATCCCCTCTCCCGACCAAACCACTTGAGACAGGGTGTACGACAAATTATAAACAGAGCCACCGCCGCGGCTAAAACCGACTATGGCAACTTGAGTGATGCCGCGGTTTTCGACAGCGTTAACGATTTCTGCAAAAGCTCTGCCAGAACCGTCGGAAGCACAATCAGGGACATAGTCAGGATCAGACGTTTCATCAAACCCGTCGTCCCACACATAAATGTCATAGCCGCTCTTTAATTGTGCAACGACCCAAGAATTAATTCCTGATTCAGAAAAATCGTCACCAGGAGTTTGAAACTCCCCGACAAAGGCGCATGTAATGCTGTTAAACGGCCGGAACGTCATTGATTGAGTGGTAAGAATCATGCCCGATGCGGTTTCTTGCACAACAAGCGTCAATGTATAATTGTCACTCCCCGCGGTCGTGTATTCTGTCCAGAGATCACTGTCTTGCGACAAAGTGAATTCATTGTTAGTAAAGTCATATTCTCCGCCGGATTTCGAATAACTTTTCCAGAATTTCAGAGCCGAACTGCTGCGCTGAACAGAATACGTTAGACCCGGTATTGAAGAGTCGATATTCACGCTGACACGGATCAGATCGTCTTCGTTTGCGTTGGCGCTGCTGATAACTGAATCGGGCGGAGTATTATCTCCTGTTGAACAGTCATGGTCATTGTTTCGGCGAATTCCTACTCCGTTCCGTTTCCAATCGGCCTCCCCAATTGGCATCGGGTCAATATACCTCGTCTGCGGCGTATAGGGCGTAAGCCCATAATCCAAGGCGTAGATTGTCAGCGCCGCCAAATCGTAGAGTTCGTGATAAACGGAATCGTAAGCCTTAATCGTAAAGTTCTGCGCGGGGGCTTCCGCGGCGGCCGCGTCGGTGGCGGTTACGGAAACGTTCCAGTCGTCGTTGTCCAGAATCGTGATCGAAGGGGTTAGCGGCCCTATGGAGTAGCTGAATATCGACGAGACATAGCCGGTAATCTGAATGGAGACGGTTTCGGTCTCTTCTTTTATGGCGTCGTTCGTCGGCACGAGGAAAAGCATGACTTCGGACTCGTCC
>CADBQY010000181.1 GCA_902796885.1 uncultured Planctomycetota bacterium
CGCCCAGTCGCTGAGCATCCGCTGGATCCTGGCGGCGGTCCGCGACAAGAAGGGGCAGCCGAGCGCTCAGAAACTCGCCGCCGAACTCCTGGCCGCGTACAACAAAGAGGGCGTCGCGTTCACCAAGCGCGAAAACGTCCACAAAATGGCCGAAGCCAACAAAGCGTTCGCGCACTTCGCGTGATCGGCTTTGCCCGTATTCCGAAACCAGAGACCGATATCCGCGCGATACCGGTCTCTAGTTTTATCACCAGGGAAACGATCCGATGGCAAAACAGAAACAGAAAAATTCCCGCGACCTTAAGTTGCTCCGCAACATCGGCGTGATCGCGCACATCGATGCCGGCAAGACGACCGTTACCGAGCGGATGCTCTACTATTCGGCGTTTGTCCATCGGGTCGGAATGGTCGACAACGGCACCACGGTGACCGACTTTGATCCCGAAGAGCGCGAACGGGGGATCACCATCAACTCGGCGTGCGTAACGTTCAGTTGGAAAGACTGGGACTTCAACCTGATCGACACGCCCGGCCACGTCGATTTCACCGCCGAGGTCGAACGCGCCCTGCGCGTGTTAGACGGCGGCGTGGTCGTTTTCAGCGCCCGCGAGGGGGTCGAGGCGCAGAGCGAGACCGTCTGGCGGCAGGCCGACCGCTACCACGTTCCGCGGATCGCGTTCATCAACAAGATGGACCGCGAAGGGGCCGATTTTTACGGCACGGTCGACGAAATCCGCGAGCGACTGGGCGCCGAACCGCTGATCGTGGCGATTCCGGTCGGCGCCGGTCCGCCTCACGTTCCCGAAGCGTTCCGAGGCACGATCGATCTGATCACGATGAAGCAGCTCGCCTTCGACGCCGAAAGCCGGGGCGAGAAGATTGTCTATTCCGAAATTGAAGAGGGAATGCTCAAAGAGGCGCGGTTCTATCGCGAGAAGCTTTTAGACCAGCTCTCGATGTTCAACGACGAGCTGACCGAGCTTCTCTTGGCCGAAGAGGAGATTCCCGAAGAGATGATCCGCGCGGTCATTCGTGAGGCGGTCCTTTCGGATATGGGAGTGCCGGTCCTCTGCGGGTCGGCGCTCGACGGGATCGGCGTACAGCCGGTGATGGACGCGGTCGGTTACTATCTCCCTTCGCCGCTCGATATGCCGCCGGTCGAAGGGGTCGATCCGAGCCGTCCCGACGATCCGAAGACGATCCGCCGGCCTTCCCCCGACGAGCCGTTCTGCGCGCTCCTGTTCAAGGTCGTTTCGGACCGCCACGGCGATCTGAACTATCTTCGGATCTATTCGGGAAAACTGACTTCAAACTCCCGCGTTTTGAATCCGCGCGGGAACAATAAAGAGAATATCCCGCAGATCTGGCGGATTCAGGCCGACCACCGCGAGCAGGTCGAAGAGGTCTCGGCGGGGGATATCTGCGGCGTGATCGGAATGCGGTTCAGCGCCACCGGCGACACGCTCTGCGACGTCAAGGCGCCGATCATCTTAGAGTCGATCGAGTTTCCCGAGACGGTCGTTTCGATGGCTATCGAGCCGGACTCGGCCGAAGAGTACAAAAAGCTCAAGACGGTCCTCGAAATGATGCGTCGGCAAGACCCGACGTTCAAGGCGGTCGAAAACGAAGAGACCGGTCAGACGTTGATCAGCGGGATGGGGGAACTTCATCTGGAAGTGATCAAACACCGGCTTCTGCGCGAGTTCAAACTGAACGTGCGGGTACACAATCCGCGCGTCAGCTACCGCGAGACGATCCAAAAACCGGCCGAGGTGACCGGCGTCTGTCAGCGGAACATCGCCGGGGCGCGCCATTGGGCCGAGGTCGCTCTGCGGTTCGAGCCGCTCGACGAAGACTCCCAGAAAGTCGAAATCCGAAACGAATACGCCGGCGAACTCCCGAATCCGGAGTTCAGAAACGTCATTCTGGAGTCGATGAAAGAAGAAGGGGAAGCGGGCGGTCAGCTCGGCTTTCCGCTCACGCGGCTTCGGATCACTTTTACCGGCGGCGCGTTCAGCGATTCGGAAACGAGCGAGGCGGCGCTGCGTATCGCGGTGGCCGACGCCTGCCGCAAAGGACTGGTCGAGGGGGGGATCGTCCTTTTGGAACCGATCATGCGTCTGGAAGTCTCGACGCCCGACGAATACGTCGGCGACATTGTCAGCGACCTGAACCAGCGGCGCGGAATCGTCACCAAGACGCACAACCGCGGCAAACTGACGGTCATCGAAGCCGAAACGCCGCTGGCCAATCTGTTCGGCTACACATCGGCGATGCGCGGTTTGAGTCAGGGGCGCGCTTCGGCGTCGATGGAGCCGCTGAACTACCGTCCCGCGTCGTCCGACGTGTTGAAATCCTTTATGTTGGAGTGACGAGCGATTGATGGCAGAAGATTTTTTCGACAGTAGCGACAGCGACCGCACCAACAAGCCTCTTTTACACGCCGAAAGCTGGACTCTTCCCGAGCCGCTTTCGCTGGAAGGGGGCGGTCGGCTCGAAAACGTGACCGTCGTCTACGAGACGTACGGGAAGCTCAACGCCGAAAAGAGCAACGCCATTTTTATCTGCCACGCCCTTTCGGGGGATTCGCACGTCGCCTCGCACGACGCCGCCGACGATCCCGGCTGGTGGGAACTGATGGTCGGGCCGGGAAGACCGATCGACACGAACCGCTATTTCGTCATCTGCGCCAACATTCTGGGGGGGTGCCGCGGGACGACCGGGCCCGAAGACGTCAATCCCGCGACCGGCGTTCCGTACGGGAAAGATTTTCCCGCCATCTGTATCGCCGATATCGTCAACGTCAACCACAAGCTCGTTCGCGAGCATTTCGGAATCGTCTCGCTCTTCGCGCTGGTCGGTGGTTCGCTCGGCGGATTCATGGCGTTGGATTGGGCGGTCCGCTATCCTGACTCCCTTTACGGCAACATCATGATCGCGACCGGCGCGCGCCTTTCGCAGCAGTCGCGCGCGTTCGACGTGATCGCCCGCAACGCGATCACGAGCGACCCGAACTTCTGCGACGGCCAGTATTACGATAAAAAAGTCGGCCCGAAAAAGGGCCTGGCGATCGCCCGGCAGCTGGGGCATATCACCTACCTGTCGCGCGAGGCGATGAACCGCAAATCCGCGTCGGACCGCAAGGTCGACTCTCCTTTCGAGACGATCTATCCGGTCGGTTCGTACCTGGCTCATCAGGGGGACAAGTTCGTCGAACGGTTCGACGCCAACAGCTACTGCACGCTGTCGAACGCGCTGGACGACTACAACCAGTCGCAGACGTTCGAAGACCTCACCGAAGACCTGAAAAAGACGGCCTGCCGCTGGCTCTGCGTCAGTTTCGCCTCGGATTGGCTTTTCGTTCCCTCGCAGACCAAAGAGATCGTCGACGCCGCGCTGGCCGCCGGCAAAGAGGTCTCCTACTGCAACGTGGCGAGCGAAGCGGGGCACGACGGTTTTCTCCTCAAACCGGAGATTGACTTTTACGGTCAGCTGGTCAGCGCGTTTCTGCGCAACCTCGAGTCGAATCCGCAGGTCAACGTTCATAAAGAGCCGGACGCCGACCCGGCCGAATTTCCCGAAAAGCGTCCGGCGCCGTATCGTCTGAAACACCGTATCGACTTCGATCGGATTCTGGAGCTGATCCCGCCCGGCAAATCGGTCCTCGATCTGGGGTGCGGCAAAGGAGAACTTCTCCTTCGCCTTCGTCAGCGGGGGGACGAAACGCTCCTGGGGGTCGAACTCGAGCAAAAGTGCGTTCTGCACTGCCTGCAACACGACCTGAACGTGATCCACACCGACATGGACCAGGGTCTCCGTTCGTTTCGAGACGACCAGTTCGATTTTGTGGTCCTCTCGAAGACGCTCCAGACCGTTCGGAACGTCGAACTGGTTCTGAGCGAGATGCTTCGGATCGGCAGGACGGCGATCGTCAGTTTTCCGAACTTCGGGTATCACCGGTTCCGCACCCAGCTCGAAATGTTCGGTACCGCTCCGCAGACCGACACCCGCCCCGGCCGAAAGTGGTTCAACACCAACGACGTCCGTTTCCTGACGATCGCCGATTTTCGCGAGCTGTGTAACGTCAAACGGTATCGGATTCAGAAGATGATCGCGCTGGACACCGAGCGGGAGGTCGAAATTCCCGAAGAGGAATCTCCCAACGTCCTGGCCGACGTGGCGATCATCGCCCTGACGAAATAACTTTTCGCGTTCGTTTCACGGAATAATCTTCTTGACAATTCTCCCGGGAAAGATGATACTCCCCCCCGGCGGAGGGGCGCGCGCCGCGCTTCTTGCCTCCGTCAGTGAAGGACCGTGTTTTATGGACGTTCAAGAGTCGATCTACGACCAGATCAAGAGTATTATGCCCGCCCGAATCGTCGGTAGCGTGGTGAGTACCGAAGGTATCGCCATTTCGGTTGCCGGATTTCCGGTCCCGATCGGCGCCCTGGCGCGAATCGAGCAGTCGGGCCGCGAGCCGATCCTGGCCGAAGCGGTCGGATTTCGGGACGACGTGACTCTCCTCTGTTCCTACGGCGACCTGACCGGAATCCGGCGCGGGGCGCGGGTCGAACTGGTTCAGACGGTTCCCCGTCTGCGCGTGGGCGACGAGCTTCTGGGCCGGATTGTCAACGCGTTCGGCCGGCCGATCGACGAGGAACCCCGTCCGGTTCTTTCCGAAAGGATTCGTTACGACCGCCGTCCTCCCGACGCCTACGCGCGTCCGCCGATCGACACCGTCCTTTCGACCGGAATCCGCGCCATCGACGGTTTTCTGACCGTCGGCCGCGGTCAGCGGATCGGGATCTTCGCCGGCAGCGGCGTCGGCAAGAGCGTCACGCTCGGCATGATGACCCGCTATACCGACGCCGACGTGATCGTGATCGGTCTGATCGGCGAACGCGGACGCGAGGTGAACGACTTCATTCAGCGGAACCTGGGCGAAGAGGGAAAACAAAAGAGCGTGGTCGTCGTTTCGACGTCGAACGAGCCGGCGCTGATGCGCGTTCGCGCGGCGCAGGGGGCGATGACGATCGCCGAGTATTTCCGCGACCGCGGCAAGAACGTCCTCTTTCTGATCGACTCGCTCACCCGTTACGCCCAGGCGCTTCGCGAAATCGGCCTGGCGGCGGGCGAGGCGCCGGCGGCGAAAGGGTTTCCGCCGAGCGTCTTTTCGGCGATTCCGCGTCTGGTCGAACGGGCCGGCCGCGCCCGGAGCGGCTCGATCACCGCGTTTTTAACCGTTCTGGTCGAAGGGGACGACAAAGACGATCCGATCGGCGACGCGGTTCGCGGCCTGCTGGACGGGCATATCTGGCTTTCCCGCAAACTGAGCAATCGCGGTCATTATCCGGCGATCGATCCCCTCGAGAGCGTCAGCCGCCTGATGCCCGACATCTGTTCCCCCGAACATCAGCGGGCCGCCAACCGGCTCCGCCGCCTTTTGGGAATCTACGCCGAAAACGAAGACCTCATTTCGGTCGGCGCGTATCAGGAGGGAACCAATCCCGAAATCGACCGCGCGATCCGCCTGAAACCGGCGATCGACGCGTGGCTCTGCCAGCGAACCGACGAGCCTTCGACGTTCGCCGAAGCGCTCGACGGACTGATGGCGCTCGACGCGGCCGAGTAGAACGTTTCGGGGACTCTGGGATTTCTTTTCGCCCCGCGCCTCAAAAGACGTTACACAAGTTAAAAGACGTTATACAAACGCGGCGTCTTTCCGCTTAGCGCGAGAGCTCTTCGATGATCCGTTCAAGACGCGATTCCAGCCGCTGGTCGATGACGCCGAGCGACGTTTCGACCTCGCATCCACCCGGCTGTATCCGCACGTCGGCGATCAGTTCGGCGGAGGTGATCTGCGAAAATTCTTTCAGGAGGGTTTCCGTCGCCGCGCGGAGCGTGTCCAGGTCGTCGGGATTCATCCGCACCTTGACCGAGGTACAGCCGACCGTCAGTTCCAGCGCCTCGCGCAGGAGATCGAGCGGCAGGTCTTTCATCTTCGGCAGTTCCCGAGCCACCGTTCGGTGCGCGATTCCCGCGGCGACCTGAAGGATGTTCTTTTCCCAGAACTCGATCAGCGTCCCCCGCGCGCCGCTCAGCCCTTTGACCAACTCGCGCAAGGTCGGCGTATTCGCCTCGCTCCACTGGCGAATTTTCTCTTCCCGAACCGTTTCAAATTCGGACTGCCACTCGGCCTCGGCTTTCTCTTTCCCCTCGGCGTAGCCGTCTTCACGGCCGGCGGCCAGACCGTCCTGGTATCCCTGATCCCATCCTTCGTCGCTGTTCTCTTTTCCCAGATTCCGCTCGCGGCGGTCGAGCTCGGCGGCTTGACGTTCGAGCCGGTCGCGAAGAAGGTCGAGCTCTTCTTCTTTTCGCCGAAGACGGGATTCCGTTTCGTCCCGATATCGGTCGATTTCCAGACGCGCCGATTCGGTAATCCGAGCGGCTTCTTCGCGGAGCGCGTCGGCCGAGCCGCCGCCGCGCGAAAGGCGCCGGAGCTGGAAAGGTCGGAGGGGTTCGCCGTTATCTTGTGTATAACTCATATTCGGAACTTCTTCTCTGATTCCGCCGTCGGGTCAGACGCTTTTTTCGCCGACCGCGCCGAGCGCTTCGCGGAGCGAGACTTCGACCGCCGTCACCACTTTCGGGTCCGGTTCGTCGGGGGACCGCATCCGTTTTTCGACTTCGTCGCGCAATCGGGCGCGCAGCAGGCCGAGCACACGGGCGCGGCATTCGGGCGGGGCGTACCGGGCGATCAGCGCGATCGTCTGCGGGCGCTGTTTTTCAATCAGGGCGCGCAGCTCGTCGGTTTCGAGATCGGCGAGGAACGCGAACCGCCGCGGGACGGAGCGCGATTCGGCGTCGGCGCGCGGGAAATCGTCGAACGTTTCGTCCGCCTCCCCCCGGACCGCGAAATGAGGTCCGTCGGCGGCGCCGCGGCTCGGATCGATCCGGTAATCTTTCCGCGTTCCGTTTTCGTCTTCCGCCGAGAAGAAAGAAGGAATCTCTTTCGGCGAACCGGCCGGAGCGATCGTCTCGTCTCCCGATTCGATGTCGTCGGTGTCCAGCGAGAGGTCTTCCTGCTCGAGTTCGTCGAGAATCTCGTTCAGCCGCGCGGTATCGACGGATGGGCGCGCGGCGCTCGGCGCGGGCGGCGCGGCGAACGGTTCCTTCGGCCGGGGGATTTCGACGTTCGGGACGCTTTGCGGCGCCTCGTGCGGTTCGGCGGCGGGCGATTCTTTGGCTTCGGTCTTTTCTTCTTCGACGCGGTCCGAACGCGAAACGAAGAACGATCGGATCACCAGTCCGGCGGCGAACGCCAGACACGCCAGGACGTATCCCGCCCAGGGAGCGGATAACATCTTTCGCGCCATGACCGCGGCGCTTTCGGCTTCCGCGCCGATCGGGGTTTCAAGGTCTTCGGGAACGGGGTCGGCCAGAAGAGCGATCGGTTCGTCGGCCGCTTCCGGCGTCGGGCGGTAGACGCGTTCTTCGTCGGAAAGGTCGGCGTAGAGCGAGACTTCCACGCGGCGGTTCGGGTTCGTTTCGTTTCCGGCCGGGCAGATCATCGTTTCGGCGGTCTCGCGCACCTGCGCGAGGAGTTCCTCTTTTTTCGCCCGGAACCCGTCCCCGCCGATTGCCCCCGCCGAATCGGCGTCCGCGGCGCGGCGGACGTAGCTTTCGGGAACGGCGATCGTCGCGGCGATCATTCGAGGCCGATAGACGGCCGCGCGGGCCGGCGCGGGAGCCGCGTCGGTAAATTCCAGACCGATCGGGCGTCGGGACGTCTCGTCGGCGCGGTCCGATTTCGCGTCGTCTTGGACCTCTTCGAGTTCCACGGCGGTCGCGATGCGGATATTCGGAATGTAGCCGAGCGCCTCGCGGAGTTTTCCGGACCAGAGGTCTTCGAGCCGCGCCTGTTCGGCCGCCATCGGCGAGCCGGCCAGCTGCGCCGCGCCCCCTTCGCTCCCGAGCCACGAGCGGCCGCTTTCGGTGTCGATGATCGAAATGTCGGCGTTATCGGTGATCCCCAGATGATGACGCGCCGCCATCGTGATCGACGTGACCAGTTCCGGCGTGATCGCGCACCCTTCGTTCGGCGTGACCGAAATCGACGCGGTCACGATCGTCTTCGGATAGAGCCCGTCCTGCTCGCGCCGCGCGTGCGGACCGACGCTCGCCGACTCGATCTGACGGAACGATTCGAGGGTCTTTTCCAGCTGGCGGGCGCTTGAATAGAGGTCGCGCATCTTCGTGCGGTTTTCCGACTCGAAGAGGCTCAGGCCGTCGAGATCTTCCTGTTTCAGCGCGCTCGGTTTTTTCGGGAGCGCCCCCCCTTCGCCCAGCACGTGTTCGTATTCTCCGCGCCGCGCGGCGGGAACCAGCAGACGCCCTTCTTCCCACGTGTAGTCGGTCAGGTTCGCCTTGACCAGGGCCGCCGCCGCCAGACGCTGGTCTTCACGGTCATACGTCCACCCGCCGAAAACCGCCGTCGGCGTCTTGGCGGACTCCTGAAATTGCGGACTCTTCTTATAAAACCCGTAGCCTGCCGCCGCCGCGATCGCCGCGACGGTCAATATCAGAAGCAAGCGGTTTCCGCTCCGAGAGCTGCGTTGTGTCATGGTCGTTTTCGTATCCCGTTTTTGAGCTTGAGATGAACGGGGAATTTTAAAGATTTCACGCGGCGGCGTCAACGGGAAGTTCCCCGTTTTCTACGTCCTTTTCCCGTGAATTCCGGAATTTTTTCCGGGGACGAAAGAGAGAGAGAGTCGCTCAAAAAGGCGCCGCCGTCTCACGCGAGTTTTTCGCGCAGATCGTCGAGAATCGAGGGGGGGAATTCCCCGCGGGCGGTCAGTTCGTATTCGCGCCGGGTCGGCCCCAGAACGGAGATGACGACGTCGAGGCGGTCTTCGGGGAGCACCTCTTCGAACCGGTCCCCCCATTCGACGAAACAGAGCCCGTCGCCGTCGAAATACTCGTCCGGGCCGAGTTCGTAGAATTCGTCGGCGTCTTTCAGACGGTAGGTGTCGAAATGATAGATGGGAATCCGTCCGGATGTGTATTCTTTGATCAGAACGAAGGTGGGGCTGGCGGTTTCCCCTTCGGGAACCCCCAGCCGCTCGGCGGCCGCCGCGGTGAGCGCCGTCTTGCCGGCGCCGAGCGTGCCGATCAGACTGACGACGCTCCCCGGCGGGAGCGCGTCGGCCAAGGCGTATCCGAGCCGCCGGGTCGCTTCTTCGTCCGGCGCGGTATAGACGAGACGGGCGGTCATCAGCGGCTCCCCTGGATGCTGAAACTGAAGATTTCCTTTTCGTCGGAATCGTTCTTCACGACCGGGAAGGCGAAGTCGAGCGCCAGCGGCGCCGGTCCGAGCATCGGGATCGAGATCCGCATGCCGATACCGGGAGCGACGCGGTAGGTGTCCCAGTGTTTGATCGATTCGGTCGCGAGCCCGGTGTCGACGAAGAAGGCGAGCATAAACTCGTCGCCCCCCGAAACCGGAACCAGGAGTTCCGCCGAGTTGTAGAACTCGAAGTTCCCGCCGATCCCGACCTTCGTGTTCATGTAGCGCGGGGTGACTTCGCGGTACTCGAACCCGCGCAGATTTTGATATCCGCCGCCGAAAAAGCGGTCGTAGATCGGGGTGTCGTTGCCGGTCCATCCCGCGGCCGACCGGAGTCCGAGAACCATCCGTCCCGAACCGTCCACCCGGCGGTGCACGGTGAAATAGGTGCGTCCGTCGATCGTCACGCGCGGATATTTGTAGGAGCCGAAGATGTATTCCGCCCCGCCGTCGATGACGAACCCTTCGGAGGGGAGATACGGGTGGTTGCGCGTGTCGTAGCAGCCGTTCAGCCCGATCAGGAACTGGCTGTTTCTTCCGAGGACTTCGTTGATGTCCGGAACGAACGAGACGCGCGGATTGTGGATCTTGATGTTATACGCTCCGGCGTTGACCGTGGTCGAGAACCGGGGGGTCCACTGCCGGCCGAACCGCAGTTCGCCGCCGTAGCGCGAATCGTCCCAGTTGTCGTAGTAGCGGTCGGCGTACAGACCGGTGACGCCGAAATTGTAGTTGCTGTCGAAAATATACGGAATGTCCCACGAGACCGAGTAGCGCGAGTAATATTTTCCCGGCGAAGCCTCGGCGCGGAAGATCTGCCCGCCTCCGCGGAACGCGTCGGTCCAGCCGTCCGGACGGAAGAGCGCGGTCGGCAGTTTGAACATATCGAAGTTTCGTTCGGTGAAACTGACGTTCCCGACCAGACCGTAGTTCGAGTTGACCCCGATCGACGCCTGGAACATTCCGGTCCGCCCTTCCATAATGCTGGCGACGACGGTGGCGTCGCGGATCGGCTCTTCGCCGGTCGCGTAATCCCCCCACAGGCGGTTGTCGAGCCCCTGCTGCTCGGTCGTGCCGGGGAAGACCGCGTCGCGTCCGGCGGCGGCGAATCCCGGCGCCGCGCCGGTCGTGGTCGAGCTGTAGATTCCGGTCGAAAGCGGGGGCGCCGCCGGAACCGCGGAGTCGGCGGCGCTGTAGGCGCCGTTGTTATACATCGATGTGTCGCCGTAGGAGTTCGCGCTGTTGGCGTTGCTCCCCTGATAGCCGACGTAGTCGTTCCCGTTCCAGGCGTTCGACGCCGACTGGCGCGTGGTGGTTCCGCTGAATCCGGTCGGAACCTGCATCGACTGGCCCCGAACCGTCGCGTTTCCGGCGGCGGTGAAATCGACGGCGTTTTCGGCGGCGGCCTCTTCGGCGCTCAGGACGCGGAACCCGGGGTCGAAACCGGCGCCGGAAGCGTAACCGGCCGAGACGATCCGCCGATCCTCTTCGGAACGTCCGAAGATGTTCCGTGCCGAGGCCGAATCGGGCATCTGGCCGAGAATCTTTTTCTCTTCGGGCTCTTTCGGGGGTTCGGCCGATTCTTTTTCTTCCGCCGGCTTTTGCGGCTCTTCGCCGCGTCGCGCGGTTCGTTCGGCGCGGCGGTACGTCTCCGGCCCCTTGGCGTCGACCTTGCTGAAATAGAGGTTTTCGGTCTCGGGAATGATCGAGACGGTCGGAAGCGGTCCTTCGGTCGGCTTATCGTTGAAGTAGCCGCTCCGTTTCAGGTTGTTTTCGCTGCTCTTGATCTTCTTGTCGTTCAGAACCTGACCCGGCGCGAACTCGAGCATATTCATCACGACCGACGCCTTGGTCCGCGACTCTTCCCCTTCGTAGCGGATCTGAATGTCTTTGACGCGGTAGCGGTAATCCTCTTTGATGTCGTAACGCAGATCGATCATTCCTTCGTCTTCGGTGAAGATCTGCGTGCGCTGAATGTCGGCCAGGACGTAGCCCCGTTCGCCGTAGGCGTATTTCAGGGCGACGCGGTCGGCCTCGAGGTCGCTGAAGTTGTAGTCGCTTCCCGGCTTGACCTTCAGTTTCGCGCGGAGTTCTTCGGTTGGAATGACGCGGTTCCCTTCGAAGAGGAAGTTGCGGATCTTATAGCGCGGCCCCTCGTCGATGATATACTTGACCGTGATCCACTCGTTCGTCTGATTGAAGAACTTGAACTGGTCGCCGACTTCGAACTCGCGGTCGACCTTGGCGTCGAAACAGCCCAGGCTCCGGTAGTACTCGAGGAGTTTCGTGACGTCTTCGTCGAGCCGTTCGCGCGAGAATTCGCCGCCGATCAGATAGAGGAACCCCGGCTTTTCGGAGACGAGACTCTTCAGGCGCGCGCTGCTGACCAGCGAGTTGCCGACGAACGTCGTCTCGCGCACGCGCTGTTTGATCCCCTCGTTGATCAGGTAGACCACGCCGACGTCGGTCGGCCGGTCGCCGACCAGGACTTCGACGTACGGTTCGTTGAGGTTCTTCGACTTATAGAGCTCGGCGATGCGGATTCGGCCGTTTTCGACGTCGTACGGATCCATGCGGGTTTCGCCCCGTTTCATGTTCAGTTCGTCGAGGATCTCGGTCTTCGACATTTTCCGGTTCCCGATCACCTTGATGTACTTGATCTTGCGCAGGGGCGTAAAATCGAAGTTGACGATCACCTTATCCGGCTCGTCGGGGACCAGCGTGGTCGAGACGACGACGTCGACGTACTGTTTTGTCTGAAGGAGGCGGCGTTTGTCCTCTTCGAGAACCTGCTGATTGAACGGGTTGCCGATTTTGGTCTTGATGAGATTGTTGAACCGCGAGATCGGCATTTCCATCCCCTCGGAACAGCGGATATCCGAAACGATCCGATTTTCCGGATCGTCTTTCGGGTCCGGCTGCGCCGAGTCGGGGGCGATCCCGTCGGGATACTCTTCGGGGAGAAGGTTGGGTGGGGCGCTCAAAAAGGCTTCCTCGGCCGACGAAGGGGGACTCGGAACCGACGCCGCCGTCTTGGCGAGGACTTCCGAACGAACCGACTCGGTCGCCGTCCGGCTGTTGAGCGAAAGGTCGGGAACCCAGTCGTCTCCTTCGGCGGCCGGAAGCGGAGTTCCGTCCGGACTGACCGCGTATTCCGACGACATTTCGCTCAGAGCGTCGATGTCGCCCATCGAAACGCCCGCGACCTCTTCCGGGGTCAGGAGCGGACTGCCGTCGGCGGCCGACGCGCGCGGCGCGGCGAGAAGGAAGATCGCCAGAGACGCCGCCGCGGCGAAAAAGAGCGCGCAGCAAAGAGCGCGGCCGGCGATATATCGATCCGAAATCGGCATGAATGTCCTTAAAACAAACGGTCAGCGGGAGAGACTCCTCCCCCGGAAAGAATCAATCGGGGGGAAGATTACAGTTTTTCCCGCCCGATCACAATATCTATTTTTCCGGGGTTCGATTCATCGCCGCGGCGAAACTTATGCGAAAAACCGCTCCTGATTTTGTGAAATAGGATAAAATAGTACAGGAAGATAAAGCGATTTCCCCTCGAACCGATCGAAAGCCCTATGGACGATTTCAGCGATTTCACTCCCCGCCGCCATTCGAGGCGGCGCCGTCTGCCCCCTCAGCGGAGTTCCGTCCGGATCACCTGGAAGGAGCTTGAGGAACCTTTTGTCCGTCACGTCGGCAACGAATGCGGCCTTTCCGGGAACACGCAGGCCGCCTACCGCCGGGACGTCGCCCATTTTTTCGACTGGCTCGGCGACCGTATCATGACCGATCTGACTCTGTCCGACTTTCTCGACTACCTCGGATCGCTCCGCACCGCGAACCTTGCCCCCGCCACCTGCGCGCGGCATCTGGTCTCGCTTCGCGTCTTCTACCGCTGGCTTCAGCTCCGGGGGATCGTCAAGAGGAACCTGACGGCTCTTCTCGAAAGTCCGAAACTCTGGGAGCGCGTCCCGTCTGTTCTGACCGTCAAACAGGTCGACCGCCTTCTGGTCGCGCCGAATCCCGACGAGGACCGGAACTGGGTTCGGGACCGCGCGATTCTCGAAATCTTCTACGCCACCGGCTGCCGCGCTTCCGAAATCACCTCGCTGACGCTCGAAGACTACCACCCGCGGGAAATGTTCTGCCGGTGCGTCGGAAAGGGCGACAAGGAGCGAATGGTTCCTCTGGGACGCGGCGCGGTCGACGCCTGTTCGGCGTGGCTCGCCGTCCGCGCCGAAATCCTGGATCGCGCGAAACCGCCGCTCGCCGCCGGGAAAACCGAGGCGGCCCGTCCTCTTTTTGTCACCCGAACGGGCCGCCCTCTGCGGCGCGAGGCGCTTTGGGAACTGGTCAAGAAGTACGCGCGGCGGGTCGGCGCGCCGGAAGAGATCAGCCCGCATTCCCTGCGTCACTCGTTCGCGACGCATCTCCTGGCGGGAGGCGTCGACATTCGCGTTGTGCAGGAGCTTCTGGGGCACGCCTCGATTCAGACGACCCAGCGATACACGCACGTCGATTTCGAACGGATGCGGGCGATTCACGAAAAGTTTCACCCGCGCTCGTAGCGGGATCTTTTTTCATTCGCGGTTTGGGGCGCCGCCGCGCCGGATCTCTTCCTGCGTGATATGATAGACATAGATCGTATACCCTATGACCGCCGCGGGACGGAAGTTCAGGAAGTAGCGGTAGCTTTTCTGTTCGTCGTAAAGAAAATTGACGCTGAGCGCGTACCAGCCCGGTTCAGGCTCGACGGGAGGGTACCCCGCCGAAGGAATCCCCGTTTCCTTAACGGGATAGCTTCCGGAAAGAATCGTTTTCATTTCCGTGATTTCGGGATGGGATCGGCACCACCGTTCAAGGCCGAGGATATCCTGTCCCCAGTCGATGTTCGAATCGAGCAGATGACGCGGTCCGTTGAGCGGACCGGCATCAAGCGCGCCGCGAACGATTTTGCATACGGAACGTTTTTCCGGTTCCGGTTTAGGATAATAGGGATCTTCGGGCGTCGGAATCAGGGCGGCGAGTTCGTTGAAATAGGCGATCGAGTGAGGATAGACCCACAGGCTGCTCCCGATACTCCAGACGACGAAAAAGACCGTTAAAACACGCACGACGCGCGACGAAGTCGGCGAGACGGCTTTCAGCTCCGGTGTGAACGCGCGGCCGACTTTACTCATCCACACAATGAAAAAAGGGAGCGCCGGAATGATATACCGCGAATGTTTCGAGAAACCGGTCTGGCAGCTGACAAACAAAAGAATCGCGATTCCCGGAAGAAGCGTTAAAACCTCTTCCCGCCAGGGAGCGTTGTAACCCTTTAAGAACAGGGAGCAAAAGACGGCGAGGACCAGTATGCCGATTGTTCCCAAAGGGTTTTTTATCAGAAGCGCGTAAAAGTAGTAGCCGAACCAACCGTGGTTAGACCACTTTCCGCGCAGATAAGAGGGGAGACCCCGTTCGAAATCGAGCCGCTGAGTGTCGATCCCCTGGATATAGTTTACCGGCAGCGGCATCGGAAGATACCCGAGTCCTCTTTCCGCCCGATTGCCGGAACCGTCAAAGCGGTTTCCGACGGCGGGGGCTTTGTCGCCGGAAGGAGCGGGTTTGCCGGTCAGAAGCTTCGTTTGAAAATGGAAAGAGCGAAGCGGCCGTCCGGTCCCCTCGAACAGGTAGCCCAGATTGATCACAACGAGACTCATCGCGCAGATTCCGGCAAACTGAAGGAGCCGGCTTCTGAACCCGATTTGCGCCGATTTTCGAGATTTGGGCGCAAAGAAAAGAAACATCACGAGAAACAGGGGGTAAAAAAGGATTAGCGTGAACTTGGTCAATTCCGCCAGTCCCAAGGCGATCCCCGCGCAGAGCATACGGGACCGATCGGGGTGTCGAAGCCACCCGATAAAGAGGGAAACCGCGATACCGCCGAAAACCGCGGAAATGACGTCGGAATTGATCACCGAGCCAAACCCGAGGAAATAGGGAAGAAACCCGAGCAGGAAAAGAATCAGAATCGGCGTCGACGCGCGGTACATCGTCGGCGCCCGGCGCAGAAGCGCCAGCAGCCCAAACAGACTCAAAAGGATACAGACACACCGTCCGGCAAAAACCAAAAGAAAATGGTTCGGGTTCGCTTCGACAAAACTCTCGCCGAGTATCCCCTCAATCCTCATCAGGCTCGTGATACTGAGCAGCATTAAATTCGGCGGGTTAGCGCCCATGACCATCGAAGGCACCGCCGCGGCAAGGCTGACCAAGGGCGGATTAACGTGAAACGGGAAAAAATCGCCGGTGCGCAGGTAAACCGCGCCGGACGCCAGCCGCCCGTGTTCGCAGAAGACGTAGGATTCCGTCCATGCTCGGAACAGCATTAAAAGAAAGACGGTAAGAAGCGTACAGAGTTTAATGGCGCGGCGAAGTTTTTTACTCATTTCCGGGTTCTTCTTCGTCGGCTTTCATTCGAACCGGAATCACCGGAAGTTCACACTCCGCGGTTTCGCCTTCGCCGTTCTTGACGGCGGCCTTAACCGTTATCCTGTCAATATCTCCGGCGAGAAGCTCCGGATCGACACGCAGTTTGACCGGATGCCGCGTTCCGAATTCGCGATCGTATCCGAGCGAAACGGCCCGGTGTTCCGACGTGATTTCGACGATTTCGGTATCGGACAGGCTTTCCAAAACAAGGTCCCGTTCAAGAGCCGTTTCCCGGTCAAGGTTGATTAACAGCGTTTTTGGGGTGAAGAAGAGGGACGGCAGAGATGTATAGGTCATTTCGATCGGCACCTCGGACATTTCCGCGCCGGAAACTTTGATCAGGAGGGACTCGTTTTCCTTCGACGGAGCTTTCGGCATCGTATGAGAGATCCTGATGACCGCCCGGTTTTTTTCATCGAACGGGGTTATTTCGACATCGATGTTCTCGGAACTTTTCCGAACGTCTTCGATCGCCAGTTCGGTATCTCCGTGACGAAACAGGGAGATCTCTTCGACGCTGCGGAACCCCTCCGGCCTGCTGATCCGGATATGACCGCGCGAAAGGCTCCACCTTCGATAACTGGAAAAAACAAGCGCTACCGAGAAAGCGTCCGGTTTCGGTTCGGCAATGTTGATTGTGGCGTTAACCTGATCCTTTTCCGAATACCTGTTCGCGACATGCAGAGAAAGTTCAAGTTCGCAACTCTCGTTCGGATCGAGCGAATTTTTTGAGAGTTTCGCGGAAGTACACCCGCAGCTTGTCGCGATATGATCCCGAAACGTGACCTTTTGCGTTCCGGTATTCGTGATCGTAAAGGAAGCGCTCTGCTGACTCCCCGCTTCCAGAACGCCGAGGTTTTTAACCTGCCCGCCCTCAATTTCGATGTAGGGCGGGAAAAAAGTCCGAATGACACCCTTTTTTGCGGGCCGAAGGCCGACGATCATAGACGAAACGATGAAAACTGCGGCCGGAACGGCTAAGCAGAGAAACCATTTCAGCTTTGCGGCGGGTCTGTTCATCGGCGTATTCATTTTCGTTTTAGGGCATTGCGTTGAGTGTTAAACAACCGAAAGTATCTATGCGCTCGCTCGTTTCGCGAACCGCTTTTTCAAGATGAATCCGAGCGCGGAGAAAACAAGAATAAAACCGATCGAGACGAATACGATCCGGAAAACAAGTTCTCCTGTCGTGGTCTTTTTCGTTTCGACATAGTTGGGGTCATCAAAACGGCCGACCTGATAGCCAAGCTGCAGAATATCATCCCAAACGTACATCCCGTCGGGAAATTTATCGAGCTTGAGGAGCGATTCGTCAAACGGTTCGTTGATTTTGAGCGTGGTAGGGTTCACGTGAATGACTCCTGGCGGAGAAAGGGGAATGGAACGAAAACCAAGTTCGGGGGCGATTTTCCATCGCTCCTCCATGCTCATCGCCATGACTTCTTCAACGGTCATGCCGTTTTTATAATGAACGCCGTCTTCTGGAATCGGGTCTTCTGTGTAATACCTTTCAAATCGTCCTCTGATTGGAAACCATATTTCATTGGCAGTTTTAGTGAAATCAGTAACTTTCATTCTCGTGGTAGCGACGTCTTCGGGAACACTTCTGATTTCGAGATACATCGGAAGATAACCGTGCCGAGGATCAATGGTTATGATCATTTTGCCTGTTTCGCCATAATCTCTGAAATGACAGGAGAGCGTAATATTTCCGTTCGTTTCCTGTTTAACTTCGAGTGAGTCCGCGTTTTCTTCCAGAACGTCAATATAAGTTCTGTCTTCGGATGTAAACGGTTCTTTTCCCAAGAGTATCAGTGGGTTTGAAAAGGTAAAATAAGAATTTCCATATTCGTTCCATTTCCCTTTCTGCCGCAATCCGCTGTTGCTCGTTGTGCAATAGGAATAAAGAACGTCTCCGTCATAGCCTCGGCATTCCTCGCGGTAGTGGAGAAGTTTTCCGTTTTCAGATCGTGCTCCTTTTCCTTTTTGATATTCTTTTTCGGTATCGAAGTCATAATACCAATGGTAATCGAAGACAATTGCCTTCGATTCCGAATCGAGGTCATAGCCGGAAAGAGTATTATCGTCGACGGCAATGACGCAGTCGGCTTCAATGCTTTTGATCTGATCTAACGAAGCTCTGTACAAGGCGACAATTTCCTTGCCCGATAGGGGTGACTCGTTTGCTGATAACGAGTCTAATGTCAATCCCGACACCGTTGAGAGGATGAGAGCCGTTATAAAGATAATTGTGTATGTTTTCATCATAACCTCTTAACCGTTCAGTCGTTTTTTCAATGAAGTGTTCGATTAATCAACGATGTCGATACAGGTGGCAATGTTAGAACATGCCTCGCCAAGAGGAATGTCAGTATTTTTTTCAGGACAGCAACCGGAGATTCCATGCCCGCCATTGTCTTTGCACGTGTGGGGGCGGCGTGGCCCGCAAGACATCGTTGAAACAGGAACCGGAACTACGCACGTTCCGCTATATTCCATCATTTCCTTGCAATATCTCCCCTTGTCATTGGACGGTTCGCACCAATAGCACGTTCCCGAACACTTTCCCGTAAGAAGTGACTTCGAGCAGCCATCACTCATGTCGCCATTTTCGTCCACAAAAATGCGAACACCGCCGGCACAGGAGCCGCCTTCCGGTGTACAGCCAAAGCCTTTAAGCCCTTTGTTGTGACCGCCCAAATTGTCGTTGGCGAACAGGTAGGCCACCGCCACAAGAAGGAAAAGGCCGGCGAAAACAAAGAAAACCTTGTTGCAGAAGAAACCCTTGATCGTGTTCTTGCTCATTTTTAACTCCTTGAAGTTCGAATCGCTGTCTCAACTCGCGGCGCTTAAATATGGAAAATGAACTTGATCGGAACCGCTTTCAGAGGGAAAACAAGATTATCCCCCGAAAGCCTTGGCAAAAGTCGCTGAAGGACTTTAAAGTGAACATTTTGATTCCGAGAACCAAATCAGTCGCCGCCGAGACGGAGGCTAACGGCGTCTTGAGATTCGGCGTTTCGCCGGACATTTTTCTGAGAAATGCCGACTCGGCCCCTCGCAAGACGATCTTATTGTAGAAAAAGTTCTAAGTAAAACAATATGACACGATGAATAATTTAAAAACTTTCGATTCTTCCGCTTTTGTTTCGTTCGGCCGCCTTTCCCGATCTCCGCGCTTTTAAAGACTAGCGGAGTTTTTCGCGGAGCGCCGGGTCGGAAAGGATTCCGGTCAGAAAAGGAGAATTGCTCGCCAGCGTGTCGGGAGCGCCGCAGAGCTCGCGCAGGGTGAGCCAGAGGATCTCTTCGACTTCGGTCGGATCGAAGACGAGCCGCGCCGCCGGCGTGACAAGATCGGCGCGGAACCAGTCGAGACGAACGTTCCAGGGAGTGACGTTTTCCCAGATCGGACGGAGCGCCGTCAACTCGCCGCCGACCTCTTCGCGGAACTCGCGGCGGGCCGCCTCTTCGGGCGTCTCATTTTCTTCGAGTCCTCCGCCGGGAAAACAGAGCCGACGCGGCGCGATCACGCGGCTCGAACGGCGGATCACCAGGTAGCGGCGGTCGAGAACATTCTTCGAAAGGTCGTCGGGATGCGCGGCGACCACCACCGCGCCGCGTTTCGGAGGGACGGCGCGGTTCACTTCCCGCCGCCCTTTCGGCAGGCCGCGAGGATCTTTCCGGCCAGCTCGACCGCTTCGACGCCGTGGTCGCGCGGCGCGAGATCGCCTCGAAGAATCGAGTCGGCGAAGAGGTTTTCTTCCTCCTGGAGCGGATCGATCGGGCTCTCTTCGAAAATCTTGGTTTTGTAATGCTCTTTCATAAAGCCGGCGATTTCCGGCTGAATCTCGCCGTAGACCACTTTTTCGGGCGCGTAATCGCCGGCGAGGATTTCCGGTTTGGCGGAAACGACCTCGGCGCGGCGTGCGGCGAAATCGAGAAAAACGCGTTTTCCCCGCGCCGAGACGCTCATCGTCCGTTCCGGTTTTTGTTCGGCGCGGGAGGCGTAAAAGCGGGCCAGCGAGCCGTCTTCAAAAAAGACCTGCGCCGCGCAGGCGTCTTCGTAGCCGCCGAACTCTTCGAACGAGACGGCGCCGACCGAACGGACCGGCGACTCGGCGACCGAGAGGACGAGCTCCAGGTCGTGTATCATGATGTCGAGCGTCGCGCCGACGTCGGTACACCGGAACGTGTAGGGGCTGACCCGCCGCGCGTCGAAGACGATCGGCGCCGTCATTTCGCGGATCACGGGAACGACCGCCCGCCACGCGGGATTGAACCGTTCGGTATGCCCGCCGTGGAGAACCCGCCGTTCGGCGCGCGCGGCGGCGCGCAGCGCCCGCGCCTCGCTCCCCCGAACCGCGATCGGCTTTTCGAGAAGAACGTGTTTCCCGCGGCGCAAAAAGAATTCGCCGAGTTCAAAATGACGGTCGGTCGGCGCGGCGACGGCGACGGCGTCGGCGGCGGCGGCGACCGCGTCGAGACTTTCGAGTACCGGCACGCCGTGTTTTTCGGCCGCGCGCCGGGCGGCGTTCGGGTCGGTGTCGTAGATTCCCGCCAGCGTCGATTTTTCGCAGGCGGCGATTTTATCGGCGTGGAATCCGCCGAGCCGGCCGGCGCCGACGACGGCAATTTTCACTCTGTCCATGTGATCGGAGCTTTCCAAAGACTCAGAGAATCGAAGTCTGTTCAAGGATCTTTTTCAGAAGCGAGGCGTTCTGAACGTGACCGGTGTAACGGGCCCGGATCTTCGCGACCAGAAGCGCGCCCCCCAGGGAGAAATCTCCCATCATGTCGAGGACCTTATGACGCGCGCACTCGTCGGGATACCTGAGCGTGTTTTCGATAGGCCCTTCCGGGCCGAATACGAGCGCGTCGCGCGGCGTGACGCGGCGGCAGAGTCCCATTTCGAGAAGGCGATACGCTTCGGCTGACGTGAGAAATGTACGGGCCGGCGCCACTTCGCTTTCAAAGAGACGGTCGGCGTTCGTCGCGCCGTCGCCGTAAAAGGTGATTTCAAACGACTGTTTTTGAAGAGTCGGCGGCGCGCTTTCGTGCCGCGAGTAGTCGAGTTCGTATCGATAGGTGATTTCGCCCTCTTCGGAAGGGAGCGCTTCGATCAGTCCCCAGTCCCCCTCGAGACGCACCGGCGAACGGAGAACGCGCAGACGGCGCGGGACGTTTTGCTTTTGGATGCCGGCGGCGCGGATCGCGTCGCTGAACGGCCGGGACGAACCGTCGATTCCGGGCATCTCTTCGCCATCGATTCGAACGAGGCAGTTGTCGATCTGTTCGCCCGCCAACGCCGCCAGGACATGTTCGATCATATCGAAACGGACCTCGCCGTCGGTCAGGGACGATTGGTGCGGCTTTTCGGCACGATGTTCCAGAAGAGCGGGAACCGGCTCGCCGTTCGAGCCGGTTCGGCAGAAGCGGATTCCGTAATTTTCGGGAGCGGGAAGGAATTCCAGGAGGACGTCTTTCCCGGTCCAAAAACCGAATCCGGCGACTTCGGCCCGGCGGGCGAGCGTCCGCTGCGGGCCGTATTTCGTTTTATCGAGGTTCAAAGCTGTACTTCTCTTCCATCGGCTCTAGTTCAGTCGGTCGGTCGTGTTCCGATTGGCGGCGCGCTGTTGATTCCCGGCGGACTGCTGCGCGGCTCCGGCGGCCTGGGCCGCGAGGCTGTTCAGAGACTGAGTCCCGCCTTTGGGAGTGCCGGCGATCTGATACAGGACCGCCTTGACATCTTCGGTGATGTCGCATTCCGGACGATTCCAGACGAGCGATCCGTTCGCGTCGGCTTCGCGAACCGCGGCGAGCTCTTCGGAGACCCCGGTGCGGTCAACCTTGACCTTGGCGTGAACGATATAGGCGCGCTTTTCGTAAGCGACCTTTTCGACCGCTTTCTGAATGTCCGAATAGACCTTGTACTGAAGGGGAACCAGACGGTTCTGCATTTCCGCCTGCTTGTCCTGCATCTGGGCCTCGAGCTGGCGCATTCCGTCTTTGATCGGACGGACAGCTTCTTCGAACTGCGGGGTCCCGATATCGTACTCGCGCGAGACCTTCTCCATCTCTTTCTGATAATTCTGCTGCGTCTTTTGCGCTTCGAACGCTTCTTTCTTGAACTGTTCCTGCAGCATCGGAACCTCGTCGACGGTGACCGGGTGCGCTTTGATCAGCGCCGGAAGGTCGACGACGGCGACGATCAAAGCCGGGGTTCTGGCCGGGGCGGCGGCCGCGGCCGGCTGCTGCGCCTGCTGGGCGAACGCCGCCAGCGGCGTCACAAGCATGAGAAATAAACCGAGATAAAACTTTTTCACTTCTGCACTCCTTGCTCCGTTTCGGGGCTTCTGGTCTGTCCGTTATCGAAAAACGGCGTTTTATGCAATTTGGGTGTCGGCGGCTTCCTTCCGCTTAGAGCGCCATTCTGACGTATTTCGCGAAAAAAGGCAATATTGATTTTGCTCGTGGCATATTTAGTGATTTTAAAAAATTTTAAACAAAATAGCGGGTTTCGCTTGCAATATTCGATATAATCCGTATATTCTCTCTATCGATTAAGGTTTGGGTTCCGTCAGGTTGGCAGGCCGTCGCTTTTTTAACGAAGGACGCCTCAACAGAACGGACCGAGTTCACCTAACCGGAAACGGTTTTCTTTATCCGCGCCATTGCGCCGGCCGCAGGAAAGTGACGATTCCTCTCCCCGGCGTGCGGATCGAACAGGGTTGTGAAAGAAAACCGTCGTTTTTTGAGGTTGCGAAGCGGTTGCCGAAACGGCAATGTTTCGCCGTTGGGTTTTTCCGGCTTTTTATTTGCCGCCGGCAGCCCCGGCCCCTGCTTCGATGTCCGCAATATCTCGGGAGGAAATAACGAGATATGGCAGGCCAAAAACCTATTATCGCTATCAACGCCGATTACCGAACGCGTCAAAACAACTGCCCTTCGACAAGCTATCTCTTTGCGGGCTATTACGAGTCCGTTATTAAGGCGGGCGGGATTCCGATCATCCTTCCCCCGTATCAGAACGAAAACGACATCGATCAGATGCTCGACATGGTCGATGGCGTTCTGATGACCGGCGGCGCCGACCTCGATCCGCGCCGCGACGGCTATATGGTTCATCCGTCCCTTCATCTGATGTCTCCGGTACGCGAATCGTTCGACCGCGCCCTGATTCGGAAAGTCTACGAACGGCGGATTCCGTTTTACGGGATCGGCGCGGGGATGCAGCTTCTGAACGTCGCGCTGGGCGGGACCCTCTTTTTACACGTGGCCGAAGATATCCCGACGGCGCTGCCGCACCGCGATCCGCACGATCCGTTCCACCGCCACGCGCTGGTCGTCGAACCGGGCTCTCTCTTTGACCGCGTCTACGGCGACAACGCGATCGTCGTCAACAGCATGCACCACATGGCGATCGACGACGTCGCCGACGGTTTCCTGGCGACCGCCAAGTGTCCCGATTCGGTGATCGAAGGGATCGAGTATATCCGCGACGACTGGTTCGCGTTCGGCACGCAGTTCCATCCGGAAGCCCTATCGGCGACGGTTCTCGATCTGCGCATCTTCGGCGAGTTCCTGGCGGGCGTCGCCCGATTCTCGTCGAAATCGTTCGATCTTTGTTTCGCCGACGAATCGGTTCAGCCGATCACCAAACCGAGCACCAAAGCGATGAAAGAACGGAATCGGAAAAAGAAGGCGGAGCTTTTCCCCGAATCGTCCGCCGCGACCGAACGTAAACGTCCCGCGAAACGCGAACGAACCCTTTCGGTCGGCTGACAGTAGGTTTTTTCGGGCTCACCCCTTCCGCGGGACGGGGCGAGCCTGTAAAATATCTCCGGTACGGAACGATGCAGAGTTTCGAACGAAAGGCGTTTTGTAATGTCCGAAAAGACCATTTTTAAGAAGATCATCGATAAAGAGATTCCCGCCGACGTCGTCTACGAAGACGATCGGTGCCTGGCGTTCCGCGATATCGCCCCGCAGGCGCCGACGCATATCGTCGTGATCCCGAAAAAGGAACTCCGTTCGACCAACGACATCACCGAAGAGGACGCCTCTCTGATCGGGCATCTCTTCTGCGTGATGAACGAGCTGGCCCGAAAAGAGGGGATCGCCGACGCGGGATACCGGATCGTGACCAACTGCGGGCCCGACGCCTGTCAGACGGTTCCCCATCTTCATTATCACCTGATCGGCGGCCGCAAGTTCGGCTGGCCTCCGGGGTAAAGTTCGGTTTCTTTATGGCGGGTTCTCAGCGGACACAGGCGAAGATCATCTGGCTCGGCAACGGCAGCCGCGTCTCGGTTCCCGAGACGGCGGCCCGCCTTCTGCCGGAGCTGAAAAAGCGCGTTCGAATCGCGGCCGAAGATTTCACCGGCCGAGCCGACATGTCGGCGGTTAAAGCCGACTACGCCATCGTTCTGGGCGGGGACGGCTCGGTCTTGCGCGCTATCCATCAGCTGGGCGAGAACCAGATTCCGATCCTGGCGGTCAACGTCGGGTCGTTGGCGTTCCTGTCGAGTCTGACTCCCGACGACCTGATCCCGTTTCTCGATCACAACGATTTCCGCGCGTTTCCGGTGCAGGAGAACGTCCTGCTGGAATGTTCCCTCTGGCGCCGTCTTTCCGACGTCGACGCCCGCGCCGCAAAAGTTGGTCCGGTGAACGACCGGGGCGAAATCTGCGTCGCGCGGAAGTTCGCCGTAAACGAGGTCGCTCTGTTGGGCGGCCCGCCGTTCGAGATCATTCACGTCGAACTTTCGGTCGACGGCGAATCGGCGACGACCTATCACGGCGACGGCGTTCTGATCAGCACGTCGATCGGCTCGACGGCGCACAACCTTTCGTCCGGCGGCCCGATCATTCGGCAGGGACTCGACGTGGTCGTGATCTCGCCACTCAATCCGCATTCGCTCAGCTATCGGCCGGTCGTCGATTCGGCCGACCGCGTCTACGAACTGCGGATTCTGAACCGCGAAATCTTCGTCGTGACCGACGGCGACTCGTCCCTGTCGATGCTGCCGGGCGACCGCGTCGTGGTTCGGCGCGCGCCGGTATCGCTCCGCCTGGTCCGGCTTCCCGAACGCGGGTACTACCACGCCCTGCGCGAAAAACTCGGCTGGAGCGGCCAGATGGAATATCTGAACCGCTGACGCCGCCGCCGAAGACAAACGGCTAGTCGACAAAGATCATCGAGTAAACGTCCGCTTCGCAAAGATAGAATTTCAGCACGACCGGCTTTCCGGCGAGGGACGAGACGTCTTTCGATCCGTTCCAGGAAACGCGCCGGTCGAGCGAATCGCCGTAAATCATATCGCACTCGTCTTTCGCGAATCCCGGAATCGGCGTTCCGTCCGGCCCGCAGATCTCGACGCGAACGTATCCGAAACCGGACGTCGCGGCGTTGATCGAAAGCTCGTTTCCCGCAAAGGTCAGCGGCACGGTCGTTACGAGACCCGGTTTCGTCTTGGCGTGGAGCGACGCGAACCCGTCGACGCGAAGCGCGTAACGCCGGCATCGCAGATCGTACCCGGTAAACGACGACTCGGTGACGTAGAACGACAATTCCCGACCCTCGTCGTCTTCCGGCGACTCTGTTTCGACGATACCGGCGCCGATGAAATTGTCGCCGTATCCCCAGTTGTACCGGGTCTTAAGACCGGGCGCGAGAAACACGTCGTTCGAGGGGCGGAAAAGATACCCGTCGCGGGAAAAGAAGAAAATCGAGTCGGGCGTGACCGTGCCGAAACGCGGATTGACTTTCATGCGAATCGCGCGTTCCTCCTGTTCCGGCAGAAGCCTGAACGATTCCGTCACCCCGTTGTCGGTGTATCGGGCGGGAAACCCGATATAGATCTGCGGCGCGCGGTAATACGGCTGAATCTGGTTCGTGTAAAATTCGCCGCGATTCGTCTTCGGCACGCTTTCCGCCGGAACGTCGATCATTCTCTCTTTCGTCCAATGGAGAAAATCGTCGGAAACCGCCCTTTCGACGGAACGAAATCCCCGGGGATCCCAGACGCGGTAATAGAGAACGTACTTCTCCTCTTTCACCGACCAGAACGCGACGTTTTGCGAGTCGAACGCGTTCGGCGTTCCCGGCTCGTAAACGGGCCGTCCGTCGTTTTTCGGGGCCCAGTGAATTCCGTCGGCCGACGTCCAGACCGTCATTTTGCCGTCCAAACCGCTCCCGGCCGCCTTGAACCGCTCTTCCGGCGCCGCGTTCGGATTTTCGTCGAGGAACGGACTGAAACTCATACAATGTTCCGCGACGATGTTGTTTTCGGTCGAACCGCCCCATTCGATCAGATGAAGGGGGCGGTAGGGCCAGTCGATACCGTTTTTGCTTTCGAGATAGCAGACGCTCATGTTTTTGACGTCCCAGGCGGTGATGTTTTCCCCGGGCGTCCCGACATAGTACATCCGGTAGACTTCGTCGGCGGGATCGTAAATCACGGTGTGAAATTTCGAGCCGGCGCCTTCCCAAGCGCGATTGCGCGTGTCGCTCAGCTCTTTGCGGACCGGCTGATGGACGAGTATCTCGGCGTTTTCCATCGACCCGATCAGGAAACTCTCGTCCAGAAAGAGCTGCCGCTGCGACGCGATGTCGACGGGCGCGGAAGGGTCGTCCGAAGCCCGCGCGGAGTCTTCCGCGCCCGCGAACCATGAAACACATAAAAACGAGAGAAGGAAACCCGGCAAAAACGTTCTTTTCATTCGCGATTGTCTCCGGCGCTGCCGAACAGCAAAAACGATTTATCTTCCGCTCTCCAAACACGCCGCCCGGCGGCGAAAGGGGAATCGAACGGCGGATTCATTGTAACCGAGCCGCTACGCGGAATCAATCGGCGCGCCTCGCGCCCTTTTCAATCGGGTGTTATCTCCTATAATAAACGGTGTGCGGCGCCGGGCGGCGCCGGCGGATGAAAGGCCCCGGTTTAACGCGGGCCGACCTCGACCAACCTTGAAGGGAGTAACAGATGAAACGGGCAAAAATCAGTGTCATCGGCGCGGGAAACGTCGGCGCGACCGCCGCGCTCTGGGCGGCGTCGGCCGAACTGGGAGACGTGGTTCTCCTCGACATTCCCGAAGCGGGAGATATGCCGAAAGGGAAAGCGCTCGATATGGCGCAGGCCGGCCCGATCATGAAATATGACGCCCGCGTGACCGGTACGAGCGATTACGCCGATACCGCC
>CADBQY010000182.1 GCA_902796885.1 uncultured Planctomycetota bacterium
TACGGTGACCGATCCGTCTGCGTCGACCGATACGATTCTCTACTCGACCGACGGCGTGACCTATGATCTGACCGAGAATCCGGCCTATACCAACGCCGGGACCTACACGACCTACGTCAAGGTCAGCCGCGAGAACTACAATGACTGGACCGGTTCGGCAGCGGTGACGATCACCCCCGCGACGATCACGGGCGTCACGTTCGCCGACGCGACGGTCACCTACGACGCGCAGGCGAAGACGATCACCGTCGGCGGCACGATCGACGGCGACACCGTCTATTATTCGGCCGACGGCGAGACGTGGTCCGAAGAGACCCCGGTAACCTATACCAACGCCGGGACTTATACGCTTTACGCGAAAGTTTCCCGCGACAATTACAACGACTGGACGGGAAGCGCGGTTCTGACGATCAATCCCGCGCCGCTGACCCTCAGCTTCACGGCTCAGAACAAAGTTTACGACGGAACCAAGACCGCCACGGCGACCTTGAGTTCCGCGACCGGGCTTGTGGGCGGCGAGACGATGACTCTCCGCAACATCAAAGCCGAGTTCGAATCCGCTGAAGTCGGCGTTCATCACGTGGCCATTACCAGTTACAGCACAAGGGGCACCGCCAATAAGGCGAACTACGCTATTACCGAAACGGTGAACGACGCCGAGATCATCGCTCCCGAAACCCCGTCGATGCACGTCACGACCTGCGAAGACGTCGTCGATAATATGGATAACAAAATTTCGCTGCGCGAGGCGCTCACCGTTTATTACGGAACGGTTGAAACCGCTTATGGCAACAACAACGGCAAGACGGTCACCTTCGACGACAGTCTGATCGACGCCGAAACGGGCCTGGCGGTCATGCAGTTCAAGAATAGTAATGTTCCTAACAATAGCAATTACGAGTTTCTTCTCGGCGGCAACAAATACAACTACGACGGCCTGGTGATCCAGGGGAACACCAAAGACGGCGTGAACCACGTCGCCTTCGCCGCCAAGGACACTCGCCGTGTTTTCCTTGTGAACAAGGCGGCGGATATCACGTTCAACAACCTGATCTTCGACAGCGACAATGTCAAATGTTCCCAAAACGGCGCCGCGATCAGTGTTAATGCCGAATCCACGGCCAAAACCGTTACGATCAACGATTCCGAGTTTAGGAACAACAGTTCAAGCGGCAGGGGCGGCGCGGTTTATGCCAGCGGCATGAATGTGACGATTAACGGCAGCACGTTTACCGGCAACACGGCGTTGGGCACGCAGTCAGGCGACGGCGGCGGCGCGATTTTTGCCACGAAGGGCGCTGTCCTCACGGTGAATAACAGCCGTATTCTTCAAAATACCTCGGCGAATTGCGGCGGCGGTATCTGCGTCTATGCCGAAGGTTCGGACGTCACCTTCGAAATTTACCAATCGCTGATCGCCGACAACGTGGCGGCTCAGTGGGGCTGCGGCGTTTACGTCAGCGCCGACACTGAGTTGAGCGCGACCGGCACGATTTCCTGGTCGACCCTGACCGGGAACAGCGACGGGAACGGTTGGTATCAGGATCTCAACCTGAACAGCGAGTCTTCGATCGATGTCCAGGGATCGATCGTCTCGGACTTCTATATTGGCGGCACTTCGACGTTTGCCAACTCGCTCTACAAGACCCCCGGCGGGCAGTATACGCCCACAAACTGCAGAACGTACAGTTCCGGCGACATCCTCTTCGCCGACGCGGAACACGGCGACTACACCCTCGCCGCGGACTCGGTGGCGATCGATTTCACCGGCGTGACCTCCGGCGGTCCGGCGGCTGACCTGGCGGGGAACACCCGCCCGATCGGCGCGGCGTACGACGCCGGGGCGTATGAATATCAGGAAGTTACTCCGCCGACTCAGTCGGTTATCGTCAACACCGCCGGCGAGGATGATAATCCGGATGACGACATCCTTTCGCTCCGCGAGGCGCTGGAGAAGTGCGCCAATGGCGACGTTAAGACGATCACCTTTGCCGACACAGACGTCAAAACGGACCTCGCTCTGACGACACTCAGCCCGGACCACGGATTCCTTCTTGATTCCACTCACAATGGGATAACGATCGACGGCGGCGGGGACGTTGTCTTCGACGGTAAGAATTTTCAGATATTCAACCTCGCGAGTGTCGACGATTTTACATTCAAAGGATTGACCTTCCAGAATTTGAATTCGGGACTTAGTGGTGCTGGCGGTTCGGCGATTTCTGCAGAGGGGAGTACAGGTCTGACCGTAACGGTTGACTCCTGTCAGTTCCTCAATAACAGAGCGAATGGATTGGGCGGTGCGATCCGTATCCGGAATCAGAATCTGAAAGTTACCGACAGCACATTCTCAGGCAATATTTCGACACAGAATGGCGGTGCGATTTCTTGCTACAATTCAGCAAACGTTGAAATCAAAAACAGCATCTTCAGAGGTAATCATGGCGACGCAGAGGGCGGTGCGATTTACGGACAGAATTCGAATCTGACGATCGTCCAGTCACTGATCGTCGACAACACCAGTGATGAATATGGCGGCGGTGTCTATATTGACTACGGTAACGCCAACATTTCCTGGTCGACTCTTGCGAACAACTCCGACAGTGAAATTGTGGCTGATATTGCGCTTTCCAATTTGGTTACGGTCTCGAATTCGATCGCCCTCAAACTCAGTCTGCCGGAAACCGTTACGAAGACGCACGTCATTACGAGTTCGGAAGCTTCGGCTGCCGATCTCTTCACCAACGCGGCGGGTGGCGATTACACGCTGAAAGCCGGTTCGGCGGCGATCGACGCTTCCGTTGACGTTACCTCGGGCGACCCGGTAACCGACCTGGCGGGGAACACCCGCGCCGGAAACGGCAGCGCCTACGACTGCGGCGCCTACGAGTTCGTCGGCGCCTCTCCGGCGTCTCTGCCGTATTCCGATGCCGCCGACGCGGCGTTCTCGTCGCTCGACGAGGA
>CADBQY010000183.1 GCA_902796885.1 uncultured Planctomycetota bacterium
GAGGAAGGCTGAACTTTGGACCTTGCCCTGAATCAGTTGTTTATTCCCGCAATCTCAGATCTCGAAGGCACCCCGCAGTCCAAGCACGAAGGCGCTGTCGGCCTCTTTGTCGCCCAGAGGGTTCTTAACGAACTGCATATACGGCGAAAGGTGGGCGAAGTCGTTGAAGACACGGCGGTAATAGACTTCGACGAAATGCTCCTTGCCCGGATTTTCGATCCCCTCGGCGAGCAGGTCGCCCGGTTCGGCGATCCCGTAACCGACGCCGATCACGTCGCGCTGCCAGCAGGAATTAAAGTGTTGGAACTGCACGCCGCCGCTGTAATGCTTGGTGACGATGTTGTATTCGGCGTCGCCGTAGCCGAAACGGCCCCAAACGCCCAAGTAGTGCGAGAGTTCCTGATCGAAGTTCGTCCCCCAGCCGGCGCTCGTTTCCTTTTTCCCGTCCGCATTATAGCCGTACACTCCCGAACGGCCGACCCAGCCGTAGAAACGGAGGTTCCCCTCATGCCCGCCGGCGTCGAGATGGAAGTCGGCTTCCAAAATACCGAATCCGTGATGGAAAACGTCGGTCCAGGAGTCCTCCTTGTCCGGAAGACCGTCCTCGTCGATATCAATCTCGCCGTCTTCCGCCAGATAGGCGGCGCCGACCGAAAACGCCTCGCCGAAATCTTTCCAGAGCATCACGCCGAACGACGGACAGGCGTACTCGTAGCCCAGGGTCAGGTTGTGGACGAAACCGGTCGAATTGAACTGCGAGATACCGCTGTTGGCGTAGTTGTTCGTATCGAAGTCGGTCGTCAGGTCGAGATGACCGATCCGGAACCGCCAACTGTCGTTGCAGCCGAACGTGTGCTCGTACCACAGTTCGGTGAATTTAAGGTTTCTGTCCGTCTCAACCTCGTCGTTGAACACCGCAAGCGTCGGAATCCGTCCGTCGATCGCGCCGCCGTAACCGGCTTCCAGAAGACCGTAGAACGTTCCCCGCTGACCGAGATGCATCAGGAACCCGAAATCGGCGGTATAGACCGCGTCGGTTTCTCGTTTGTACGATTCCGTCCTGTTCATGTTCGAGACGAGTTCCCCTTCGACGACCACGCCCCACTCGATCGAGTCAAAAAAGGCGTCGGCGGGATCCGGTTCTTCTTCCGGCTCGCCATAATTGCGCAGTTCTCCGAGCCGGTCGCGTTCGATCCGGCGGATCACCTCGTCGCTTCGGCGCGGAGTTCCCAGCGATTGGGGCTGCCGTTCGGGGATGAGCGACTGTTCGGTCGTGATCGGTTCCGTCTCGTTTCCGATCAGCCGGTCGTAGACCGGATCGTCGGATGCCGCGAGAGTCCCCGTCAAAAGACCGCTCAGAATCGCGGCCTGCGCGACGGAACTCTTAAACACACTCTTCTTCAAAGACACTTCCATGCTCCTTTCCTTGCGCAAACGCAAGATCGACACAAACGCTATTCAGGCGCCGCGAGGAAAAAGCAGGAGGAAAACCGATCGCTCGGTCTGCTTTCAATGCTCAAGAATAAGCTCTCTTTTCCGTTCCGGCTTCCGTGCCGGAATCTCTCCGACATCAACATCGGAAATCGGATTGGGGGGATTTTAGCGAAAGGACCAATTTTCGGGAAATTTTCAGTCGTTTCTGATATTCCGGTTCGGGTTGCGTAAAATGGGAAAACTTTGGAGGCTTCGGGCATAATTGTGGGTAAAAACGCCTTCCACCGGTAACAGCGTCTAATATTGAAAAGCCATCTGTGGTCCCTTATAGTAAAGGCTGCAAAAACTCAACATAAGGAGTACCCACAGATGGCTTCAGCTAATACTCTATGCAAAAAACTGATCAACGTCAAGGACTCTGTCATTGAAGGATATGATTTTTTTACCGATTCTGATGGCGTTCAGCATCTTCGTATCCAAGTCAGACCATATGCTCTCCATGAAAACGACTGCCCGTTCTGTCATCGCTCATGTCCCGGATACGACCAACCGCTAAAAACAACTCGAATATGGCGCGCACTTGACTGCGGCGCAATTCTGCTCGAAGTCGAGGGGGCTACCCATAGAATCAACTGTCCAGAACATGGTATTGTAACTGCGGATGTCCCATGGGCTTACCACGGAAGCCGCTTTACCAAGGATTTCGACCTCACGGTCGGATGGCTCGCTGTCTATCTCCCTCGAAGTGTCGTCTCAGAGTTTATGAGAATCGACTGGGAAACCGTCGGAAGATGCATTTCCAGAGTCCTCAATGTCATCGAGCCCGAACGTGTTAAAAGACTCGACGGCTTGGTTCATATCGGAATTGATGAAACAAGTTATAGGAAGGGCCATAAATATATCACCGTCATCGTAAACCACGACACCAATACCGTCGTATGGGCCGCCCAAGGGCACGGGAAAGCTGTTCTCCAGACATTTTACCGTCAGCTCTCGCCGGAACAACTATCGAGTATCAAGGTTGTCACCGGAGACGGTGCTAAATGGATCTCAGAATGCGTCGAGGATTTTACACCTGACTGCGAGCGTTGCGTTGATCAATCCCATGTTGTTGAATGGGCGATGGAGGCTCTCGATGAAGTCCGACGTGAAATATGGAGGGAGACTTATGATGAAGCAAAACGACTCGCCAATGAACATCCGCGAGGCCGAGGAAGACCAAAAAGAAGCGACAGGGAATCCGCAGAGATTGCGGCCGCCAAGAAAAACGCCGAACAGATCAAAAATTCAGCCTACGCGCTAGGAAAGGCTCCAGAACATCTCACTGAAAACCAACAGATCAAACTTGAAATGATCGCTCTTGAACAGCCAAGGTTGTATCGAGCCTACCTCCTCAAGGAACAATTACGACTCCTCCTAAAAATTCGAGACCTGAAAGAAGCGGAAGCCGAATTAAAAAATTGGCTCTGGAAGGCAAGCCACAGCAGGATTCCCGCAGTATACTCTCTTCAAGAGAAGATTCGGCGGAATAAAGAGTATATCCTCAACACTATTCGCTTGGGAATGAGCAACGCCAGAGTTGAGGCCATCAACAACAAGATTAAACTGATCGTCCGCAAAGCCTACGGCTTCCGGAATATACAAAATATGATTGATATGGTTTATCTTGTGTGCTCTAATCTACACATCCCACTACCAAATAGGAAGAAAACTGCTGTTTCTACGGCATGACAGAGGAATCAATTAGTGAAAACACCCACAGTTATGCCCGAAGAGCCACAATTTTCCTCTCAAAGACATACCTACATTACCTTTTCCTGCATCACTCGCAAGATCAATATACACCCTACACAGGCACCGCGAGGAAAGAGGCAACGAGGAAAACCGAATCATCGGCATTTGCCTTCAATGTCCCAAATAGGTTCTTTACTGCGTTCCGGCTTCCGTGCCGAAAACTCTCTGCGAAGGACATCGGTAATTGTGTTATGGTGAATTTACCGATTGAACCGGTTTTTTAGAGAATTTCGGCAGTTCCGGATGTTCGGGTTCCGGTTAGATAAAATAGGAAAACTTTGCCGTCAGACCCCTTGAAAAAAGGAGCCAAATTTTTCGGAGGACCTGTA
>CADBQY010000184.1 GCA_902796885.1 uncultured Planctomycetota bacterium
CAAAGACCTGATCCGTTTCGGCGCCGAAACGGGCGCTCAATACCTCGTTCTCGGTTCCCCCGTTCAGCGGAACCTCGCCGAAGGCGTCTCGCTCGAAGAGGGTTACGACCGCGCCGCGTCGGTTCTCGAACAGCTCCTTCCCCTTCTGGAAGAGTCGCAAATGGTCCTGGGTCTGGAACCGCTGGCGCCGGTCGAGACGAACTTCCTCAACACGGCGCACCAGGCGCTCGACCTGATCACCAAGATGGGGAACCCCGGCCCGATCACGATCCACCTCGACTGCAAGGCGATGGCCGACGGCGAAGACCGCCCGATTCCGGAAGTGATCGCCGACCCGGCGATCGTCCCGTTCGAAAAGACGTTCCACGCGCAAGACCCGAACATGAAAGGTCCCGGATTCGGCGACCTCGACTTCGGTCCGATCCTCGCCGCGCTCAAGGCGACCGGCTTCTCCGGGTGGATCGGCGTCGAACCGTTCGACTATTCCGACGGCGCCGACGTCCTGTGCAAGAACAGTATCGACTACCTTAAATCGGTCGGCTGACGTCCGCGCAAAGAAAGAGAGCTCCATGGAAAGGAAACGAACGCCGTCCCGCGCCCCCCGGAAAGAGACTTCCGCCGCTGGCCGCGCGCCTCTGTTTCCTTTTCTCCTCCTCTTTGCCGCCGCGCTTCTTCTGATTCCGACCCTTCTCCTTCCTCCCGAAGGGGCGCAGCGCGGCGGCGACGCGTTTCTCACGGCTTTCGGCTGGCTCTTTCTGGCGGGCCTCGGCCTTTTTTCGGCGATTGCGTCCGGGCGTAAACCGCGCGCCGCCGACCTGGCGGTTCTCCTTCTTCTCGTTTGGTGCGGGATCTCCTGGTTCCGTCTGAAAGCCGCGCACGCCGGGAACCTCCTTCACGCCGCCAACGGCTTCTGGACCTTCGCGATCGCTCCCCTTGCCTATTTCGCGCTCCGCGCCCTGCCGAAACGGCTCCTCCGCGCCGCCGAGTCGATTCTGCTGGCCGTCGTCGTCGGCGCCGCGCTCTTCGAGTCGACCGTCTCGCTTTACGACTATTTCGTCACCGCCCCGACGCTTCGCGCCCAGTTTCGGGAAGACCCGGAAAAGCTCCTGCGCGAAAGCGGAATGAACCTGGAAAAGGGGACCCCCGAATACGACCTCTTCGCCAAACGCGTGCTGGACAGCGTCGAGCCGCTCGGAACCTACGGACTGACCAACACGCTCGCCGGGCTTCTCGCCCCCGCGCTAGTCCTTCTGGCGGGTCTCTTCCCGGCCGGCGCCTTTTCGCGCCGCGGCGAATCGTCCCGGCATCTCCTCTTTCTCCGGATCTCGGCGGGGGCCGCGTTTCTCCTCCTGGGGCTGACCCTTCTCCTGACCAAAAGCCGGTCGGGGTACCTCGCCCTTTTCGTCTCGGCGGCGGCGCTCCCGCTGCTCTCGCTTTTCAGCCGCCGCGCGGCGGACGCGCGCCGGAAAGCCGCGCTCGTCTCGGGCGCGGTCCTTCTGGGCGGAATCCTCCTGGCGGGCGCGGCGTTGGGCGCGGGACTTTTCGACAAAGAGGTCTTTTCGGAAGCGAAAAAATCGCTCGGCTATCGTCTCGACTACTGGACCGCCGCGTCGCGTATGATCGCCGACGCCCCTCTTTTCGGGGTCGGTCCGGGAAACTTTCAAAACGTCTATCCGCGCTATATCCTGCCGACCGCCGGCGAGGTGATCGCCGACCCGCATAATTTCGCCTTCGAATACGCCGCCCTTTTCGGTCTTCCGGCGCTGGCCTGCTTCCTCTTTTTTCTCGCGGCCGCCGTCCGCGGGGGCTATGCGCCTCCCGCGCCCCCGGAAGACGCGCCGGCCGAAAACACGCCGTCGTTCGCGCCGGTACTCATCCTCTTTTCCGGCGGGTACCTCGTCTACCTGGTTCTCAACTTTCTGACCTCGGCGCCGAGCCGCCTTCCCCTCCTCCTGGGATTGGCGCCCGTCTTCGTCCTTTTCGCGTTCCCCGCCGCGCTCCTCGGCCGGGCGATGACGCGTCTTTCCTCCCCGATCGTTGCCCTCTCGGCCGCCGCGGCGCTGCTGAATCTCTGCGCCGCCGGAGGGATCGGCTACCCGCCGACCGCGCTGGCCGTCTGGATTCCGGCGGCGATTCTTTTGAACCGCGCGCAGGCGCCGGACGCCCCAAAGAAAGCGTCCCGTGCGCTTCGGATTTCGGCCGCCGCCGTCTGGATTCTCCTCCTGGCGCTCTGTCTTGCGACCGAATTCTATCCGGTCCTCGCCGAAAAGACGCTCCTCCCCCGTCTCGACGAAATGCCGCCGGGCGAAGCTCATCTGGCGCTCACCCACGCCTCGGAAGGCGCGGGCCGTCATTCGATCCCGATCCGCTGGGCGCTCTGCACGATGGCGATGTACGACGAAGGCTATCTTCCCTCCCCCGAAAGAGAAAAGACCTGGCGCGACGCCAAAGAGGCGCTCTGGCGCGCAACTCCCGAAAACGCCTCGATCCGCGGCGAGATGGCCGACGAGGAGTTCACCCTCTACGAGGCGACCGGCAACCGCCTCTTCCTGGACGAAGCCTCCTCCTCCTACGCCGAAGCCGTCCGGCTCTTCCCGACCAACGCGCTCTATCGCGCCGCGTGGGCGATGGCGCTGAACGCGGCGGGAGACACCGAAAAGGCGCAAGCCGAAAAGGCCGAAGCGCTCCGACTCGACGCGCTCACGCCGCACGAAGACCGCAAAATCCCCGACGCGTTAAAATCCCTCTTGACCTCGATCGGCGAAAACGAGTAATCTTCCCTTCGATACGATCAGTCCGTTCACCCTAACGTCCGACAGGCCAAACTCCATGAAGAAGAGTATCGTTTTCGCCATTCTCGCGACGGCGCTTCTGGGCGCGGCGGGATGCCAATCCCTCAACGACGACCCGAACAACCGATGCTGCTGGTTCCCGAGTCTGATCGCGCCGGGCTACCTGAACCCCGCGCACGAAAAAGGATATCCGGACGGAACCGATCCGTACCCGAACGCCAACATCGGCACGCGCGGCATGCAGATGCGTCCGCGGGGCTACGACATGCCCCGCAGCTGGAACGCCGACGTCACCGGCGACTCCGTCGCGAAATAGGCGCGCGTTCCTCGTTTGTTCGCGAAGAATTTCTTATCGGACAAAAGACACGCGGCTTAACAAGCTGAAGGAACCATACAAAAAACCGGTCCTTTCTTTGCGAAAGGACCGGTTTTTTGTATTAAGAAAATCGGACGGCGTTCATTCGGCCGGAGCGGCGTCGAGCGCTTCCTTGACTTCGTCGACGGCCTTGTCGGCGGCGGCGTCCGCGGCTTCGGCGGCCTTGTCGGCAGCGTCAACGGCGGCGTCGGCCGCGGCCTGAACGGCGTCTTGAGCCTGGCCGGCGGCGGCTTCAACTTTCTCGGTCACGGCTTCGGCCGTAGCCTGAGCGGCGCTTTGGGTGTCATCGGCGGCTTTCTTGCACCCGACCGCGGCCAGAGCGCAGCAAAGAAGAAGGGAAGCGGAAATCACGAAAAACTTTTTCATTTTGGTTCTCCTGTCGGAAAGAATAAAACGCGGCAAACGCCGCAAACCGGGTGTCCGAAAAACACCCTTAACTGTCAAGTACGCGGATTATAATGATTTATCCGCAATATGCAATACGAAAATATGTGAAAAACGAAAAAATCGCGCGAACTCTCCGCCGACGTGCCAAAAAACGCGCTCTTTTAGCAATATAGAAAAATTAAAAAAAATAGAGAATTCTTCTATCGAACCGGCTGAACCGAAACCTCGTCGATCTGCACCTGGCCGTAGGTGCTCAGCGAAAAGGTCAGCGTCATATCCCCCTCGGTGGCGGCGTAGCGGTAGAAGGCGAAAGGCTTCCAGCCGTCGGTATGATAAAAACGTTGGGCGAGCGCCGGCCCGCCGTGCGATTCGTAGATCATAAATCCGTCGGTCCCCTCGGCGAGACGCCCGTCGATCCGAATCCACCCTTGAACGCAGACAAGTTCGCCGGTATGGACGTTGGCCGGCGCGGTGACGCTCAGCGGGGGAACTTCGGTCAGAACGGGCGCTCCCGGGCCGTCGGCGGTGACCGAAAAAGTGAGTCCGAGCGCGCCGCGATATGCCGCCGCCGGATCGCGGCGCAGGCTGATGTTCACGCCGGGAAACGGCGAGTCGAAACGGTTCCAGCTCCCGCCGGTCCACTCTTCAACCCGTTCCATATCGCCGCCGACCAGCCGGTTTTCGCCGGTCAGCCGGACGTGTCCGGAAGCGATCTTCCCGTATCCTTCGATATACGCCGGGAGGGTCGAAAACGAAATAGAAACGGGAAGAACCGGCAGACACTGGTCGAACCGGATCGCGGTCTGCCAGAGCCGCCGTTCGTTCATTCGAACGGCGCGCAAAGCGCGTTCGGCCTGGAGATACGCCTCGCCGGCATCGCCGCGCCGCAATTCGTTTTCGGCGACCGTCAGCATCTGGCACGCCGCGTCGACCTCGCTCGTCGAGTCGGGAACGGTCACTAGCGGCAGATGGCGCACTTTCGGGATCAGACCTTCGTCGTCGAGCGTACCGAGCCGGCCGAGCGTCTCCTGATAGGTGTCGAGCCTCATCTTGGCCAGGCGGATCGCCAGTTCCGCCATCCGGTTTCCGAACGCGGGCGACATTTCGGCCACCACACGCGTGTACCAGTTCGACTGCGCCAGGAAGATGAGCGTGTTCATACTCACCTCGTCGAGCTGCATGTCGATCCCTCCCGCGCGGCGGTGCGAGGGGACTTTGCGCAGGTTCCCCGGCAGGAGAAGATCGGCCGAATACCCTTCCCGCGCCGGCGCGACGACCGAACGGCTGTTCGCCGCACCCGCGCCGAAGACGAGTTGCGTGTTCGGCTCGGTCGAAAGGGGAAGAAGAAGACTCGTCGACTTGGTGCGCAGAAGCGCCGCCGACATTCCGTCGTTGTTCATCGCGATGACGTCTTCGGGAATCCCGCCGGCGACCCACGAGTCGATCATCAACAGTTCCAGATTGATCAGTTCCAACGCGCAGGCGCGGTACTGGGTTTCGTGATCTTCGGCGTTCAAGGGGGAATGGGAACCGAAAAGGAGCCCGTGCGCCCCGGCGGCGAGCGAAAAGCGCACCTGCTGGCGTATCTGCTCGTAAGAGATGAGCGAGGGCATCTCGTCGACCGCGCCGAAAAAGCGGCATTGAGCCAGGAGCTGGTCGTCCGGCTGGGTCTGGATTTCGTTCCAGAAGGGGGCGCCGATAAACATCAGGTTCGGATACCGGCGGAGCCAGAGCCCGTAATCCTCCATATCGAGCGATGTCAGAAGAGGTTTACGCTTCACCAGAAGAAGATCGA
>CADBQY010000185.1 GCA_902796885.1 uncultured Planctomycetota bacterium
ACCTGATTGTCAATGTTCTTCGCCGCCCCCTTGGGGGCAACGGGATAGAATATAACCCCGATCAAAAATCGGGCAAGGGGGGCGGAATCGTTTTTTTGCAAAAAAACTCTTTTCGGGGTGGTGTCTCAAAAATTCCCCCTATTTTAACTTTCGAACCCTTTCGCTCTCCGGCTACTTCCCAGAAGGGGGTGAAAAAGAAATTTTCAAGAAATTTTTCTGGAAATCGGGGAGATTCGTCTGGTATTTATTTCCGCAGTTGTTATAATCACGGGTAGTGGTCCCGCCGGTTCGGCTTTATCCCCGGCCGCGGTTTTTACCTCGAAAAGAACTCGATAAATACCTCAAAACGGCCTTGGAAGGCCGCCGGTATTTGCGATTTTTTATTCCTATAATTTTTTGTTTTTCCCTAAAGAAAGGACTTTGTTCTATGAAAAAGAACACTTCGAAAGGCTTCACGCTTGTTGAGCTTTTGGTTGTTATCGCGATCATCGGTATCTTGATCGGTCTGCTCCTGCCGGCCGTTCAGGCCGCGCGTGAAGCGGCTCGCCGTATGAAATGCTCGAACAACATCAAGCAGATCAGCCTCTCCCTCCACAACTACGCCAGTTCTAACGGCGATTCCTTCCCGGCCGGTCTGGCGAGTTTCTATCACCTCAAGCCGATCGTCGGCTACGCGATCCCGCTTCTTCCGTTCATGGAACAGAACCAGGCGTACGAAGCAATCATCGCCTACTGCGACGCCGTTAAGACGGAAAACACCTCCCCCGACTACGAATGGTGCAACGCGGACCTCTTCTTCGAGCTGGCCGCCGACCAGGCGGGTCTGAACAGCGATCTGGTCAACGATGTCCACGAGGCGCTCCGCAAGCCGATCAGCGCCTTCATTTGTCCTTCCGACGGGAATGCCAAGAACGCCACCAGTGCGGGCGGTCAGGAATTCTCGAAGAACAGCTACGTCGGCTGCATGGGCGACGCGATGCAGGGTCAGAACGCGTTTACCACCGGCCGGGGCTCTTGGCAAACCTGCTACGCGGTCGATGAGGGCAGCGACGTCGTCGTCAGCGGCGTAAGCAGCCGCGGCCTCTTCATGCCGAAATATTGGCACTCGATGTCCTCGATGAGCGACGGTACTTCGAACACGATCGCTTTCAGTGAAACGGTCGTCGCCGATTCCGACTCCTTCACCGACGACTTCGCCGAAGTCAAAGGGGGTGTTGGCGTTGTTGATCTTGGGTCCACCTCCGCATCCGGCAACTACGTCAATCCTTCCCTCTGTCTCCAAGACGGTCGTGACTCGAACGACCGCACCCAGCTCGCCAGCCATACGCCCGGCGGCCGCGGTCTGGTGATCCACTTGGGTTACGGTTCGGAATCCCGCTTCAATACGGTCCTCGCGCCGAACTCCCCCTCCTGCGCGGACGCCACCAACACCGCGTCTAACGAAGGCGTCGGCGCCAGCTGGGGTGTCTTCGCGGCCCAAAGTAACCACTCCGGCGGCGTCAACTGCGGAATGGCCGACGGTTCGGTCCGCTTCGTCACCGACAATGTCGACTGCACCTCGAACAACGACAGCGACATCTCCGTCGAGAGCCAGCACGATTACAAAATCTCCGGCGCCTCCCTCTACGGCGTCTGGGGCGCGATGGGAACTCCGGCCGGCGGCGAATCGAAATCCCTCTGATTCTAACCGGTGCGATTTGCGCGCGTCCTGTTAATTCAGGACCGGCCCGCATGACCGCGAACCCCCGCGAAAGAGTCTCTCTTTCGCGGGGGTTCTCTTTTTGCCTCGACCGCTTTCCAAAGAAATCCGGCACGGGGCCCTTTCGAAAAAGCCGCGGCGGCACGCATAAAAAACCGGGAAAAAGCTTTCGCCTTTTCCCGGGTCTGAAAACGCCGCCCGTCTCTTATCCCAACTCTTCCAGCGGGCCGACCGCCACGGTCAGTTTCGGCGTAAGCGGGTATTTCCGCAGAAGGCCGTTAACCCGGTCGAGCGTCATCTCGCGGACGATCTTCAAATCGTCGCCGATCGGCGAATAGGCGCGGTTCATCGTCCACTCGCTTCCGATCGCAAAGAGGCGGCCCCGCGAGCGTTCCGCCGCCATCACCAGACGCGCGAGGATTTTGTTCTTGGCGCGGTCGAGTTCTTCGGCGGTCACCCCTTCGTCCGTCGCGCGGCGGCAGACATCCTCGGCGATTCGGGCGTTTTCGGCGGCGCATTCCGGCGCGCAGCAGAGACTGGTGCAGAAGTAGCCGGCGTCAAAAAATTCGTAAAATCCCAGCGAGGCGCAATCCGCTTTCCCGTTATCGACCAGCTCCCAGAAGAGGCGGCTGCCGACGTCGTCGCCGACGATACTCGCCAGAATCGCCGCCGCATATCGTTCGTCGTCCCGTCCCGAAGGAGCGTCGCTGAGAAAAAACAGATACTCCTGAGTCGCCGACGGGCGGACGAAGACCTTTTTCCCTTCCTGTCCGACCGGACGGAACGTCTCGCGGCCGACCGGCCGCGGCTCCCACGCGCCGCAGCACTTTCGGACGTCTTCCGCGAACTTATCGAAATCGACCGCTCCGCTGGCGGCGACGGTAATATTCTCGGGAGCGTAACGGCTCTCGAAATAGGCGCGCATCTGCGCCGCGGTCATCTTCCCGACCGTCTCGCGCGTTCCCAAGACGCTCCGCGAAAGAGGGTGTCCCGCGAAGAAGAGCTCGCGGCACTTCTCGTCGACTCCGAACGGCGGCTGATCTTCGTACATCTTGATCTCTTCGAGGATGACGTTCTTTTCGGTATTGAAATCGTCTTCCCGAAGCGAAGGACGCAGAATGTCGGCCAGGAGGTCGACCGCGCGCGTCTGGAGTTCCGGCAGAACCGAAATATAAAAAGCGGTCGCCTCTTCGGTCGTAAACGCGTTCGAGACGCCGCCCATTTCGTCGAGCTGGCGGTTCACGTCGGCGGCGCTGCGGTGCGGCGTCCCCTTAAAAACCATATGTTCCAGAAAATGGCTCACGCCGGCGATCTCGTCCGATTCGTCGCGCGAACCGGTCCGCACAAAAAAGCCGATCGACGCGGCGTAGGCGTTCGGATTCACCTCGGCGATCACGTCGAGTCCGTTTTCGAGTCGGGTCTGCTTAAACTCCGTCATAGAGGGAAAAGAAACCTTTCCGTTTAAAAAGCGAGCCTGTACTCCCCGAACGCGCGGGGAGCACAAGCCCGGTTCATCACTTCACCAAACGCAAAAGGGAGCGTCAGACGAACTTCGTCACGCCCGGATGCGGGATATAGTAGTCGCCGTTCTCGTCGGGCATAACGACCGAAGGCCCGTCGATATCGACCAGGTTGTCGTAGGCGATTTCGCTGTCATAGCGGAATTCGGATCCCCACGCCTGTTCGGCGGTGATCGACTGGCCCGTTTCGACGGCAAACCGGCCGAGCAGCGCGGTAAAGGTCGCCATGATTCCCCGATCCATTTCGTTCCAGGGACGGTCTTCGCGGATCGCCGCAAAGAGGCGGTCGTGCTCGGTCTGATACGAGTCGTTATCGGGCGACGAAGGAGCCCAGAGAACCTCGCCGCGAACCCCTGAGAACGGAAGCGCTTCATATCCCTTGTAGATTTTCGGGTCGCCGACCCCTTCCCCGACGTGCGCCACGCCCTTTGTTCCCTGAACGACGCAGCAGAAATTGCTCCAAGTGTTCGGCATGGTGCGGGTCGTCATCATGAGGCGTTTGCCGCTCGGGAAGACGTACTCGACGCTCGCCAGGTCGATCAGCTGATCCTTGTCGGGACGGTGAGTCCGGCCGCCGGACCCCTGCGCGAACACGGGATATTCCTGGGCCGCCCAACAGGCGATATCGAGGTTATGGATCAGCGCGTCGACGATAAATCCGCCGCTGGTCCAGTCGAAGCAGAAGAGGTTGCGAAGCTGATGCTGAAGCGGGGTGTAGTTTCCTTTCGGGCCGAGATTGTGCGGCCCCTGGAACCGATAGACCCAGCAGTTGACCACGTCGCCCAGAACGCCGTCGTGGATCGCTTTGATCGTCTCTTCGTAACGGATCTTGTTCCGGTTGTTCAGTCCGACCCCGACTTTGATCCCCTTGGCGAGCGCTTTTTCGTTCGCCGCGCGGATCCGGCGGAGGTTGACCATATCGGTCGCGACCGGTTTTTCGGAAAAAACGTGGATCATCTTCGGCGAATTGACCACATACTCGTAATGGAGCGGACGGAACGCCGGCGGGGTGGTCAAAAGAACCACGTCGCCGTCGTCGAGCGAGTCGATCGCCCGCTTATACGCTTCGAGACCGTGGAACGTACGCTCTTCGATCCCGTCGGAAAGGCGGTCTTCGTGGGTAGCCTCCAGAGCCTCGATCGCGGCGTTCGCTTTGTCTTCAAAGGCGTCGGCCACCGCCCAGAGTTTGGCGTTCGGTTCGGCCTCCAGCGCCTGGCGCACCGCGCCGCCGCCTCGGTTACCGCAACCGACCCAGGCGATCTTAATCATACTCTTTTCCGAAGCGTGAACGCGCGGAACTCCGGCGCCGGAAGCGAGAATCCCCGCGGCCAGCCCGGAAGCCTGCAAAAAACGACGGCGTGAAAAATTCTGGTTCATAGACTTTCCCTTTTCCTAAAAATGAAATTTCGGCGTTAAAAGATTTGACATCCGCCTTACCCATTTTAAGCCATCTCCGCACCGTTCGCAAGGGCTAAACTCTCCAGAAAACGAAAATTTTAGAACGGGGGGAACACTTGAAAAAAGGCAAAAGAGGTATAGAATGGAGTCCGACCGACTCTGTTTGCGCCTCGACAGTTAGTAGATGGGGTTTCGGTCGTGCGGATAAGTAAACAGGTTTTATTACTTTGAATAAGTCCAAACATCCATTTACCCCATTGGAGGAGTCTACCGTGAGCGAAGAAAAACGCTTTGTCATGACCGACGGTAATGA
>CADBQY010000186.1 GCA_902796885.1 uncultured Planctomycetota bacterium
GACTACGACGCGTTTCCCGAAGACATTCTGGTCACCGCCAGCTTCCGTTCGACCGACCCGACCACCGCTTTTCAGGCGGGGATCGAGCTGGCGGTTCAGGATTCGGGTGCGCGATACTACGCCGAGTTTACCAACAGCGGCGTTAATCTCTACTACGTCAGCGAGGGAAACACGTTCACCGTCCTGGCGAGCGGCAACTTGACTCTCGCCCATAACACGGTCTACTCTGTCTGGGCGCAAATCGTCGACGGTCAGGTCGCGTGCGGCGTCGGCGAAGACGTTCAGGTCGTCGCCAACGACGCCCGCCTCACGGGCGGGCTGATCGGTTTTTACGGCGGGGCGGGAAACACGGCCTTCTCGAACATTCGGATCACGCCCGATCCGGACAAGGCCGCCGTTCCCTACCCGGTGCCGACTCCGGTCGAAAACGCCGAACAGACCGTCTGGGACTATTTCTACGCCAAACTGGGGAACGCCTACGGCGTGGCCGGGCTGATGGGGAACCTGAACGCCGAGTCGGGCGGATTCCGGGCGAACAATCTCCAGAACTCCTACGAAAGATCGCTCGGGATGAGCGACGACGAATACACCGCCGCCGTCGACAGCGGCGCATACACAAACTTCGTACACGATTCCGCCGGTTACGGAATCGCCCAATGGACCTTCTGGTCCCGGAAAGAGGCGCTCCTGAACTTTGCGCGGCAACGGGGGGCGTCGATCGGAGACCTCTACATGCAGCTTGACTATCTGTGGTACGAGCTGAGCGTGAAATACTCGACCCTCGCCACGGTGCTCAGAAACGCGACTTCGGTCCGCGAGGCTTCGGACGTGATTCTGCTCCAGTTTGAACGGCCCGCCGACCAGAGCGAAGCGGCTCAGATCCGCCGCGCCTCGTACGGGCAGATTTTCTACGACCGGCACGCCGGATAACCCGCCGTGCGGTTCGCCGAAAAAAAAGAGGCGCTCTTTCCGGAAAAGAGAGCGCCTCTTTTTTTAAGACCGTCCTCCAAACGCGGAAACCGCTTCACCACGTCTCGCTGAATTCGACGTCGATTTTCAAGGGAACGCGGAGCGGCTGACCCAAGAGCATTTCGTCGACGACGAGACTGGCCAGCTCGTCGGCCGAGTCCCGGCGCGTTTCGAGGAGAAGTTCGTCGTGGATCGGCAGGAGGAGCTGTCCGCGCGCGGCCGGTCCGGGAAGAAAAAGGCTGTCCGAAAGTTTGACCGCCGGGGCGCCCTCGTCCATATCGAAGAGAAAACCGCCCTTTTTGGACGTCTCCTTTTCGGGCGCCGTCACGATCCGTTTCGGGGCGATCCGAACGGTTCCGGGCTTTTCGCCGTTCCATGTTTTCAGCCGCGCCGAGACGTTCACCATCGCCGCTTTCATCAGGTCGGCGGCGGACCCCTGAATGACCGTGTTGATCGCGGTCCGTTCGGGCAAATTCAGCGGCCGCCCCTCCTGCGGCGGACGGACCCCGTCCACCGAACGCCGCCGTCCCAAAAGCGTGGCGACGTATCCGGCGCGGGACGCCTCGGAAAGAACGCGGTTAAAAAATTCGCGGATCCCCGGGTACGTCTCGAAAAAGCCGCGGATATACTCTGCCGCCTCGCCGTTCGTAATACCGAGAGATTTGGCCAGTCCGAACGCGGTCTGGCCGTACGCCAGGCCGAAATTGACCGCTTTCGCCTTGCCGCGCTGGTCGCTCGTCACCTCGGCCGGCGGGACGTGAAAAATCTGCGCCGCCACCGCCGCGTGAATATCGACGTCGTTCTCATACGCCTCGATCAAATGCGGATCCTTCGAGTAGTGCGCCAGCACGCGCAGTTCGATCTGACTGTAGTCGCACGAGATGAGCGTGTCGAACCCGAGCCGGGCGTCGGGCACGAATCCGCGGCGTATCTCTTTCCCCTCGTCGGTCCGAACCGGAATGTTTTGAAGATTCGGCGCGCTGGAACTGAGACGGCCCGTTTCGGCGACCGACTGATTGAACGACGCGTGAATCCGGCCGGTGACCGGATGGACTTGCTGCGGTATCGGCTCGATATACGTTCCCAGAAGCTTGGTCAGCATTCGGTGTTTCAGGATCATCTTGGGCAACTCGTGGCCCTGCTCCGCGAGCTCTTCCAGCACCTTCGCGTCGGTGCTCCGTCCGGTCTTCTTTTTCGTCTTCTTGGCCGACGGTATCCCCATCTCGTCGAACAGCAGCTGTTCGAGCTGGCGAGGCGAGTTCATATTGAACCCGTTGACGAAAGCCGAATCGGGCGCGTCGCGGCGAATGATCTCTTCGATTTCACGCTTCGTCTCTTCGAGTCTTCGGACGAAATCCGTTTCGAGGCGTTCGAAGTGCTCCTTGTTGATCGCGATTCCGTTCATTTCGAGTTCAACGAGAACCGAAATGAGCGGAACTTCAAGTTCGGTCATCAGCCTCAAAAGGGCGGGTTCCTTTCGGAGCCCTTCCAGGAGGCGCGGATAGAGATACCAGGGGACCAGCGCGTCTTCGGCGGCGTAGCGCGCGACCTCGGCGGTCGGCACCTCGTCGATCGCTTTTTGGTGTTTCCCCGCGCCGAGAAGTTCCGTGATTTTAATCGTGGTGTAGTTCAGATAGACCTGCGCCAGCTCGTCCATGTTGTGATGCTGTTCACCCGCGCGAAGGAGATAGTCGGCGACCATCGTATCGAAGAGAACGCCGCGAAGAGCGATTCCGTAATTCTCGAAGACGATCGTGTCGTACTTGATGTTCTGCCCGATCTTTTTGACCGCGTCCGATTCGAGGATCGGCCGGAGCGCTTCGAGCGTTTCCGATTCGGGAAGAACGGCTTCCCCCGCCGGTCCGCGGAGCGGAACGTAATACGCGCGGTCCGGCTCGAAACAGAGGGCGATGCCCGCAATCAGCGCGAACCGGGGCCGCGCCTTCGGCTGGCGCTGGATATCGACCGTCTCCAAGTCAATACTGACAAGCGGCGCTTTTTCGAGCCGTTCCACGAGCCGGTCGAACTCCTCGGGCGTATTGACCAGCTTAAACACCGCGTCGGCGGGAATCGTCCCGGAGGCGGCGATTTCGGGATAGACGGTCTCTCCGGAAGCGCGCAGCGCGGAAAAGACCTTTTCGGTGAACGGTTCGTTCTCTTCGGC
>CADBQY010000187.1 GCA_902796885.1 uncultured Planctomycetota bacterium
CGCAAGCGGCGCGCACTCGCATCCCTTCGGCTTAGTGACCTGAACGAACGAGGGGTACTTCGGTTCCGTGATCGACGGCTGTTTTGATGAAGGACACCCTAAAAAACTGACCGATAAAAGCGCCGACAGAGCTACCCTCAGAACAGCCCATCTGAAATCGGGCTGAACGGGCGTTTGCGCGTCAGAGTTCTTTGAACAAGCCGACCTACCCACGGGATTCCTCCACGGAGCCAAAGGGTTACGGGAAATCGATCAAGACGAAAAACAGGGCTTCATGCCCAGCAGACGTTCCCATTTTAAACGCGGCAGGAACGGATCGCAAGGGGGGAAACATGAAAAATTATCATTTTTTTGCGTTTTCGTGAGAATTTCCACTGTCACTTGCTGTTATTTTACCTATTTTAACTCGGCGCTTTGATTTTTCGTAGAAACAACGGAGATTTTCGGAAATATGAAATATAAACGACAGAATTCACGTGGTCGTTCCGCGCCGTCCGCGGCGCAGCCATATGCCCGCGCCGATCATCGCGAAGCCGGCGACGAGCACAAACAGCCGGAACTTATCAATATTCCGTTTTTCCTTTTCTTTCCATTTCGCGTTAAACTCGGAAAAGAATACGGGTTCCCCTTTCTCGTATCTGTATATTTTTTTCTGAATATTATCGACGATCATCGCCCCCTCGGCAAGACCAAGCGATTCGTAGGTAAAGACGGACGAATCGATCGGCTCGTTGACCTCAATATCGCTTATCGAAGTCTTTCGGGAATGATCGAATTCGCCGTTGCTCAGAAATCGGATCGAGTAAGATTCAACCGGAACGTAAACGTTGTTTACGGATTGCCAATTTACATATCGGATCTGTCTCGCCGCTCCCGTATTCTCGGTCAGGATATCATATACGGGCATAAAACCGGAAGTTTCACTCCAGAACAGGTTTTCATCCAGCCCGCCGTTTTCGAGATCGCATTGATAACGGTACCATCGTGCCCCCGCCTCGTCTACCGTTTCATACACATGAACGATCCCATTGATTCTTGTTTGTTCTTCTTGACCTTGTTTTCCTTCCATAACGCCGCGCACAAAACGTAGGTTGCCCCACCGTTCAAGATTGTAGAACTCGCGGAGATTTAGCCCCTGCGGCATTGATTTAAACCGGTTCCATTCCTTGGGTTCAATCCGAACGAGCTGATCCAAGGGAAAGTCCGGGTAGTCGGGAAGTTCCGGAATTCCGGTCGATACCGGAAATTTCATCTCGTTCTGTTTGTAGATAAACTCCGATGGCGTTTCGATTGAAATACAGTCTAACTGGCCGACGTTGTCAAGATCGATTTCTCTTCCTTCGTATTCATAGCGGCTGTCGAGATACCGACCGTTTCTGAACGTTTTATTTTCCCTAAAATCGGAGACCAGTTCCATCGACAGCCGCGAGATCAAGTTCGGTTTCTTGGAAAAATGGTCGTCGCAACCGAGCATGGCCATCGTCGCGTTGTCCGTCGCCGTCTTCGAATCAATCAAAAAACGACTTCGATAGGTTGACAATGCGCTCGAATTGGATTCCACCGATAAAACGAGCAACTCCAGCGGCGCGATTCTTTGATCGCCCGTAATTTCGACCCAGCTTTTAGGAAGATCATCGAAAGAGATCTCGGCGGCAGGCGGAGAATATTCTTCTCCGGTAAGCGACGCGCCGCACACCAATCGCGCGACCGACGCGACACACAAGAACAGAAAACGATATGTCGTAACTTTTCTCACGATGCTTACCTCTATCAAATGCGGCGGAACGGGAAATCGGATGACATTCAAGGTTCTCGTCACGGGAAACCTCTTCTCCGCAAAAATTACGGCGCGGCGTCTCGAAACGCCGCGAACCTTACGGTTCCGGTCCCGCGCAAAGGCGGATCATCTCGGCGACCCGACCGGCGTTTTCCGGATCGAATTCCGGATGCCCGCTGCTCAGCAGTACGCGGCCATTTCCGTATTGCGTCAGAATCACGGCGGGCGTGCCGATCATTTCCCCTTTCTGAAATTCATACATAAACGTTTCAGACGTAAAGTCCGCCAAGACAACGTAGGGATTCAAGTCGCGGCGGCAAGCGTCCGAAAAGACGGGACCGCCCGTGTATCGAACGGTTTGTTCTTCCGGCCAGCCGGGAAGAAGCGCCTTCCCTTCCCCGGTGAGCGCGATCGACACGTCGCCGCCGCCTCGGACGGCCGCGGAAACGGTGCCGACGCCGGGAACGAAACGCTGACCGGTTTTCACGCCGACGTTCGCCAAAGACAAACCGCCGTCGGTGTTCGCCGCCGCCAGAAACGCGCCGGCACAGACGCCGAAATAACCGCCGCCCGACTCGACGAAATCGCGTATCGCTTTTTTCCCCGCGGCGTGAAGTTCTTTGGAAAACTCGCTCGATTTCCCGCCGGGCACGACGAGAAGATCGAAGCCGGCGAGTTTCCCCTGCCGGATATCTTTCGCACTAACCGTTTCCGAATGGAACAGCGGATCGGAATCAAAAACGTTTTTCCACGCTTCCTCGGAACTTCCCGCCGTTTCGGAACGGAACAGGGCGATATTTAATTCACGTTCGCCGACGGAGCGCGAAAGGCGCGCGTACAGTTCGTCTCTGTCGAGAGGGGCGGGTATCGGCGGCAGACCGAGCCGCCCGCGCGCGGCGTTTGCCCGCTCAAACGAAACGTCGTAAACATAGATCGAATAACCGATCAGCTTAGCCGGTTCAAAATCGAGCAGATACTTGTATTTCCCGTCCTTGCCGTTCATCCGCGCGATACTCGCCGCGTGCCAGCCGGGCCGGGGTCCGTAGAGACGCGGGTCGGTGTCGGCGTCTTCAAAGCCGGGATTCGGTTCGTCGTCGAAGGAAGGGGGAACCGTAAGGTACCCTTTTCCGTAAAAAAGGGCGTCGGCCACGCCGTTTAGCGGCAGCAGATGGAGCCCTTCGATTTCAGGACGGGTTTCGATCCACTTTCGCAGACGCAGCATATCCTGGCCCCAGTCGATACACGAGTTCAGAAGATAGCGATGTCCGTTCTTCGGGCCTCCGGCCAGGATATTGAAATAGGACATAAAGTGCGGATAGACGCCGAGCGTACCGAGGAAAGAGCAAAGGATCAGCGCGGCGGTCAGAACGTTGCCGGCGCGGTTTCGGTTCTCTTGACCCGCGGTTTGAGCGACCCAAACCGCCAGGAACGGAAAAACGGGAAGAACGTAGCGGAAGTTCCAGCTGAACCCGGTTTGCGAGCTGACGAAAATGAAAACGACGGCGGCGGGAAGAAGGAGAAAGAGGCGGGCCGGCAGAGAGGCGCGCCCCGACTTTGCAAAAACGGACTTTTTCAGAAAAAGGAAAAGCGCCGCGAAAAAGAGAACGAGCGTGCCGATCGGCGTTTTCAGGAGGAAACATTCCAGGTAGAAGTACCACCAGCCGCGGTCGGACCATTTCCCGTTAATGTAGGAATCGAATCCCCGTTCGAAATCGAGCTTCTGAAGATCGATTCCCTTGATATAAGAAGAGGGGAACGGCACGGGAAGATACGCAAGCGGCGTGTCGGCGAACCGGTTGGCTTTCGGCGCGTAGATTTCGTCGGACATTTTCCCCGAAAGCGCGCGGCTGCGGAACCGATAGTTGCCGAGCGGCTTGAAGGTGCCCTCGAATCCGTAGCCCAGGTTCAGCGTAAAAAGGGCGGTCAGAAGGACAAGCGCCGTTTTACCCGCAAGATCCTTTCCGGAAACGGGAAACGCCCTTTGACGCCGTCGGCGCAGATAGAAGACACACACGACGGCGGGAACGAGCGGAAAGAGGACGATCCACGTCATTTTCGAGAGAAGGGCCAGACCGAACAGGAAACCGGTCAGGATCGAATATTCGACGGACCGGTTCGAAAACCATTTCCAAAAGTAATACCACGCCGTCGCGCCGAGCGCCGCGGCGGGCAGATCGGGCAGAACTTCGGAACTCCAGGTCAGGACGTTCGGATTGAAAAGCCAGAGAGCCAGCGCCGCGGTCCCCGCCCAGCCGCCGAAGAGTTCGCGCGCCCAGCGGCAGCAGTAATACGCGCCTAAAAGCGCGAACGGAATCATGGTCAGGCGCGCGAGGATCAGAAAAAGGCGGATACGATCGGGGTTCGCCCGGACGAAGCCGACCGCCAGGCTGAATTCGGGACGCTGGTCGCGGATCTGCCCGGCAAGGCTGATTTCGTCGTCCTTCCTTTCCCACTCGATTTCGGGCCGAAGGGGCAGAAGCGGCGCCGCCGCGATCACTTTGAAAAGGGGCGGATTGACGCAGTAGAGGTCGAATCGAGAAAATTTCCACGTATAGAGACCGGCGACGATGTTTCCAGCTTCGTCGGGGTTGGTCCAGTCGCACGCGATCGGATTGATCAGGAGTAAAACGAAAATCACCGCTAAAGCGAGATTAACCCTCCTCATACCGCGCGGTTCTTCCGCGGCCGTCCGCTCGGCGGCGCGTCTCTCGGCGTCTGCCGTTCGGGAACGGGAACGGTCCGCTCCGGAAACTCGGGCGGCGGGCGTCTCGGGCTCATCGGGTTTTATCCGTATCGGCATGAATACGATCCTCGTTTTGATGTTCCAGGAACCAGCGGAAAATCTCGGGTTTTCCGTAAACGTCGGCGCAGATTTGATGGCCCGCTCCCGGAAGGGTGACAAGCCGCGCGCCGCCGTTTCCGGCCGCCCGAATCGCTTCGATCATTTCGACCGAACAGCGGTAGGGAACGACCTCGTCGGCGTCGCCGTGGTACGCCCGTATCGGGAGCGATTTGTAACGCTCGCCGCAGTTCGGGTTGCCGCTCCCCGCCAGCGGGGCGGCCGCCGCGAAAAAGTCGGGATATTCCTGAGCCACCGCAAAGACGCCGTATCCGCCCATACTGAAACCGGTCAGGTAGATCCGGCTCGCGTCGATTTTAATTCGGCCGCTGTGACGGAGAAAATCGTCGATCATCGTC
>CADBQY010000188.1 GCA_902796885.1 uncultured Planctomycetota bacterium
AAAAAAAAGGGGTCCGCGCGAATCGCTCCGGCGAGGCTCCCCCCTATTCTAAAAGAAAAAAACGGGGATAATAGGGGGGACGGGGGTTCCCCGTTTAAAGGCTTACTGTCGGCCGCGCCCGTACCGTTCTCCGCAACGACGCCGTTGATTCATGAGGGGACTTTTCGCCGCGCGGCCTCCTATCACGAAAGGATAAATCAACGATGAACGAAGTCTTGAAAGTCGCGGTGATCGGCGGCGACGGAACCGGGCCCGAAGTGGTGGCCGAAGGGGTGAAAGTCCTGAAAAAGGTCGCGGAACTCGAAAATTTCAAAGTGGAACTGACCCCGTTCGACCTGAGCGGTGACCGCTATCTCAAGACGGGCGTCATCATTACCGACGAAGAGATTGCCGAACTGGGCAAGTTCAGTTCGATCCTGCTGGGGGCGGTCGGCCACCCGGACGTCAAGCCGGGGATTCTCGAACAGGGACTTCTTCTCCGTCTTCGTTTCGCGTTCGACCAGTATATCAACCTTCGCCCGGTGAAACTCTTCCCCGGCGTCGAAACCCCGCTGGCCAACAAGAAGCCGGAAGACCTCGATTTCGTCGTCGTGCGCGAAAATACCGAAGATATGTACGTCGGCACCGGCGGCTGGATGAAAAAAGGGACTCCCGACGAAGTCGCGACTCAGGTCGCCGTCTATACGCGCAAAGGGACCGAACGGTGCATCCGCTGGGCGTTTGAGTACTGCCGGAAACGGAACAACCCGAAGGGGAAAATGGTGACCTTGGTCGCCAAGACGAACGTTCTTTCGTACGGACACGACCTCTGGATGCGGACGTTCCAGGAAGTCGGCGAAGAGTATCCCGATATCAAGAAAGACTACAACCACGTCGACGCCTGCTGCATGTGGATGGTGAAGAACCCCGAGTATTACGACGTCATCGTGACGACGAATATGTTCGGCGACATCATCACCGACCTGGCCGGCATCCTCCAAGGGGGGATGGGCGTCGCCGCCGGCGGGAACATCAATCCCGAACCGGGCGGGACGAGTATGTACGAGCCGATGGGCGGAAGCGCGCCGAAATATACCGGCATGAACGTCATCAACCCGATCGCCACGATCAACGCCGTCTCGATGATGCTCAATCAGGAAGGGTACACCAAGGCGGCCGACCGGATTATGAAGTCGATCCAGACCGTGACCGGCACCAAGATGAAGAGCATGGCCGCCGGCAAGATGGGGTATTCGACCACCGAAGTCGGCGACCTGGTTTGCGAATACCTCTGATCGACGCGTCGTTTTCCCGACTCCGGTTTAGGAAGAACGCTCTTTCCTAAACCGGAGTTTTGCGTTATGACATCGCTCGCGCCGCGGCCGCGAAACGCCTTTCCGCCCGCGCCGCGACCATTCTCGTGAGAAAAACCTATGCCGTTTCAAGTGGCCATCCTTGGCGCCGGGCCGGGCGGATATATCTGCGCGATCCGATGCGCCCAGTTCGGATTGAAAACTCTCCTCGTCGAAGAACGCGAGCTCGGCGGGACCTGCCTGAATCGCGGGTGCATTCCGACGAAAACGATCCTCCATTCGGCGCATCTGTACCACGATGTCTGCCGGTGCGCAAAGTTCGGCATTCAGGTCGAAAATCCGGCGTATGATTACGGCGCGGTCGCCGCCCGGCGCGATAAGATCGTCGGACAGCTGCGAGGCGGGATCGATTCGGTGCTGAAGTCGTACGGCGTGACCGTGGCCGGAGGGCGGGGGAAACTTCTTTCGAGCCACAAAATCGAAGTCGGCGGCGAGGTGTACGAAGCGCGGAACGTCGTATTGGCGACCGGTACGCGTCCTTCCGTACCGAAGATTGAAGGGGCGGACGGCGCGAACGTTTTGAGCACCGACGATTTTCTCGCGCTGGAAAAACTCCCCGACAGCGCGGTCATTATCGGCGGCGGGGTCACGGGAATCGAGTTCGCCTCGATTCTGGCGTCGTTCGGCAAGAAGGTGACGGTTCTCAAACGGAGCGCCGAGGTTTTGCCGGGAGCCGACGAAGACGTGACGCGCCTTCTTCTGCGGAAACTCAAACAGCTTCGCGTCGTTTTTAAATCGGGAATCACGTTCAAGCGAATTTCGGGCGAGTCGGAAAAGACGGTCGAATATGTCGAAAACGGCACCGGAAAAGAGGGGAAGGCGGTCGGCGCCGCGGTGATCCTTTGCAGCGGCCGCGAGCCGAATACCGACGGACTCGGTCTGGAAAACGCGGGGGTGGAAACCGTGCGCGGGTACGTGCCGGTCGACGACCGTTTACGGACGAACGTCGCCAGCATCTACGCGATCGGCGACGTGAACGGCCGGCACGCGCTAGCCCACGCCGCCAGCGCCCAGGGGAAAGCCGTCGCCGCGGAGATCGC
>CADBQY010000189.1 GCA_902796885.1 uncultured Planctomycetota bacterium
AAAAGAGAGCGAAGTCGCCGCCGGACCCGACGCCAAACTGCTGGTGATCGGCCCCTCCGAAACGTCGAAAAGCCTCCTGGGCGACGCGGTCGACGAAGCGGCCGTGCCCTACGACGGGATCGTGTTAAAGCAGGCCGGTCGCTCGATCGTCTTTTCGGGGCACCCGGTGCGCGGCCCCCTCTACGCCGTCTACACGTTCCTGGAAGACGAGCTCGGCTGCCGCTGGTGGACGCGCTCCGAATCGTTCGTACCGAAAACCGACCGAATCGAAGCCGCCGACTTCGACCAAGTCTACGCGCCGAAGCTGATCTACCGCGAATCGTTCTACAACGGTCTGATGGGAGACGCCAACGCGCGGATCGCCGCCCACTTGAAGACGAACGGCGCCTCCGAAAATATTCCGCCCGAACTGGGGGGGCACCACAAGTATCAGTATTTCGTCCACTCGTTCTACGAAGTCATTAAACCGGAAGAATTCCTGGACCATCCCGAATGGTTCTCCGAAATCGACGGACGCCGAAAGATCGGCGGCTGGTGGGGAATAACCAAAAGGATGAGCGAACGGGTCCCCGCGGAATCGCTCGACGACCACGGAACGCAGCTCTGTCTGACAAACGAGGAGCTCTTCCAAACGTTCCTGGAACGGGTCCGCAAAGCGCTCGACGCGAATCCGGACGCGACGATCGTCTCGATCAGCCAGAACGACTGCCGCGGACCGTGCCAATGCGCAAACTGCGCCAAAATCGCCGAAGAGGAAGGTTCCGAATCGGGACCGCTCCTCTACTTCGTGAACAAAATCGCCGAAGGGCTCGCCGAATCGCACCCCGGCGTTCTGGTCGACACACTCGCCTATCAATACACGCGGAAACCGCCGAAAACCATGAAGGCGCGCGAGAACGTCATCGTCCGGCTCTGTTCGATCGAATGCTCGTTCGACCAGACTCTCGACGGCGAGTTCGGTCCCTCGTTCGCCGACGGAAACCGGCGTCCCGCCCCCAAGCCGGAAAACCGTTCGTTCCGCGACGACATGGAAAAATGGAACGAACACGCCGACCGGATCTTCATCTGGGACTACGTCACCGACTTCGCGCAATACATCATTCCCTTCCCGAACTACCGAATCCTCGCCGACAACGTCCGGTTCTTCGTCAATCACAACACGATCGGCCTTTTCGAACAGGGGAACTACCAGGGAGCTACCGGCGACTTCGTTCAGATGCGCGCCTGGGTCATGGCCAAGCTCCTCTGGAATCCCGGCGCCAACCAGAAAGCGCTCATGGAAGAATTCCTTTCCGGCTACTACGCGCCCGAGCTGACGCCGCTCTACATGCGTTACTTCGACCTCCTGTGCGACGCGTCCGAGAAGTCGGACGAACCGCTCGGCATCTTTAAGTCCGACACCGCCGACTGGCTCGATCTGGACACCTACAACGCGTGCGCCGAAATCCTGGACCGCGTCGACGCGAAAGCCGCCGAACTCGAAACGGCCGATCCGGAGCGTCACTCGGGCCTCCTTTTCAAGGTCCGCCGCGAACGTCTCTCGCTCGATATGGCGATGCTTCTGGCCTACAACCGGTTCGCCGAACAGGCGCAAAACGAGGGGAAAGAATTCCGCGCTCCGGCGCGCGGCGACATGCCCGCGTTCTGCGACGAGTTCCGCGCCCGCTGTAAAGCCGCCGGTCTGAACCGCTACAGCGAACAGGGCGGCCCCGACAAGTTCGAGAAATATCTCGCCGACATCTTCGAAGGGATCGCCGGCGGCGGGAAGGCCGCGGAATAACCGCGCCGGACACGCAAAGATTCCGTATTCATCAACCGAACGCCTTCAAAGGAGCCCCATGAAAGCACGTCAGATCGTCCTCACCCTCCTTCTGATCCTTTCGGCCGCCGCCGCGCGGTCCGCCGAGACGCTCACCCTCACCCAAGACGGGAAGACCGACTACGCCGTCGTTCTTCCCGAAAACGCGGCGCCGGTTCAGGTCTCGGCGGCCAACGAACTGGCCGACACCCTGCGGGAGATTTCCGGCGTCGCGTTCCCGATCAAAAAAGAGAGCGAAGTCGCCGCCG
>CADBQY010000190.1 GCA_902796885.1 uncultured Planctomycetota bacterium
GAGGTGGCAGAGTGGTCGAATGCGCGGGTTTGCTAAACCCGTGAGCTCGTAAGGGCTCCGCAGGTTCAAATCCTGTCCTCTCCGCTCCGACCCGCGTTTCGGCGCGGGTTTTTTTATTGTCTTGATTGATTTGCGCCAGCCGAACGGGCCTGTAGCGACGAAAAACGCCGAACCCGAGACGAACGTCCGGGTTCGGCGTTTTTCGTTTTGCGCGGTCGGAAGGAGACGGTTCTACTTTGTTCCGTTTTCGGCGTTTTGGATCAGGTCGGCCAGGGTGATGTTGTCGACCACGTCGTTGATCGCCCGATAGAGCTTTTCCCAGACTCCAAGGGTGACGCAACTGGCCGCCCGCGGACAGTTGTTCTGATCGAATTCAAGACAGGCGACCGGAGCCAGGCTCCCTTCGGTCAGACGGAGAATCATCCCGACGGTGTACTCTTCGGGGGCTTTGGCCAGCCGATAGCCGCCGCCCGTTCCGCGGACACTCCGAACGAATCCGGCGCGCGCCAGCGACGCGATGATCTGTTCAAGGTACTTGACGCTGATGTCCTGGCGTTCGGCGATATCGCGCAAAGGGATGTAGTCCCCTTTGTCGTTGATCGCCAGATCGAGCATGGTACGGAGCGCGTATCTTCCTTTGGTCGATATCATCATTGGCCTTTGACCTTCGTGCTAAACTTTTTCCGAGCCACTCAAATTATAAGTAATTCTATCGGTTTTGTCAAGTAAAATAAAAAGGCGGGACGTTCGTCCCGCCTTTTCGCCGTTTCCTATTCCGTAAAGAGCGGGGTGGAATAGTAGCGGTCGCCGCTGTCGGGGAGGAGGGCGACGATCACTTTCCCTTTGTTTTCGGGCCGGCGCGCCAGAATCAGCGCGGCGTGAAGCGCGGCGCCGGAGGAGATGCCGACCGAGATGCCCTCTTTTTTGGCGAGGAGTTTCGCCTCTTCAAAGGCGTCGTCGTTCGAAACGGCCACCACTTCGTCGTAGATTTCGGTGTCGAGGACTTTCGGGACGAATCCCGCGCCGATTCCCTGAATCTTGTGCGGACCCGATTTTCCCTGCGAGAGGACCGGCGAGGATTCCGGCTCGACGGCGATGACTTTGACTTCCGGTTTCTTTTCTTTCAGGTATTCGCCGACGCCGGTGATCGTACCGCCGGTTCCGATCCCCGCGACGAAGAGGTCGACTTTGCCGTCGGTGTCGTTCCAGATTTCAGGACCGGTTGTCTTTTTGTGGATTTCCGGGTTGGCGGGATTGACGAACTGCCCCGGAATGAAGCCGCCTGGGATCTCTTTGGCGAGTTCGTCGGCCTTTTCGATCGCCCCTTTCATCCCTTTGGTTCCGTCGGTCAGGACGATTTCCGCCCCGTAGGCCTTCAAGATGTTGCGGCGTTCGACGCTCATCGTTTCGGGCATGGTGAGGATGATGCGGTATCCCTTGGCCGCGGCGATCGAGGCCAAACCGATCCCTGTGTTTCCGGAGGTCGGTTCGATGATGACCGAACCGGCCTTGAGTTGGCCGCTCTCTTCGGCCTTTTCGATCATCGCTTTGGCGATACGATCTTTGACGCTCCCGGCGGGATTGAAGTATTCGAGTTTGACCAGGAGAGTCGCCTCGAGACCGAGATCGCGCTCGACATTGGTGATTTCAACCAGGGGGGTGTTCCCTATAAGCCCGAGTGTTCCTTTGTACACGTTCGACATGGTTTGCTCCTTTCAGCGGATTGCCGCAAAGCCGTTTTCAAGATCGGCAATGATGTCATCAATATGTTCGGTACCAATCGAAAGACGAATCGTATTCGGGTGAATATTCTGTTCTTCAAGCTCCTGTTCGGAAAGCTGCGAATGGGTGGTCGTCGCCGGGTGAATCACCAGCGATTTTACATCGGCGACGTTCGCCAGCAAAGAGAAGATTTTCAGCGCGTCGATGAATTTCCACGCCTCTTCCTTTCCCCCCTTTACGTCGAAGGTGAAGATCGACCCGCCGCCGTTGGGGAAGTACTTTTCGTAAAGACGATGCTGCGGATGGTCGGGAAGGGAAGGGTGATAGACCTTTTCGACCTGCGGGTGCGCCGCCAGGTACTCGACCACTTTCTTGGTGTTTTCGGCATGACGGTCGAGACGGAGCGAAAGGGTTTCGATCCCCTGCAGAAGGAGGAAGGCGTTAAATGGCGAGATGGCCGCGCCGGTGTCGCGCAGCAGGATCGCGCGGATATAGGTGACGAACGCGGCGGGCCCGACCGCCTTGGCGAACGAGATGCCGTGATAGCTCGGGTTCGGCGCGGCGATGTTCGGGTACTTTTCTTCGGTCCATCGGAAGTTCCCCGAATCGACGATCAGTCCCCCCAGGGTCGTGCCGTGTCCGCCGATGAATTTGGTCGCCGAGTGAACGACGATATCGGCGCCGTACTCGATGGCCCGAACCAGATAAGGGGTACCGAAGGTGTTGTCGATCACCAGAGGGATGTCGTGTTCGTGCGCGATCTTGGCGAGCGCTTCGATATCGGGGATGTCGCTGGTGGGGTTGCCGAGCGTTTCGATAAAGATCGCCTTGGTTTCGGGACGAATCGCGGCGCGGACCTCGTCGAGGTCGTGAATGTCGACCAGAGTCGAATCGATTCCGTAGATCGGAAGGGTGTGCGCCAGCAGGTTGAACGTCCCGCCGTAGATCGTTTTTTGCGCGACGATATGTTCGCCCTTGCTTGCGAGCGCCTGAATCGTGTAGGTGATCGCCGCGGCGCCCGAGGCGACCGCCAGCGCCGCCACACCCCCTTCGAGGGCGGCGATCCGCTTTTCAAGGACTTCCTGGGTCGAGTTGGTCAGCCGGCCGTAAATATTGCCGGGATCGGCCAGACCGAAACGCGCCGCGGCGTGTTCGGAATTGTGGAAGACGTAAGAGGTGGTCTGGTAGATGGGAACCGCCCGCGCGTCGGTCGCGGGATCGGCCTGTTCTTGTCCAACGTGAATCTGCAGGGTTTCAAATTTCAAATGGCTCATTGACACTCTCCTTTTCGGTAAACGGTTCCGGGACGTCGGTACGCGCCTTTCTTCAAGCGATCGGTAAAGTTATTCAAAGCGGCTATCTGAACTTGGCGTCACCTCGGACTTTCTAACGCGGAGAACGGCTGTTCAATTCACTTGTAATCCTATCGGATTGGTGTGGATTATAGCATCGATAAAAATCCTGTCAATGGGAATTTTTTGATAAAAAAGAAAAATTTTCGGCCGATTCGGGGCCGCGGGGCTTTTGAAGCCCCGCGGGGCGCCTTTTTAGGAACGCCATCCGAGCGCTTCGCGTTTCGCCTTCATGTCGGCGACAATTTTTTCGCCCAGTTTGACCGGATCGGTGTCGACGTACATCGCCGAGCCCAGGGTTTCGAGGGTTCCGTACTTTAAGAATTCGATGACGTTCTTCGAACCGTGAATCTGCGCTTCCACACAATGATAGGAGCTGATCCCGTTGAGCCGGAATCCGAGCGCGGCGTCGATCCCTTTTTCGTTTCCCCATTCCGGGGAAGAGAAGGCGAACGGCATCTCGTACATCTTCTTTTTCAACGCGCCGGCGATTCCCGCGAAGATCCCGGACGAGCGGGTGTTGTCGATACATTCCCCCACGTGCCAGACCGGAGGAAGGTCCGGTTCGAGGAAGGCGCGGAGCGAGTCGCCCGCTTTCTCTTTTCCCGAAACGGCGCAGTAGCCGAGTTTCATCAGGGGGAACGACGCGCACCCGTTCGACATAATCAGGACGTTGTTCTTTAAGAGAACGTCGGCCACGTCGACGATGCATTTTTCGTAAACGACCTTGGTGTTGTTACACCCGACCATGTTGACCACGCCCAGAACGCGGCCGTCGCGGATCGCCTCGGCCAACGGCCGCATTCCGCCGAACCGCCGATGGATGTATTCGACGGAAAAACCGACTTCGGCCTCGACTTCAAAAGAAGGGATGTGGACGGGAACGCCCCGCCGCGCCTTGAAGCTTTCGACGGCGCGGCGGACGATCGCTTCGGCCAGTTCGTCGGTCCGTTCGATATTGGCGTGGCGGTGATCGTATTCAAACCGTTCGGCGCCCGGAAGGCGGGCCGATTCGCTCGTGGTGACGACCGTCGTTTTGAAGCAGCGCGCCACTTCCATGATCGAGGGGAAAACGTCCTGGACGTCGGCGACCCACAGGTCGAGCGCGCCGGTTCCGAGAACCAGTTCCGCCGAAACGGCGTTCGAAAGAGGAATGACGCCGGCGTCGCGGTACATCGCCGAAAGACCGCTGCAGCAGATCCCGTAGAAGCGGATTCCCTTGGCGCCCGCCTCGGCGGCCAAGGCGGTCAGGTCGTCCCGCTTTCCCGCCGCGACGATCCGGCTGACCAGGAGGGGGAGATGTCCGTGAACGGCGATGTTGACGTAACCCTTTTTGAGCGCGCCGATATTGACCTTCGACGTGACGCGGTCGCCGACGCCGAAAAGGGAATCGGTCGCCAGCGACGCGCCGACGACTCCCGAAAAGGTGAACGCCAGACCGCAGCGGAGGAACTGCTGCATCACCGACCGCCAGTCGCCGTCGGTCCCGCACCCCGATTTATGATAGGCCTCGAACACCTCGTGGTAGGCGCTGATCGGGAGAATATCGAGCTCCTCCCACTTTTCCCGCCTTTCGGGAGGGGCGCAGGCGGCGATCGTCTTATATTCGGCGGGAACGGTTCGGCTGAGATCTTCCAAAAGGGCGTCGGCCAGTTCTTTCGCCACGTCGTTGAGCGGGCGGTTTTTCTGCGGAATCCCGAACGCCTCGGCGGTCGAACGGATCTTCTGCTCCCCCAAGATCGGAACGTCGAGTTTCCCCTCGGCGGCCCATTTGAGCGCGAGGATGACTTCGCGCGCGTGCATTCCGTGCTGGGCGGCGCCGGCGGCCGCGGCGCGCAGCAGGTTTCGCGCCACGATCAGGTCGGCGTCGGCCCCGCAGACCCCGCGGGGCGCCTTGGCGGTGACGCGGCAGGGCCCCATATTGCAGATGCGGCAGCAGACCCCCGCCAGGCCGAACGAGCATTGCGGTTTTTGGGCGTCGAACCGGTCGAACGGGGTTTCGACGCCGAGCTGCTCGGCCCGCAGGATCAGGTCGCGAACCGCCGGATCGGGAGTCCGGTCGACGACGTCCCGTTTCGAGGGGAACGTCTTTCGGTACCGCGCGACCGCGTCGTTGTAGTCCTTGATGAACGCGGCGGGGTCTTCGTCCCCTTCCGCGTTATGGCTCGATTTTAAAATGACCGTCGGGATCCCGTGTTCGTCGAATCCGATGATATTGCGGTGCGAGTGAATATGGGCGGGACCTTCGTGACGGTGCGGACGATGTTTTTTCGGTTCGGTCAACGCTCCACCTTTCGAAATCAAATGTAGTACTCGATATACGAGTCGGCTTTCAGGTTAAAGAGTTCGAAGATTTTGTCGCGGACGTAGAGAAAATCTTCGCCCGTTCGGTCGCGGCGGTCTCCCAACGGGACTTTGACGATACTTTTGATTCGTCCCGGATTGGCCATCATCACGACGATCCGGTCGGCCAGGAAGACGGCCTCCTCGATGTCGTGGGTGACAAAGACGATCGTTTTTTTCTCTTCGCGTGAGATTTTCAGAATGTCGTCTTGCAGTTTCATTCGCGTGATCGCGTCCAGCGCGCCGAACGGTTCGTCCATAAAGATGACCTCCGGATTGACGGCCAGGCCGCGGGCGATCGAGACGCGCTGCTGCTGACCGCCGGAAAGACGGCGAGGATGCTGTTTTTCAAGCCCGGTCAGTCCGACCAGGTCGATGTACTTTTGCGCGATGCGCACCTTTTCGGCTTGGTCGAGCTTTTGCGGTTCCAGACCGAGCAGGACATTTTTCAGAACGGATCGCCAGGGGAGGAGACCGTAGTTCTGAAAAATGGTGATCCGTTTGGGGGACGGCTCGGCGACGGCGACGCCGCCGATCGCGACGCTTCCGCCCTCGAGTTTCTCAAATCCGGCGAGAACGTTCAAGAGGGTGCTTTTGCCGCAGCCGGAAGGCCCCAGGAGGCAGACAAACTCCCCCTTTTCAACGTCGAGGGAAACATTGTCGAGCACGACGATGTCTTTTCCGCCCTGTTTATATTTTTTCGAGGCGTTTTTGACTTCAATGTACATCAGTCTTCACCTCCCCAGCTCTTAAGGACCTGTTTTTCGATCAGCCGCAGCAGACCGTCGAGGAGAATCCCGATCACGCCGATCACCAGGATCGTCGCCAGGAGAACGTCGGCGCGGATGTTGTTCCGCGCGTCGATAATGGCGTAGCCGAGTCCCGACTGGGCGCCGACCATCTCGCCGGCGACCAGGAAGATCCAGGCGGTTCCGAGCGCCAGATGAATCCCGTTGGCGATCTGCGGAAACGCCGCCGGAAAGATGACTTTCCATGTGAGCGCCGGCTGTGCGATCCCGTAGTTTTTCGATATTTTTAAATAGATCGGATCGATATTGCCGACCGCCGCGACGGTCGACAAGAGAACCGGGAAGAAGGCGGCGATGAAGATGATCACGATCGCCGGAACGTCGCCGATGCCGAAAAGGAGGACGATAAACGGCATCCAGGCCGTCGGCGAAATCGGGCGGAGGAGCTGAACCGCCGGATTGACGTATTGAAAAAGTTTCGGAAGTCTTCCCAGAACCAGCCCCAGAACGACCGCGGTCAGAACCGCGGTTAAATATCCCGCGGCGAACCGGGTCATGCTCGTTTGGAGATGCCGCAGGAGTTCCCCGCTCTTGATCATTTCGATGAGAGCGAAGAACGCCATTTTCGGCGAGGGGAAGAGCGCCGCGTCGTATCGACTCGCCTGAAAGAGTATCTGCCAGACAAGGATCAACAGCGCGACGGATACGACGCAGTTTTTGACCGGCCGGAGTTTTTTGAGCATCGGCGCCTCCTTTTCAGAGATCGTTTTTCACGAAGTCGGCGTAAGCCGGCGGGTTTTCGGAAAGACCGTACTTCTTCACCCGTTCGAGCAGCGCGTTATAGGTTTCTTCGGTGATTTCGAGATCGTTGTACGAGATCCACTGGAGCGAAATATCGAGAACGCCCTCTTTTTGGTTCAGGTACTTCTTGGCGATCTCCATCGCTTTTTCTTTGTCCAGAGCGTTGCCGGCGGCCTTGTAGCGGCCGACCAGCTCGCGGGCGGTTTCCGGCTCTTCGGCGATGAATTTGTCGGTCAGGACCAGGCCGCAACAGAGGGAATCCCGCCAGAGATCCTTCGAGTCGAAAAGAACTTTTCCGACGCCGAGCGAAACGCCCATCGCACCGAACGGTTCGGCGACGCAGTAGCCGTCGATCTGTTTGCTGGCGAGCGCCGAAGGCATTTCGGGCGGGGGAAGTTCGGTGACGTTAACGTCGTCGATTGTCAACCCTGCGGTGGCCAGCGCGTCGTTCAGGAGGATGTTGTGCGATGACTGCCGGTGCGGGATCGCGAAGGTTTTTCCTTTGAGATCGGCCGCGGAATCGATGTCGTTCGAGACAATCACGACATTGCCGTCGCGGTGCCCCAAAGCAACCGCCTTGATTCCGATCCCCTCCTGTTTCGATTTCATCGCCAATTCGATCAGAACCGACGCGCCGTCGACGCGATTGGCGTTCAGGGCGTCGAGAAGTTCCGGCCAGGAGCCGTACTTGACCAGCTCGATTTTGAGTCCGTCTTCCGCCGCGAGCTCTTCGGCCTCTTCAAAGACCGCCAGCGCGTGGGTGATCGGCAGGTAGGCGATCTTGACGCTTTTCCCGCCGGAATCGGGACTTCGGGAACAGGAGGTCATAAAAACGGCCGTCAATGCGGCGATCAGCAGAACGTTCCATTTCCTTTTCATCGTGATCTCCTTTCCGCTCTCATTCGTTCTTCTCTCGGAGGCGCGAATTTGAATCTTCCGAGTCGCCGCCGCGGCCCTCCGTTTAGAAACAGCGCACGCGCCGAGTTGCTTTTCTTAAATCCCATAGGAATAGTGGGATTATATAACAAAATCAATATCGGTCAAGACCGGAACTCGGAATGTGTCGAATTTAAAGACGCAGACGGTATTCTTTGGATTCTTTTCGATGGGGAATCGTCCGGAAGGGAAGTTCGGAAGTTTGCCTTTCCGTCCTCGTTTTGATATGATGAAAACAGCTTGAACGATGCTTTTATCCACCACTTGAAGAGGTTGTTCCATGAAACGACGTCGTTTTCTCCAAACCGCGGCGATGACGCTCGGCGCGGCCGCCGCCGCGCCCCTTCGGGCCGTCGATTTTCACGCCTATCCCAATTCGTTCCCCCTCTTTTCGACCGGCGAATACCGGCGGATCGATTCCGCCGAACGTGTTTTTCACCGTTCGGCCGGCGCCGCGTGGCTGGTCAATGATCCCGAGCAGGCTTACGCGTGGCGCGACGCCGGCGTCACGCATGTCTGGCTGACGCTTCTTCACCGCGGCAGACTTGATTCTTCGTGGGAGGTTTTCGATCGGGCGGTTCGGATGACCCGTGAACTCGGCATGGTCCCTCACCTTCTTTCGGTTCCGTTCGGTCATCCGACCCCGCTTGAAGTCGGCGGATTCCCGGAAGGGTGGAAACCGAAGGAACGCCATAACGGCCGAAAGGGATGGGGAATCTCCTGTCACGATCCGACCGATCGCGAGACGATCGATTCGAATCGGTTCGCGTTCGAGAAGTTCGGCGAGTGCGATCATTTCCTCGACGACGATTATCGCTGCGCCGACACGCCCGACGAGATCGGCGGGTGCGTCTGTCCCGAATGCCGCCGGACGTTCATTCAGAAAACGGGGCTTTCTCCCTCCCGCTGGGACGAGCTGATCGGCGACTTACAACAGAATAACGACACGCCCCTGGTTCGGCTTTGGGTCGACTATCAGTGCGACATTCTGACCGACCTGTTTCGCCGAACCGAGGCGGCGGCGCCGAAGGTCGATCTGGGGATCATGGTGATGGGGATGGGGTCGGAACGCGCGGGGATACGTCTCGACGATTACCGCGGCAAGCTTTTCCGCGTCGGCGAATGGATGTTCCGCGATTCCGAATACGACTTGCTCAAAAAGAAAACGATCGAGATGTTCAGCGTCCTGTTTCACCGGCGGTTCGCCGAGCCGGGCCGCGCGTTCAGCGAAACGACGATTCATCCGCCCAAATCCCTTTCCAAGGAGAACATGGCTTCCAAACTGGTCTTTTCGACCTTTGCCGACGTGCGCAACACCATGTTTATGTGCGAGACGCCGACCGATTACTGGCCTTTCTTCGCCAAACGGATGAAAAAAGAGGCCGCGTTCCACGAGGTTCTGAAAGGGCGCGCGCCGAAAGGGCCGTTCAAACACTATTGGGGGAAA
>CADBQY010000191.1 GCA_902796885.1 uncultured Planctomycetota bacterium
CAGATGATTGACAGGAGCGCCCATGAAATTCAAAGCAGACGAAATAGCTTCAGTAATACAGAAGGAAATTGAACAGTTTGAGACCCACATCGACGTGCGCCAGGTCGGCCGCGTTATCGAAGTGGGGGACGGTATCGCTCAGGTTTACGGGCTGACCGGCGTGATGTCGGGCGAAATGCTCGAGTTCCCCGGCGGCGTTCGCGGACAGGCGTTCAACCTCGAAGAGAACAGCGTCGGTGTGATCATCCTTGGCGACTATCTGAAAATTCAGGAAGGCGACGAAGTCCGCACCACCGGCGAACTTCTCCGCGTTCCGGTCGGCGAGGCGGTTCTCGGCCGCGTGATCGACCCGCTGGGGAACCCGCTCGACGGAAAGGGCCCGATCGCCGCGACGGAATACCGTTTCGTCGAAGAGAGCGCTCCGGGCGTCGCCGACCGTCAGCCGGTCCGCGAGTCGCTTCAGACCGGCATCAAGGCGATCGACTCGATGACCCCGATCGGGCGCGGTCAGCGCGAACTGATCATCGGCGACCGGAAAACCGGAAAGACCCAGATCGGCGTCGACACGATCATCAACCAAAAGGGAAAAGGCGTGAAGTGCTTCTACGTGGCGGTCGGTCAAAAAGATTCGACGGTCGCGGGAATCATCAACACGCTCCGTCAGCACGGCGCGATGGAATACACCACCGTGATCGTCGCCGGCGCCAGTTCCCCGGCTCCGCTTCAGTATATCGCTCCCTACGCCGGCACCTCGATGGCCGAATACTTTATGTACAGCGGCCAGCACGCGCTGATCGTCTACGACGACCTTTCGAAACAGGCCGCGGCGTATCGCGAACTTTCGCTTCTGATGCGGCGTCCCCCCGGGCGCGAGGCGTATCCGGGCGACGTCTTCTACTGCCACAGCCGTCTTCTTGAACGTTCCGCGAAGCTTTCGGACGACTTGGGCGGCGGTTCGCTGACGAGTCTTCCGATCGTCGAAACGCAGGAAGGCGAAGTTTCGGCGTATATTCCGACGAACGTCATCTCGATCACCGACGGGCAGATCTACCTGCAGCCCGACCTCTTCTTCCGCGGCCAGCGTCCGGCGATGAACGTCGGGATCTCGGTCTCCCGCGTCGGCGGTTCGGCGCAGATCCCCGCCATGAAACAGGTGGCCGGCGGTCTCCGCCTCGACCTGGCGGCGTTCCGCGAACTCGAAGCGTTCGCCCAGCTCGGTTCCGACCTGGACGCGGCGACGCAGGCGCGTCTGGACCGCGGCTACGCGATGAACGAACTCCTCAAACAGGGGGTCTGCAAGCCTCTGGACGTCATCGACGAGGTTTTTGTCATCTACGCCGGGACCCACGGGTTCATCGACAGCGTTCCGCTCAAAGAGATCGGCCGGTGGGAAGCCGAGTTCCTCGCCTTCCTGCACGACCGCAAAGGCGAGCTTTGGAACAAGGTCAACGACGCCCGGAAACTGAACGACGAACTGACCGCTGAAATTGAGGCGGCGATCGCCGAGTTCAACGAAGAGTTCAAAAAATCGCTCTGAGCGGAAGACTTCCCGTAATACTTAGAAACAACAAAAACCCATGGCAAAAGCAAGAGCGCTAGACAAACGACGCAAGTCGATCCGGAATATCCGCAAGATCACGCGGACGATGGAACTGGTGGCGACGGCGCAGTTTCGCCGGGCGATGGAACGCGCGGTTTCGGCCGGCGCCTACACCCAGCGGATCGCCGCGATGGTCGCCGACCTGGCTCGCGCCGGCGCGTCGGTTTCGCACCCGCTCCTCGAAGAGCGGCAGGCGAAAAACGGCGCGGCCCTTTTGGTCCTGACGGCCAACCGCGGAATGTGCGGCGGGTATAACTCGTCGATCCTTCGGAAAGGGCATCACCGAGCCGACGAGCTGAAAAACGACTACGAAAAATTCCGCCTGCTGGTCTCCGGCAAGCGGGGTATTTCGTACGCCAAAGACCGCGGGATCGAACTGACCGCCTCGTACGACCAGTTCAACGACAAGCCGCAGTACGAAGACGTCGTGAAGATCGCCGACTACATCCTTTCGGAATACCTTGCCGGAAAGATCGACCGTTTTGAAGTCGCCTACATGAAATTCATCTCGGTCTCGAAACAGGTTCCCGTCGTCGAGACGCTTCTTCCTCTTTCGGAACTCGCTTCCGACGAGGCCGAAGACGCCCCCGAATCGAAGAACGCCGAGTACGAGTTCCTCCCCTCGCCGGAATCGATTTTGGAAGAGATCGTTCCGACCGCGTTCCGCGTGAAGCTCTTCAAGTGCTTCCTCGACGCGGCGGTCGGCGAGCAGATCGCCCGCCGCGTGGCGATGAAAGCCGCGACCGACAACGCCGATTCGATGATCAGCATCCTGACCACCACCTACAACCGCGCCCGCCAGGGACAGATCACCAACGAGATCATCGAGGTGGTCAGCGGCGCCAGCGCGCTGCAGGGGTAACGGGCCCGGGCGCATATTACCATACCATTTAACAATCACCCTTACAGGCAATTTTAACGATGAGTGCAACAGCAACCGAAAAAAATATCGGCCGGATCACGCGAGTGATCGGATCCACGTTTGACGCCGAATTCGCCGAAGACGCGCTTCCCGCGATCTACAACGCGGTGAAAATCGACAGCGAGCAGGGGGACGTGAAGATCCACCTGACCGGCGAAATTCAGCAGCACCTGGGGGGCGGCAAAGTCCGCTGTGTGGCTCTCGGAAGTACCGACGGTCTTGTCCGCGGTATGGAATGCGTCGATACCGGCGCCCCGGTGAAGGTTCCGGTCGGCAACGCCACCTTGGGCCGCGTCTTCAATCTGCTCGGCGAACCGGTCGACAAGGCCGGTCCGGTCCAGGCCGAGGAATACCGCCCGATCCACCAGCCCGCGCCGGATCTTTCCGACCTGTCGACGAAGACCGAAATCTTCGAGACCGGGATCAAGGTCATCGACCTGCTGACCCCGTTCGTCCGCGGCGGGAAAGCCGGTCTTTTCGGCGGCGCCGGTCTGGGAAAAACGGTTATCCTTCAGGAACTGATCGCCCGTATCGCCAGCGCCCACGGCGGCGCCTCGGTTTTCGCGGGCGTCGGCGAGCGTACCCGCGAGGGGAACGACCTGTGGCGCGAAATGAAAGAGGCGAAGATCGGGAACACCGGCCAGTCGGTAATCGACCGGACGACGATGGTCTTCGGCCAAATGAACGAGCCGCCGGGGTCCCGTCTGCGCGTCGCCCTTTCGGCGCTGACGATGGCCGAATATTTCCGCGACAACCTGGGAACCGACGTGTTGCTCTTCATCGACAACATCTTCCGTTTCTCGCAGGCCGGTTCCGAAGTTTCGGCGCTTCTGGGCCGTATGCCTTCGGCGGTCGGCTATCAGCCGACCCTCGCCTCGGAAATGGGACAGCTCCAAGAGCGAATCGCCTCGACGAACAAGGGCGCGATCACCTCGGTGCAGGCGGTCTACGTCCCCGCGGACGACCCGACCGACCCGGCTCCGGCCACGGCGTTCGGCCAGCTCGACGCGTTCGTCTATCTGGAACGTTCGATCTCCGAAAAGGGGATCTATCCCGCGGTCGACCCGTTGGCTTCGTCGAGCCGCGTTCTCGACCCGCAGTACGTCGGCCAGCGTCACTACAACTGCGCGCGCCTGGTTCAGCAGACGCTCCAGCGTTACCGCGAACTGCAGGACATCATCGCCATTCTGGGCGTCGACGAACTCGGCGAAGAAGACAAACGCGTCGTTCACCGCGCCCGCCGTATGGAACGTTTCCTTTCTCAGCCGTTCCTCGTCGCCGAGGTCTTTACCGGCAAACCGGGCGAAATCACCCCGCTGGAAGACACGATCCGTTCGTTTGAAGAGATCGCCGCCGGCAAATGGGACCACCTTCCCGAACAGGCCTTCATGTACGTCGGTTCGATCGAACAGGCGGCGGAACAGGCCGAACGGATGGAAGCCGAAGCCAAGAAAAAGTAAAACTTTGCGGGTTAGGCCCCTTACTTAAAAACGATACTTTAGCGCAAACGAGTCATCTGGAATGAAGTGTATAGTTGTTACACCTGAAAAGACCGAAATCGACCGGGAAGCGTCCTTTGTGGTCGTTCCGCTTTACGACGGCGAATACGGGATCGGCAAGGGACACACCCCGGTGGTCGCCCGGATCGGCGCCGGCGAACTGCGAATCACCTCGGCCGACGGGGGGAACGCGGCGTTCTTCATCGAAGGGGGGTTTCTGGAAGTCTCGGGCGAAGTCGTCTCGATCCTGACCGACCGAGTCCTCGTTCCCGAACAGGTTTCGCTCGAAGAGGCCGAAAGCCGCCTGCAAAAGGCAAACGCGCTTCCTCAGACGAATTCCGACCTGGCCGCCCTGAAAGAGAAAGCGCTTGTCGGCGCCCGCGGGATGCTCTTTGCCGCGCGGAAGTGGAGCAAAAAGTAACGGATTTTCGGGTCGTTTCCCCCCCTTCGTTTTCTCAAGCGGCGGGGGGCGCGGTTTTCGACCCCGAACCTACAGAACGGAGAGGCGCAAGCCTCTCCGTTTTTTTTGGTCGATTATTTTGATTTTCATCCTCCCTCATAACCTGTCTTATTAGAACATTCGGTTAATCTTACCTTCCGTTCGAGCGGTTTCGGACGCGTGCCGATTATCTGTAACAGCGGGCGGTCTCGCTCCGTCGTCGGTTTGCGTTCCCTCTCGGGAAGGGGTCCGTCGTCTCTCGCCGCGCCGCTTGGTTTTCCGTCCGCGCTTCGAGCGTTCGGCGCGCGGTCGGTGTTTTTTTCATTTTTCGCGGGCCGAACGATCGGCTCGTGCGCCCTTTGCGTCCCCGAAAGGGCGTCGTTTGGCTGGGTAAACCGTGGGTTCCTCAAAGCGAAAAACAGACCGTTCCGATTCTCCCGTTCAGTCTCCGCTGGAAACGTACCTGCGGGAAATCAACGACACCCCGCTCCTGACGGCGACCGAAGAGTACACCCTGGCGGTCGAAGTGACCGAAGGGTCGGCCGAAGCGCGCGAAAAGATGATCCGCGCCAACCTGCGTCTTGTGGTGAATATCGCCCGGGCGTATACCGGCAAAGGACTCTCGTTTCAAGACCTGATCGAAGAGGGGAATCTGGGGCTCCTGCGCGCGGTCGAAGGATTCGACCCGAATATGGGAACCCGTTTTTCGACCTACGCGAGTTACTGGATCAAGCAGTCGATCAAACGCGCGCTGATCAACTGTTCGAAAGCGATCCGCATCCCCGCTTATATGGTCGAAATCCTCTCGAAATGGCGCAAGGCCACCAATCATCTGACCGAAGAATTAGGACGCGTCCCCTCGCAGGAAGAAGTGGTTCGGTTTCTGGGAATCCCGCCCAAAAAGCTCTCGATCATCAGAAAAGCCATTATGATATACAACCTGACCCCCCAGACCGATCAGAGCGAGTCGGGGTGGTCGCTCGGCGAGATCATCAGCGACGAGCGGACGCGGACGCCGGACGAAGAGACGGTCGACAACGACAATCTCACTTTTGTGATGGATCAGCTCGAGAAAATGGATCCGCGCGACGCGGCGGTTCTCAAAATGCGGTACGGAATCGGCGAGTACGGACCGAAAACGCTCAAAGAAATCGGTTCGGCGCTCGGTCTGACGCGCGAGCGGGTTCGTCAGATCGAGACCGACGCCCTTACGCGTCTTGCCGAAATGTTTGACGGAAGGAGCCGCGCCGAGTAAGGCGCCGCCTCGGAGGAGTCCTGTCCGCGATGCCTCGCCAAAACTTTTTTATCCTTCTTGTCGTCGTACTCTTCGGATTGTTCGCCGCTCTCCACCTTTCGATCCCGAACCGCGTTCTCTTGGACGCTTTGCGCTTGGTCGAACGGGAAGCGTTGGAACCGGTGACCGAAGAGGAGCTGATCGAAGGGGCGCTGGACGGAATGCTGAGCCGCTCCCCCTACTTCCCCTACACGGCGTATCTCCCGCCAGACGAAGAGGAAGCTTTCGAGGACGAGATTCAAGGAGTCTACGCGGGAATCGGGATCGGCCATATGGCGTTCGACGAAACGAGCGGCGAACTTTGGTTCACGCCGATTTACGATTCGCCGGCTTGGAACGCGGGGTTGCGGTTCGGCGAGCGGATCGTCGCGGTGGGCGGCGAGAAGGTCGACGGCAAATCGATCGAAGAAATACACGATCTCCTCCGCGGAGAAATCGACGAGCCGGTACGCGTTTCGGTCCGTTCGCGCGGCGATATTCTACGGCGGTACGGCGGGGACGAGGCCGAGACGGACGGCGCGGTACGGGAAGTCGACATCTGCCGCGCCCAGATTCGGCTCGATATCGTCGCCGGGTACCGCCGCGCCGACGACGGCTCGTGGATCTACACGATCGACGGAAAGCCGTCGATCGGCTACGTCCGGATCGACCAGTTCACCGACGAGACGGTTCCTCTCTTCGAAGAGGCGCTCAAGAAACTCGACGGCGAAGGGATCGAATCGCTGATCGTCGACCTACGGGGAAATCCGGGCGGCTTTCTGGAAGGCGCCGCGGGGATATGCTCGTCGTTCCTTCCGAAAGGAGCCGAGGTGGCGACGATCCGAAGCCGCGGAGACGAGATTCAAAAACGCGTCGCCGCCGACGGTCGAAAGAAGTACGACTGGAAACTCGTCGTGCTGATCGACGAAGAGAGCGCCAGCGCTTCGGAAATCGTCGCCGGCGCGCTGGGCGACCACCGCCGCGCGACGCTGGTCGGAGCGCGTTCTTACGGAAAAGGAACGGTTCAGGCGCTGAACCCGCTCGCTCAAGGGATGGGGATGATCCGTCTGACGTGCGCTTCGTTTAACCGGCCGAGCGGAAAGAGAATTCACCGCCAGGCCGACGCCTTGGAGAGCGACACGTGGGGAGTGTCGCCCGATGCGGAAAACCTGATCGAACTGGACGATTACCAATGCGGCGCCGCGATCCTTCTGACCGACCTGCGCTCTCTGCCGGCCGACGATCTGAGCCGGTCCGCGCCCATGACGCGTCTGATTTTCGATCGCGCGCAAAAAAGAGATCTTCTCGAAACGGATGAGGCAGGCGAACCGATCGCCGAGACCGCGTGCGACTTTACCACACCCGAAAGCGCCGATCCGCAGCTGAGGCGCGCGGTGGAGCTTCTTTCCGGCGAGACGCCGCCGAGAGAAGAGGATTCTTCTGAGAAAGAGTAAAAGGCGCGGAGCTATTTCCGACTTTCCGGAACGACGAATCGGTGAATGTTCCCCTCGTCGTCGACCGTTTCGGACGGGCCGGGTTTTTCGCCCCCGCCGAAGGGAACCGACATATGAGAACCTCCTTCGGGCGGACCGGCCGTCTTCGGCGCGAAACGGGGCAGAATAAAGTAGACGACAATCAGGATGATGATCGGATAGATCCAGGTTCGCGGCCTGAGCAGATGTCGCAGAACGATCTTCCAAAGGGGAAGATCGTAATCTTCTTCACGCGGTGCGGGCATTATTTCACCTTCGATGTCTGTCTGTTCAACCAATCGAGTATGTCGTTCCAGGCGACTTCGCCCCCCTCTTCGTGGAGGAGGTCGTGCCCGAAATCGGGGTAGAGTTTCAGAGTTTTATCGGACGCGGCGAGGTTTTGGCAGAACTCTTCGGCACCGGGGGGATAGACGATCATATCGGCCGCCCCCTGGCAAATCAGAGTCGGCACGGTGATCTTCGCCGCGCAGCGGCGGTTGACTTTCAGCGCTTTGACGTTTTCCCAACCGAAACGAACCGTCATTCGGTCGCGGCAGACGTACGGGTCGTTCCGAAACTCGTCGCGGACTTTTTTCGAAACCGCCAGCCCACCGATCCCCGGCTTCAAAATCCGAATACGCGGAATGAGAATGTTGAAAAGCGGCGCCAAAAAGCGGAGCACCGGATACAGATAGGGGTTCGTACGGATCGCCGCGGCGATCAGGATCGTTCCGGCGAAATTCGGCACGCGCTCTTGCAGAACGAGGGTCGACCGGATCGCGACCCCGCCCCCCATACTCATACCGGCGATAAAAACCGGCAGATCGGGGAACTGCGCCGCCCCCTTTTGCACGAAGGCGCAGAAATCGTCAACCAGATCGGTAAACCGGCGCATCCAAAGACGGGCGCCGTCCGATCGGCCATGCCCCCGCTGGTCGATGGCGTAGACGTCGAATCCGTGGCGGGCGAGAAACCGCCCCCACTCTTCGTAACGGCCAGAATGCTCGACCATTCCGTGGACAAAAAAGACGATCCCTTTCGGCGGGAGATCGCCGTACCACTGATAAACATAGAGCGAAAAGGCGTCGGACAGGAAAAAACGGTTCTCTTTTACGAACGAGAGCTCTTTGGCTGAGACCGCTTGCGTCATCGGATCACTTCGGGTTCGTCGGTTTTTTCTTCGGCAGACTCGGCGTCTTCGGCTTTGCGCGCCGCCCCCCACTCTTTGAGCGCCTCATTGACCAGACGGTCGAGTTCGTCGACCTTCTCGAGGAGCTTCTGGTGTTCCTTTTCCATCTTTTCAATGAGGGAGAGTTTCGCCATAACGTTTCCGCTGTTTTCTATTGTACCGAATCTTTTTTGAGAAACAATTCGCGCGAGGCGCTCCCTACTAAAATCGGCTTGAATTCGGGCGTCAGGGAATCTTTCCCCGCCGGGCCGCTACAAGCCTCATATCTGAAAAAACGCTCATTTCATCAAAATTTTCCCTTTTTCCGCGGCACCCCCTTATAGACAACTTTTTTTTGTCGGTTATGATAGGGACAAGACTATATTCATCTTACACCCTAAATTTAACGAAGAAAGGTGGTTCGTTTTGGTCGTTAAGTTAACCCTGCGTGAAAAAGAAACCATTCAAGATGCCGTTCGCCGTTTCCGCAAGCTCGTTGAACGGAGCGGGATCAAAAAAGAGATGCGTCGCCGCGAAAACTACGAGAAGCCGAGCGAAATCAAACGCCGCGCCCGTCTTCGCGCCGAACGCCGCGCCTACCGCGCCGCCAAAATGGCCGCTCACTGAGCCCGGTCTTTCTTTAGTCGTTCGCGTGCCGCTTCCGTTCGGGGCGGCACGTTTGTTTTCGAACGTTTCGGTGGTTGAGGATTCTCCTTGACCATTTTTTTTCGCCCGTTTCCCATGCGCGTTTCGATTCGACGGCAAGACCTGACGACGCTCGGCTTTCTGTGCGGAATCGCCTTTGCCGCCGCCGCGCCTCTTCTCCTTTCGCTCCGCCCTCTGCCGAAAGAGAGCGCCGTCTTCCCCGGCTACGCGCTGATTCCGACCCGCGCCGAACGCGCCGAGTTCGAACGGGCGCGTGCCGACCGCTCGTTTCAGGTCCCCCTTCGTTTCAAGACGGACTACGAATACCTGGTCGATCTGAACCTCGCCGGAAAAGAAGAGCTTGTCCTCCTTCCCGAAATCGGTCCGGCTCTGGCCGACCGGATCATCGAATACCGCGCCGCGACCGGCGGGTTCCGGTCGAAAGACGAACTTCTCAAAGTCAAAGGGATCGGCGAACGAAAGTATTCCAAAATCGAACCGTTCCTCCTCGATTTTTAGTCTCGGGCCGGACCGCCGTACGTTCTCGCCACAGTAAACGGGGCAATTTGGGGTTATACGCTCTTTTGACTTCTGTTATAATACCGCAATGTCGGTCATCCGGCAGACGGTTTGGCGCGATTCTGACCCGTTCCGGCGGGAGGTTCGAACGAAAACGAGGTTATATCGATGAAAAAAACGGGACTTCTCCTTTTCCTTTTGGGAGGATTTATGTTAAACGCTCTAAACGGCGCGGCCGACGAGACGCTGAAAGATTTTCTCGCGGCCTATCAGCAGGATTTTCATAAACTCTTCTGCGACGTCTCCTACTCCTGGTGGGACGCGATGACAACCGGAAGCGACGAAGCGTTCGAGAAATACACCGACGCCACGATCGCGATGAGCGCCTATCATTCGTCGAAAGAGAAATACGAAACGTTTCTCCGTCTTCTGGCCGACGCCGAAAAGAAAGGGAAACTTCCCCCGCTGCTCAAACGCGAAACCGACGAAGTCGCCAACGCGTTCCGGCAGGCGCAGTTTCCTCAGGAAATCATGGAACGGATGACGAAACTCTCGGGGGAAATCGAACAGGCGTTTCAGAATCAGCGGGGCGTCCTGGACGGAAAAGAATACACCAATAACGAGCTCCTCGAAATGCTCGAAAAAGAGACCGATTCGGACCGCCGGCGGGAACTCTGGGAAGCCCTGAAACAGGTCGGCGAACTCGTCGCCGACCGGATCGTCGAACTGGCGAAGATCCGCAACGAGGCCGCACGATCGCTCGGTTACGACAACTACTGGGAGATGACCGTTTCGTTTCAGGACTTCGATCCCGCCGAACTGACCGCGATTTTCGACGAACTCGAAAAGGAAACCGCGCCGATCTTCGCCAGGGTGAAAGCGGAGCTCGACGACGAACTCAAAGCGAAGTTCGGCGTTTCGGAAATTATGCCCTGGCATTACGACAACCCCTTCTTTCAGCAGGCCCCCCCTTCGGCGGAGATCGACAAGAACGTCTTTTACGCCGGAAAGACCGCCGAGGAGATCAATCAGATCGCGATCCGCTACTACGACGCGCTCGGGCTTGAAACCCGCGGAATCCTCGCCAAGAGCGACCTGTTCGACCGCGAGGGAAAATCGCAGCACGCGTTCAGCAACAATATGAACCTGGAAGGGGACGTTCGCGTTCTGTGCAACCTGAAACCGACGTCCGAGTGGATGTGTACCCAACTGCACGAACTGGGCCATTCGGTCTACGAAATCTACGTCGACCCGACCCTGCCGTACAACCTGCGCACCGCCTGCCACATCTTCACGACCGAAGGGATCGCGATGATGTTCGAAAAGGTCACCGATTATCCCGAGTGGCTCGTCGAGTTCGCCGGCGCCGACCCCGACCGGGCGCGGCAGGCCGAACGCGCGCTCAAAAAGCAGCGCATCCGCGAACAGCTCCTCTTCTGCCGATGGACGATCGTGATGTTCCACTTCGAACGCGCGCTCTACGCCGATCCCGACCAGGATCTGCGCGCCCTTTGGTGGGACACGGTCGAGAAATACCAGCTGATGAAACGCCCCGAAGGGCGGAACAAGGCCGACTGGGCGAGCAAACCGCACTTCGTGATCGCGCCGGTCTACTACCACAACTACATGCTTGGGGAACTCTTCGGCGCTCAATTGCGTAAATCGCTTCCGTTCGACGCCGAACATTTCGCCTCGAAAGAAGTCGGCGCCGCGCTGATCAAAAAGGTGTTCGAGCCGGGAATGCGCTGGCACTGGAACGATTTCGTGAAACAGGCGACCGGCGAGCCCCTTTCGCCGAAAGCGTTCGTCGAAGAACTTCAAGACAATACGGGAAAGTAAACGATGGAAAACCGCGCTGAGATCAATCCGAAAGACCGGCAATTTTTAGGCCATCCGATCGGCCTGTGGGTTCTCTTTACCACCGAGATGTGGGAACGCTTCTGTTACTACGGAATGCGGGCGCTTCTGGTCCTCTACCTGACCTCGGCGCTCACCGCATCGAATCCCGGATTCGGCTGGACCGAAAAAGGCGCGTACAACCTGTACGGCTGGTTTACCGGCCTGGTCTATTTCTTTCCCCTCTTCGGCGGCCTGATCGCCGACCGATTTATCGGCCCGCACCGAAGCGTCGTTTTCGGAGGAATTCTGATGGCGTTGGGCGAACTGGCCCTGTGGGGGACCGAAATCTTCCGCGCCCACGCCGACTCGGCGATCACGTTCGCCTCGTCGCCGAGCACCTCGTTCGTCTTTTTTGCGGGTCTGGCGCTGATCACCGTCGGGAACGGTTTCTTTAAACCGTGTATCTCGGTCATGGTCAGTCAGCTCTACGGTCCGGAAGACAAACGCCGCGACGCCGCGTTCACCTACTTTTATATGGGAATCAACGTCGGCGCGTTCTTGGCGCCTTTCGTCGCCGGGACGGTCGCCGAGAAGTTCGGCTGGCATTGGGGATTCGGTGTAGCTTCGCTCGGAATGATCTTCGGACTTTGTACCTACTCGTTCCTCCGCCCGAAATACCTGGGGCATATCGGAATGACTCAGCGCGAAGAGGCCGCCGCCGAAAACAAGCCGACCGAAACCGCGCCGGTTCAGGCGCCTTTGACCCGGAAAGAGATCGACCGGATCGGGGTCATTCTGATCCTGTCGGTCTTCAGTATCGCGTTCTGGTCGGTCTTTGAACAGGCGGGTTCGTCG
>CADBQY010000192.1 GCA_902796885.1 uncultured Planctomycetota bacterium
AAAAAAAGAGCGGGCGAAGGGATTCGGACCCTCGACAACAACGTTGGCAACGTTGTGCTCTAGCCTACTGAGCTACGCCCGCAATATTGAAAGACCCGCGACCGAAAGGGGCCCGGTCAACCAACGAGAATGATTATAATCGACTTTTCTTTCCATTCAAGGGGGGTGAGCCCGCGAAAAAAATTTTTTTCGGAAACTGAAAATCCTTATTGATTCTTCCCCGTTTGTGGGGTATATTAAAAATGTGTTTTTTCGAGGATTCTCTCGCTTTCTCGGGCGGGAAACCGCCGTGTCCAGCAGGAATTCAGCCGCTGTAAAGGATCAAAGTAATGCTCGTTAAGTTGGACATTCTTGACGGTTCAACCCTTCGGTTTTCCAAAGTTGTCCACCTTCCCTGTACGATTGGCCGCAGCCGGCTCTGCAATATCTCGATCGTTCACCCTCTCGTCAGCCGCCAGCATTGTGAAATTTACGAAGACCACGGCGTGGTGATGGTTCGCGACCTCGGCTCGATGAACGGGACTTATTACAAAAACGCGCCGATCCGCCGTTCCATTCCGATCCCGTTCGGCGACGGCTTCATGATCGCCTCGCTCCATTTTGTGATCAATCCTTCCGAAGTCGAACCCCCGCCCAAAGAACCCGATTACGCCGCGCTCGAAGCGGAAGACGTCGGCGAGCCGGAAGATATTTCCGACATCTTCAAATAGACCGTCTCAAATAGATCGCGCTTTCAAACGGACCGACTTGTAAAAAAAAGCCTTGTCGGGGGAAAAGCTTGTTTCCGCGGCATAATCGGACGCGCGTTCGGCGGATCGTCCGGCGTATTCCCGCAGCGGGCGCGGGAAAAGGATTATTTCGCTTTCGCGCCGGTTTCGAGAAGCTCGTTTTTGACCTCGTCGGGAATGATCCACGCGGGCCCGAAGAGGGCGTCGAAGATGACCAGAAGGTTCAGAAGCCCCGCCGAGGCGAGGAAGATCGTTCCCATCTCGAACCACGAGTCGAGATGGAACAGAATCGAGTTGAGGGTGGGGCGCCCCGGAACGGAACCCGCCGCCGAAAACGCCGAAGAGGCCGGCGGAGCGAACGCGCCGTTCCACAGAGGCGTCGAGCCGTCGCGGACGACCGCGGCCTGGAGAAGGGCGGGAACGGCGACGGCGGCGTTGAGCGCCTGGGGGATGAAATAGAGACGCCGGCTTCCCGGTTCCCACTGGCAGTAGGCGTTTTTCGCGAAACAGAGAGTGCGGGGGGCCGGCGCGCCTTCGGCCGGCGCGCGGCCCGTTTCCCAATACGACCCCATCCAAAGTCCGGCGACCAGGAGCGGGACGATCGAAAAGAAGAAGATCGCCCCCTTGGCGGTACGCCCCTGGTAGAAATGCCCCAAACCGGGGCAGAGCCACGCCAGAAAGGCGGCCAGCCACCGGTTTTTCAAGGGGATTTCGCGGATTTCGTCGAGGGAAAAAAACTGCATGGTCGGATGACTTTCCGGGAAAGTTACTTCTGGAGAACCTTGCGGACCTCTTCGAGCTGACCGGCGCTGCCGAGCATCTGGTTCTTGTGAATGATGTATTCGGCGTAGGCGGGCATGAAGATTTTGCCCGGTTCGCGCAGGTCGAATTTTTCCGGATGGTCGCGGAAGAATTCGCGGTGGATCGCGCACCAGACCAGACGGCCGTCGGTGTCGATGTTGATCTTGGTCACGCCGAGTTTCGCGGCGGGAAGATACTGCTTTTCGTCGACGCCGCTGGCGTTTTTCATGGCGCCGCCGGCGTTGTTGATCCGGGCAACCCATTCGGCCGGAACCGACGAGGAGCCGTGCATGACGAGCGGGAAGTTCGGTTTGACCGCGTTGACCGCTTTCTGGATCTCTTCGAGGACGTTGAAGTGGAGGCCCTGCTTGCCGCTGAACTTGAACGCGCCGTGCGAGGTGCCGATCGCCACCGCCAGCGAGTCGACGTTCGTCCGGTCGATGAATTCCGCCGCCTGGGCCGGGTCGGTCAGTTTGACGCTGCCGACGACGTCTTCTTCGACGCCGCCGAGCTGGCCGAGTTCGGCTTCGACGACGATGTTCTTGGCGTGAGCGCGGTCAACGACGCGCTTGACGATTTCGACGTTCTTTTCGAACGGTTCGTGCGAGGCGTCGATCATCACCGAGCTGTAGAAACCGCTGTCGATGCAGTCGTAGCAGACGTCTTCGGTGCCGTGGTCAAGGTGAACGGCGAAGATCGCTTCCGGAAAGACTTCGTCGGCGTTGCGGATCATCCCTTCGAGGAAGCGCTTGTCGGTGTAGCCGCGGGCGCCGCGGGAAATCTGGATGATGAACGGGGCGCTCGTGGCGTTGTCGCAGGGATCTTCGTTTTTGGCGGTTTTCCCCAGATTGCCGCGGAAAAGCCCGACGATCTGTTCCAGGTTATTGATG
>CADBQY010000193.1 GCA_902796885.1 uncultured Planctomycetota bacterium
ACCTGATTGTCAATGTTCTTCGCCGCCCCCTTGGGGGCAACGGGATAGAATATAACCCCGATCAAAAATCGGGCAAGGGGGGCGGAAGGGAATTTTTTAAAAAATTTTTTCTCCGCGCCGCGCGCTCCCGTTTTCAAGCGCCGAAAGGGACGGATTTCGCCCTTTTCAGGCCTCTTTCCCGGCCTCGGAGGGAATGAAACTTGACGAAAATCGGCGTCCGAGTCATTCCCCGGCGGTTTCCCGCGTTTTTTCCGTTTCGCGCGGAACTCCCCGGGACTCGTACGCGCCAATATCGACGGTGCCGCCGGCAATCCGCGGATTTCCGGCCAGGTCGGTTTCGGATTTCACCGCGTCGTTCGATCCGGCGTCGATCGCGGGGCTTCCCGCGCCGAGCAAAAGATCGAGCGGATCGGCGCTTTTCGGCTCCCATTCTTCGACGAACGCCGGACAAAATTCGCTCTGGCACGGGTTCGGCCGCTTCGTCAGTTCAAAGACCGGCGCGGCGAAAAATCCGGGATCGTCGCCGACGATGTTGTTCGAGCCGGCGATCCGGTCGGCCAGAGGACCGCAGAGATCGCCGCTGTCGTCCTTCGCCCGGTTCAGCGCGACGATCGAATTGAACATCTCGACACCGCCCGAAACGTTGATTCCGCCCCCGCTGCGCGCGACGTTCCCCGCGACGGTGACGTTGACAAGCGAAAGAGTCCCGCCGACCGCGGACAGGCCGCCGCCGATATTCGCGGAATTTCCGTAGACGACCGTGTTGTCGACGGCAAGCGATTCGGTGTTGTACCCTCCGCCGCCGGAACCTGTCGCGGTATTTTCGGTAATCCTCGAAGCGGCGATCGTCAGGACTCCGTGGTTACAAAACGCGCCGCCGTTCTGATACGACGAATTTCCGGAAATCGCCGAGCCGGTGATCGAAAGCGTGCCGCAGTTCAAAATCCCGCCGTTTTTATTTTCGGAGATCAACGAGTCGGTCACCGTCAGTTCGCACCACTCGCCGTTGTCGATACCGGCGCCGCGCACGTTTCGGAGAATCATCGAACGGGCGATCGCCGCCCGAACGCGGCCTCGGAGCGTGATCTCGCCGTCATACGCGTCATTCTCGGCGACGGTCGAATCGTCTATCGTCAGCCCGCCCTTACGGGCGTAAATTCCGCCGCCAAAGCTCGCGGCATTTCCGAAAATCTTTGTGTTTACGATCGAAACCGATTCTCCCGCGCCGTAAATGCCGCCGCCGCTGCCGGCGCGGTTCTTGGAAATCTCCGAACCGGCCGCCGTAAGGAGACCGCCGTCGCAACAGACTCCGCCGCCGGACTCTCCCGCGGTATTTCCGAAAACCTTCACATCGTTGAGCGTCAGCGTGCCGCGATCGACGAGGATCCCGCCCCCCCGTTTCTCTTTCCCGCCGGTCACGGCCATTCCGATCAGTTCCGCCCCGTCCCCTTCGGGGGGAACGGCGACGGTAAAGACCCGGTCTCGGCCGCAGCCGTCGATCGTGATCTTCGCGCCGGCCGACGAAGCGTCGATCGCGATCCCCTTGTCGATCTTCAGGCTTCCCTGCCGGAGCTTAATCACGGCTCCGCCGGGAATCGACTCGGCGAAGGTGACCGTCTCGCCTTCGCCCGCATAGGCGACCGCTTCGCGCAGCGAAACGAGACCGTCGGTTTTGTCGCAAACGTCCATATCGGTGGTGACGACGGTCGAGGGCGTTTCGGGTTCCCCGCCGCCCGTTCCGAAACGGACGACGCCGACCGCCAGACAGGCGAGCAGAAACGGACAGATGAACTTGGACATCGCGCGATTCCTTTGTGTAACGATCATGTTTGTGAGAGTCCGCGCCGGAATTATTCCGACGAGGGCTCTCCCCGTACCTCTTCGGCGGGCGGTTCCGCCCCTTCCGTGCCCGGATCCGTCATCTCCGCGTCCACCGAATATGCCAATCCGTCCGTTTCAGAAATGCCGGACGCCGATTTCGGCGCCCCTGTTCCAAGCCGTTTCTGTCCCGTTACGGTCAGGTAAAAGACCGAGCTCATGGCCAGCGCCGGTACGCCCAACACCGTTTGAACGGCCAACAGCCCGCCGAAGTAGCACCACCTTCCGCAGGCCGAAGTCCAAAATGCCGGAGGAAACGCCAAATAGAGCGCAAACAGAAGCGCGTAACAGAGAACGAACAGGAAACCGCCGCCGACGACGAGAGTTCCGAAATTGGATCGCGTAAAAAACCAGGATCCGCCGACAGCCCGAATCACACCGACGTTCCGGTCAAGAATCAGGTGCGCCGAAAGCGCGATTCTGGCGAGAAGAAAAATCAGAACCAGAAGCACAAGCGCTTCGGCTACCGATTCGTTCAAAATCCCCAGGAGAACACAGAAACACAGAAAAAGCGCCGGTATCAGAGCGCTGCAGAGGGCCAATAACAAGATCAGATTCAGAACCGCCTTCCAGGAAGGGAACCGCAAATGGTTCCAGGTTCCGTTATCTTCGCGAAGCGTGCGCAGTCCCCACGAAACCGACAGCCACGAAATAAGGATAAAAGAGAGGCAGAACACCGGACGCCGAACAGGACCGGAAGGGGATGACGCGGGAGGAGGGAGTTTGCCCGTTTCCATATCGTGAACGATCAGTTGGCGCAGTTCGTCTTTGGTAAGCGGTCCGATCGATTCCCAATCGGTACCGGGCTCGGAAGATTCAAGTTCAGGCGTGAGGCATATTGCATCCCAGGGGAGCATTCCCCGAGGACACATACCGAGAAAGGAAAACGAAAGAAGAAAGGAAAGAATCAGGAGACGGAAAAACCAACGCTTTGCGAACGCGGCCGATTCCGCGATCCAGGCGCGGAAAGAGATTTTCGTGTGCGTCAGACCCTCGAACACGTTCTCGGTCTTCTGGAAAGAATCGGCGGCATTCGGCTTCCTCGACATAGATACATCCGTCATCTGAACAAATGGGCATGCAGTAAATCTGAAACTCTTCGGCAGCGGCGGCCGCCGGCGAGGCGATTACTCCTCGGCGGACCAATCCTCCTTCACCGCGTTCCGGTTCCCGCGAAACTCACATGCGCCGATCTCAACGGTGCCATGCGTTACACACGGATTCTCGGCAAGGTCGGTTCTGATGATGACCGTATCGTTTGTTCCGGTATCGAGCGCGGGATTCCCGTCAATGGTCGTGTCGCGGAATGCAAACCTCTCGGCAGTACTGTACAATCCACCGCCGGCCCATGCGGAGTTGTCGGAAACAGTCGTTTCGGAAAGCGAAAGATTTCGCCAGTTGCAGATCCCGCCGCCGTGCCAGTCCGCGGAGTTGTCGGCGATCGTGGATCCGGCAATCGAAAGCGTCCCCCCGCCGTTAAGAACCCCGCCGCCGCTCTCCGTTGCGGAATTACGGACAATCGTCGAATCGGCGATCGTCACGTTCCGATGTGACTGAATGTCGATCCCGCTCCCGTCTCCCGCGCAGTTCTCGGCGATGGTCGCCCCCGTGACCGCCATTTCCCCCTCACGAACGCAAATTCCCCCGCCGCAGTACGACGCGACATTTCCGACAATCCTCGTGTTTGCGACCGAAGCCGTATAGCCGTCGGCATAAATCCCGCCGCCGCTGTGTCCGGCGGAATTTCCTACGACTGTCGAATCGGCAAGCGCCAGACCGCTCTGTTCGCTGTAAATCGCGCCGCCGTAACAGTCGGCACGGTTCCCGGTAATCGCCGAATCGGCAATCGTCAGCGTCCCCCGGTTGAGATGGATCCCGCCGCCGCAGTTTGCCGCGGTATTTCCGGTGACGGTCACGCGGGTGAGCGTCAACGAGCTCCGGTCGACGAATATTCCGCCGCCTTCCGATTCTTTTCCGCCGGTGACGGTCAGACCGATCAGTTCCACGCCGGCACCGCCGTCCGGGACATTGATTGAAAACACCCGGCCTCTCCCGCGGCCGTCAATTTTCAACGTGCCGTTTTTGAAGTTTTCATTCGATTCCGCGTCGATGGTGATTCCCTTCTTGATCTTCAGGCTTCCGTACCGGAGTTCCATCACGGTTCCGCCGGGGATCGTCTCGCCGAAGGTGACCGTATCCCCCTCTTCGGCATAGGAGATCGCCTCGCGCAGCGAAACGAGGCCGTCCGTATTACAAACCTTGTCAAGTTCGGTGGTGACGACGGTCGAAGGGGCCTCGCGCTTTTGACAGCCGCCCGCGCAAGCGAGAAAAAGAGCGGCCGTAAAAAGGAAAAATAAAAAATCGCGTACGGATCGTAACATCGGAGCCTCCTTTGAAAAAAGGAACATCTCGAAAAACGAAGCGCCGCCGTGCAAAGCGGCAACGAGACGACATCTATATTATAGGCAATCGCCCCGAATAATCAAGGAGAATATCCAAGAAAACGAACAATTTCAGGTGGATATTATCGGACGGAAGCTGCGCCGCGCGTCCCTTACGGCAGTTCCGAGAGGATAAACCGGAACCCCACGAACCGGCTTGACCGCGGCGCCTCGTAGACGCCCCGATATGCCGAGCGCGCCTCGTTCGGCCGGCTGTCCCAGCAGCCGCCGCGATCGACCCGGACTTCCCCGTCGGCCGTCCCGCGCGGATCGGTCTGTCGTTCCCCGGAGAAGTCGTACCATCCGTCGGCGGTCCATTCCCAGAGATTTCCGTGCATGTCGTACAGACCCCAGTCGTTCGGCTCCTTTTCGCCGACCGGATGCGTCCCGCCCGACTCGGTCGGCTCGCCGATCCACCCCGAGCTTTCGATCGGCAGATAATAAGGCCCGAGCGTCCCGGCGCGGCAGGCGTATTCCCACTCCGCCTCGCTCGGTAGACGCGCCGCGATCGAACTCGGCAGACGCGCGGCTTTCGCCCACTCGGCGCAGAACGCGTTGGCGTCGAACCACGAGACGGTGTCGACCGGCAGGTTCTCCCCCTTGAATTCGGAAGGGTTCGTTTTTGTCACCGCGGCGTACATCGCCTGGGTCACTTCGGTTTCGAGGATCCAGAACCCGCGGGTCAAAACGACCGGATGACGGACTTCCGCCTCGTCGCGCCCTTCCTCCCCGGCGCTGCTCCCCATCAGGAACTCTCCCGCGGGAGCCCATCGGAACGGAAACGCGGCGCCGTCGATCGTCAGAACCAGGCGTTCCCCTTCCGCCTGTCCCGGCCCGACCCCCTGAACCGGCGGCGCGGTCCACTTACGCGACGCGAAAATCGCGGCGATCGCGACCGCCAGCGCCACAAGAACCAGTTTCACACCCAAAGGGATTTTCATCGAACGCTCTCCCCGTAAAAAACACCCCGCGTGCGGAGCCGTCGCGGAATCGGACAACGCGTTTATTCTAGGGCGAAAAGGAGCAAAAAACAAGACGGGGAAAAAGCGTGTCCGCGCGCGGTTTCGAACGCCGCGCAACGCCCCGCTCTCCCGGTCGGCGAAACGAAAAGAGTCTCCCGACAGACAGGAAGCCGGATCGTCGCTTCGACAACCCGGCTCCCGAAATCTCTTGATTTTGCGGAATCCGCTCAGAACGGAACGCCGACCGAGGTCCGCGGCGGACCGGGATTCGGGTTCCCGATCTTTGACTTGCTCGCGCTTGTCTCGGCGGTCGCGGCGCTCGGCGCCGCGGGCGCCGCCGCGGCGGGCGCGGCGGCATAGGCGAGTTTAAAGGTGCTCGCGCCCGTCCCGTCGGGGAGCGCCGCGGCGGGCTGAGGGGCGCCCTGCGCCTGAGCCGAAGCCGCCGGCGCGGCGGTTTGCTGTGTCGGCGAGGCGGCGGTCCAGACAGGCGCCTTCGGCGCGGTCCGGGTCAGTTCGTCGCCGAAGAGGGAATCCATATCGCTTTCGATCGGCGGCGGAGACGCCGGGCTCGTCGCGGGAGGAGTCGCGGGAAGAGCGCCCGGCGCGGGCGCGTCGTACGACGGCGCGGCACCTTCAAGCGCGGGGGCCTGGGCGGCGGCGTCGGCCGGCGGCGCGTTAAACGTCGGTTCGGCCGTGGTGGTCGTTACCGGCGAAAAGCCGTCCTGAATCGGCGGCGCGGCGGCGGGATCGTTCCGCACCGACGCCGTCTGCGCGGCGTTGAACGTCGGCGCGGCGGCGGCCGTCGGCGCGGGCTGTTCGTTTCGGGTCACGAAGGTCGGCGACGCGGAAGCGCCGTCGAGCGGAGGCGCGCCGTTTTGCGCGGTTTCGGCCGACGTGCCGACCATCGGGGCCGATCCTTTCGATTCGAGCTGGGTGATCTTATTGGTGATATCCTGATTGGTCGGGTTCAGGCGGGACGCGGCGCGAAGGTTTTCGAGCGCGGCGTCGGTATGCCCCAGTTTTTCTTCGACCAGGCCGAGTTTATAGAACGCGCGGTAGTCGTTCGGCGCCCAGTCTTTGATCTTGGTCAGGGCGTCGGCGGCCTCCTGGTTCTTCCCCTGCGCTTCGAGGAGATAGGCGATTTCAAGCTTCGGTTCGACCGCGTTCGGCTCTTTCTCTTCCCATTCCTGCAGGACTTTCATCGCCTGTTTTTCGTCTTTTCGCTGGTTCAGAACGGTCGCCAGACCGCGATAGCAGCAGACGGTCGTCTCGCGGGTCGGGTTTTTCTGAAGGCAGATTCGGTAGTTCGTTTCGGCCTGAGTCAGCAGGGTCGGATCCTGGTAGCGGAGCGCCTGCTGCTGATAGGTCGAGGCGATATTGTAGTAGATTTCCGGGTCTTCGGGATTCAGACGCGAGGCGGTTTGAAACGCGGTGAGAGCCTGGTCGTAATCCCCTCGGGAATAATAGTTGACCCCTTCGGTGTTATTGATTTTTCCTCCCCAGCTGGAACAGCCGCCTGCCGAAAGAAGGAGGAGCAGAAGGACGGTCAGTATCGTTTGGGTTTTGGTCGTCATATCGGTTTACCGGCGGTTCTATTCAGTTTTCGTTCGTCATATCACCGTGCGAGCCCCCGCTTTTCCGCTCCGCGGCACGGGCCGGAAAAGAGAGAAACTCGGGGAATAGTAATAAAATAGGAAAGGGAACGCAAGACGAATAATCCGTATTCTTCCTATCGCGGACGAGGGGAATTTTTCCGTCCTGAAAAGATTGCGCCGAATAAAGGGATTCGTTCCGAAAAGATTCCGCGATCTTGGAAACCGATCCCGATTCGGATAGAATGGGAAGCGTCGAAGCGCCGATTCCACTGGAGATCGGCCCGTCCTTGGAGGACGACGTTTCCCCGCCCGCAAAACAGTCTTGAGTACCGTGAAAATATTAACGATCGAATCGAGTTGTGACGAAACCGCCGCGGCGGTGATCGACGGCGAATTGAACGTGCTGGGGGCGGTGGTCGCCTCGCAGGTCAAAATTCATGAAATTTACGGCGGGGTCGTTCCCGAAATCGCCTCGCGCGCCCACTTGGAGCGGATTCTGCCGGTGATCGACGAGACGCTCCGCCGCGCCGGGGTCGCGCTGCGCGACCTGGACGCCGTCTCGGTGGTCAATACGCCGGGGCTGGCCGGCTCCCTTCTGGTCGGTCTGTCGGGCGCCAAGGCGCTGGCGCTGGCCGCGGGGCTTCCGCTGATCGCGGTCAACCATCTTCAGGCGCACGTCTACGCCTGCAAAGTGGCGTACGGGGTCGATCCGTTCCCCTGCGTCGGTCTGATCGTCAGCGGGGGCCACTCGAACCTCTACCGATGCCTGACCCCGATCGACTTCGAGCCGCTCGGCACGACGATCGACGACGCGGCGGGGGAAGCGTTCGACAAGGTCGCCGCGATGCTCGGGCTCCCCTACCCCGGCGGCCCGTCGATCCAGAAAGCGGCCGAAGAGGGCGATCCGAACGCCTATCCGTTCCCCCGTCCTTTGCTGAACGAACCGGACCGCCTGGAATTCAGTTTCAGCGGTCTGAAAACCGCCGTACGGTACAAGATCGCCGGGGTCGGCAAAGTCGACTGCGCCTCGGTCGTGATTTCCGACCGGACGCGCGCCGATCTGGCCGCCTCGTTCCAGGCCGCCGCGGTCGACTGTCTGGTCGGCAAGGCGATGGACGCGCTCCGTCTGACCGGGCTCGACACCCTCTGCGTCGGCGGAGGGGTCGCCGCGAACCGGCATTTCCGCGAAGAGATTGAAAAAGCCGCGAAAAAGCGATCCGTTCGTCTTTATATCGCCCCTCCGAAACTCTGCACCGACAACGCCGTCATGGGCGCGGTGGCCGTCGAACGGTATCGGGCCGGTCTTTTCGAATCGCTCGATCTTGACGTTTATCCCGGTTTGGTCCGAAATTGAGGGGAGGCGTGGATTTTTCAGGAAAATTTTTCTGAAAATCGGCTTCAAAATACTGGAAATCAATATTTTGTGATGTTAAAATAGTAAAGAAGGTGATTGTGCTGAGACTTTGCCGGTTAAACCGTTTTTGATCGCGTTCGATCTGAACCCCCGGCAGACGACAGACCGGTCGGTACAGATATTTTTACGCATATAGATTAAGGAGTATCCTGATGAGAACGACACGTCGTGACTTCCTCAAAACGGCCACCGTCGCCGGTGCCGGGTTTATGGTTGGAGCGGGCAACGCGCATAAGATCGCGCGCGCCAGCGCCCTGCAGTCGATCGCCGTCGCCTGCTTCGGCGTCGGCGGCAAAGGGGGCGGCGACGTCGCCAACGCGGCGGCCTACGGTAAGATCGTGGCCCTCTGCGACGTTGACAAGAACACCCTGGACGGCCAGGGGACGAACTATCCCGACGCCAAAAAATACGCCGATTTCCGCGACGTCTTCGCCGAAATGGGAGACAAGTTCGACGCCATGACCTGTTCGACCACCGACCACATGCACACCGCCATTTCGGCGATGGGTCTGAAGGCCAAAAAACACTGCTACACGCAGAAACCGCTGACCCGTACGATCGGCGAAGCCCGTTACCTGGGGAACCTCGCCCGCGAAAACGGCGTCTGCACCAAGATGGGGAACCAGGGCAGCTCGCTCGACTCGGTCCGCCGCGGCGCCGCTCAGGTTCGCGCCGGCGTTCTGGGCGAACTGAAAGAGGTCCACGTCTGGACGAACCGTCCGGTCTGGCCGCAGGGTCCGAACCGCGACATGACGCTCGAAAAGTTCAGCAAACAGATCCGTGAAGAAGACCCGGATATCGCCGAAGACGAAATCGCCGAAAAAGAAGAGCAGATCAAAAAGGCTCTCGAAGTCCTCGACTGGAAACTCTGGCTCGGCACCGCGCCTTACCGCGAATACTGGCCGGGCGTCTATCACTCCTTCTCGTGGCGCGGCTGGTGGGATTTCGGTTCCGGCTCGCTCGGCGACATGGCCTGCCACACCGCCAACCTGCCGTACGCGGCGTGCGAACTGAAAAACCCGACCAGCGTGGTCGCCGAAAGTTCCGGGCACGACTACAACAGCTTCCCGGCGTCGTCGCGCATCTGGTACGAGTTCCCCGCCAACGACTGGCGCGGTCCGCTCCCCTACACCTGGTATGACAGCAAACAGACCCCGCCGAAAGAGCTCCTCGCGAAATACGGGATCGAACCGACCGACAGCGGCGCTCTGATCGTCGGCGAAAAGGGCGTTCTCTTCTCCCCGAACGACTACGGCGGGGACTACTACCTCAAGACCGAAGGCGGCGCCGAGCTGCCCGAACTTCCGGGCGTCGAATTCCGCGCCGCGCCGGAATACAACGGCGACTTCGACCGCCGCAACCAGCTCGAATGGTTCACCGCCATGTGGGAAGGGAAACCGGAACTCTGCTGGTCGAG